>DKNG01000077.1:2466-11251 GCA_002470185.1 Arcobacter sp. UBA7394 | reverse complement strand
AAAGTACAAGGTAGAGAACCTATTAGAATTTCACCAAATGATGCGAAAAAATTCGGTGTAAGAGATGGTGAGATTGTAGAAGTTTACAATGACAGAGGAAGTGTACTTGCTGGTGTTGTTGTTACTAATACTATTAGAGATGGCGTAGTTGCAATTGAAGAGGGTGCTTGGTATTCTCCTGATGATGCAAGTAAAGATAAAACAAGATGTAACTCTGGACAAGCGAACCTTTTAACTTCGTCTAGACCAACATCATCAATGGCGCAAGCAACTACAGCAAATACTGTACTTGTTTCAATCAAAAAAGCTGGTGTGGTTCAACCAAACCTAGCATATAGCGCACCAAAAATTATAGAAGGATAAAAAATGAAATTTTTACTAAAAACATTAATTTCATCTGCAATATTACTTGGGTCTTTCGCCCAAGTAAATGCAAGTGATTTATTTGTTGTTGAAAGCAACACAGAGTTAAAAGCAAAAGATGGGAAAGTATCAAAACTTTTCATAGGTGTTCCAGTAAGTGTTAAAAAAGATAATGGGTCAACTGTTAATGTTACAGTTAAGGGTTTTCAAGATGGACTTAATATCTATTCAACAACTGGGAAAGAACTTTTAATTGCGACTTTAGATAAAGGTTTTAAAGTTTCAAAAAAAGCTGGTACTGAAGTTGAGTTAAGTGGAACTATTGCAAAAGATGCATTAAGTGAAGATGTTGAAGCTGTTTGGGATGAAACTCAAGAGTTATATTTTGAGATGTGTTCTGTATGTCATGCACCACCTCAAATTGCACATTTAAGTATGATTGAATGGGAAGCTATTTATCCATCAATGAGAACAAGAACAACTTTAGATGATGATGAGTCATCTGATATTATTAGATTCTTAAAATCTAATGCAAACAATGGTTTAATTAAAACTGAACACTAAGGTTGGTTATAATTAATAAAAAGGAAATCCAATGCAAAAAGAATTATTAGAAAAATTACAAACATTATCAGTTCTTTATGCGGAAGATGAGGTAGGTATTCGAGAAAATATCGCTGATTCATTAGGATATTATGTGAAAGAAGTTATTCAAGCCTCAAATGGGGCTGAAGCTTTTGAACTATATGAAGAGAAAAATCCTGATATTATCCTAAGTGATATTCATATGCCTATTTTAAACGGTATTGAATTTGTAAAAAAAGTAAGACAAACGAACCGTGATATACCAATTGTAATGATTACAGCTCATACTGATAAGAAATATTTACTAGAAGCTGTTGAGTTACATATGGAAAAATATATAGTAAAACCTATTGAGTTAGAACCTTTATTCGAAGTTTTAGAAAAATGTGTAGAAGTTTTAGATGTGAATAAAGAAGTTGTTTTAAAAGTTGATGATAATTATAAATATGATTATGATAAAAAAGAATTAAAGTATAAAGACGAATCAATTATCTTAAATAAAAAAGAGATGTTGTTTTTTGAAGTGTTAATTTCAAATCAAAATAGAGTAGTTTCCTACGATGAACTACAAGAACTGGTTTGGGGTGATGATATTATGACTGATAGTGCACTAAGATCCTTAGTGCGGAACTTGCGAAAAAAGCTTCCAACAGATATAGTTTTTAATCTATCTGGAGTGGGGTATCGTCTTGTTTAGAGTTATATTTATACTGATATTTACTTATCTCAACTGCTTTGCCCATGATCATCTCATCTCTAAATTTGAATTTAGGGATGATTCTTCTAGTAAAAATATTGCAAAAAACTTACATCCTAAATCTCATATAAATATATTCCTTCCATCAATTCCTTATTCATATATTTCAAAATCAACTAATGCTGGACTTATTCGATCTTATGATAATAAGCAAGGTTGGGTATATGATTTGGCAAAATCCCATAAAAGAGTAGATGATTATACATATATCTTTGAGTTAAGACAAAATCTGAAGTTCCAAGATGGTAGAGATTTCACTATGGATGATGTGATATATAATCTTGAGTTTTTTAGAAAAAATCCTTTTTTATATACGAATATAGACAAAATAGATTTTGAGATTATAAAAATAGATGATACATATTTCAAAATAGTTTTAAAACAAAAATATGAGATGTTTTTAACAGACTTAGCAAGGGTGTTTTTTTATACAAAAGAGTATATTCAAAAATATAATCCAGTAGGAGCTGAAACTGGAAGTGCAAATAAAGTTGCTGGTGCTTTTGGAATGGGTCCTTATATTTTAGAGAGTGGTTTTGCAATAGGAAATGAACAAACAGAAAAACTAGAGTTAGTTGCTAATCCACATTATTGGAATAAGAATTTTCCAAAAATTAAAAGAATTACGGTTTATACACAACTAGATGTGAATAAGGCAATAGAAGATATTACAAAGTATGAGGGAAAACTAGATTTAATGCCACTTCCTTTTAATAAGAAGTTAGAGGTTTTATTATCTGATTATTCAAAACTAATTATCTCTAAATCAACAGATAACTTTGTAATATTTTTTAATCTAATAAATGGAAATAAAAAACTACAAAATCAAGAGATTAGACAGGCTTTAAATCAAGCGTTAAATCAAGAGAATCTACTAAATTTTGTATATAAAAATGAAGGAAAAGTATCTCCTTTTACAGCTTCAATTAACTTTGATGTAGTAGGGAAGATAGCTAAAAACTGTGATTTTAAAGAGAATAAATTTTCATCAGAAAAACTAAAAAAGCTTTTAGACAATCTTACTTTGGATATTTTTACTCAAGATAGATTTATGTTTTTATTTAAAGGTATTGAGTTTCAGTTGAAAAAATATGGTGTGAAATTTAACTATATTATTACAAATAGTGAAAAAGATATTTATGAACAATTATTAACAACAAATAAAAATAAAAATACGAAAGAATGGGATATGTTAATTTGGGGTGATGATGACTGGTATTATCAAAACCCATGGACTGTATTTTTCATTTATGAAACCTCTGGAGCTTGGTCAACTATTAAAAAAGATGATTTAATGCAAGATTATATACAAGAGTTATTTGTAAGTAAAATTGGTTCAGATGAGTATACAAAAGTAGTAAAAAAGATACTTTACAGAGCAAGAGATAAAGCTTATACTCTTCGAGTTCCATCTCCAAATAAAGTAATAGCTGTTAATAAAGAAGTGATATATAAACCTTATCAAGGTGGAATTATTCCTTTATGGGAGATACAAATTAGTAAAGATCACTGGTCAATAAGAGATGATAAAGAGTATAAACAAGAGCTAAAAAAAGCTATAAAACCAAAAAGAATTGAACATGAAATTATTAAATAAAATAAATATAACTTTTAAATTAGGGGTATTATTCCTAATTCTTTGTACATCAATAGCACTACTTGCATATAAATCAATAAATATTAGTGAACATAATAAAGATACACTAAAAGTAGTACATAGTAAATCTCAAGAGGTTTTATCCCTACAAGATAAGATTATTACACCACTTTATAGACTTAGAGAAATAACTCAATCTTTAGTAATGGCTCCAAATAGTTCTATTAGAAAAGATATCCAAAAAGATTTAGATTTATTATTAATATCTTTAAATAAAGAGTTTAAAACAGTAGCAAAAGATAATTCTGAAATAATGCAAATGTGGAATAACTATAAAACATTTATCTATCAAACAAAACAGTACTTAGATGAAGAGTTTGAAGAGGGTGCTTATATTAATGTTACTACTTCAAGTAGAAAACAGTTTCATCAATTACTAAATACTTTATTGAAAAAACAAAGTGAGTTTCTGAATAACTCCACTATTGCCTATTCTGGTGCAGTTGATGAAGCCAAAGAGTTAAAATTATCTATTATACTTTCAGTATTTATAATTTTTGTAGCTTCTACACTAATTGGTTGGTTAGTGGCTCGTAATATTATTAACTCAATTCATACTGTACAAAATGGGCTAAATGACTTCTTCTCATATTTAAATGGTAAAAAAACTAGTGTTAAAAAAATAGAAATTCATTCAAAAGATGAATTTCATCAAATGGCATCAAAAATAAATTCAAATGTGGCAAATATTCAAAAGAATATTCAAAAAGATGAAATTGTAATGAAAGATGCCACAAAGGTTTTAGCAAATATTAAAAGTGGAAATCTAGGAACAAGAGTTACAAAACATAGTAATAATGAATCCCTAAATGAATTAAAAGTTATGATGAATGATATGATTGATAATCTTGAAGATAAAATCCAAAAAGAGATTACACAAAGAGTTGAGCAAGAACAAATACTAATCCAACAATCAAAACTTGCTTCAATGGGTGAAATGATTGGAAATATTGCCCATCAATGGAGACAACCACTAACGCAAATATCGGCAATTCATATGAATATGAAAGTAACTTATGATTTTGATAAGTTTACAAAAGAGTATTTAGATACAAAAATAAAAGAAGCTAATAAACTAACATCATATATGTCTCAGACTATATCTGATTTTCAAAATTTCTTTAAACCTCAGGGTGAAAAAGAGTGTTTCTCAATTGAAAAAGCTTGTAGAGAAGCTTATCATATTCTGGAATCTTCTTTAAAATACCATGGTATTAATGTAGAGTTTAATGTCCTTGAAGATACAGATATAATTGGATACAAAAATGAATACTCACAAGTGATATTAAATGTACTTTCTAATGCAAAAGATATATTATTAGAGAGAAAAATAGAAAACCCAAATGTAAACATAGAGATTAAAGAGGGTGAAAACTTTGCCATTGTAAAAATCAAAGATAATGCAGGTGGAGTAAATGAAGAAATTATAAATAAAATATTTGAACCATATTTTACAACAAGACATAAAACCCAAGGTACGGGTATTGGATTATATATGTCAAAGAATATTATTGAGAGAAATATGAGTGGATTTATAAATGTGTCAAATGTAGATAACGGGGCATTGTTCACAATAAAAGTTGCGAAGAAATAAACTTTGCATGTTTAATTAACACATTATTATCTTAAATTAGATAAAATATGTGCAATTAATTTATAGGATAATTAAATGTCTAATGAGAAAACATTCCAAGATAGAATTTTAGAGTATATTTATATTATTTCAAAACAACCAATATTATTAAGAGACTTACTTTTAGCTAATAGACAGTATAAAGAAGGAATGCATGTAGATCCTGCAAAGTTAGGATTTAGGTTAAGACTTAGTAGAGCATATATAGTTTATATTGCTATTGTTTTAGCTATTGTAATTCCAATATCTTTATTGACTCATAAACCATTAGCAAATATAGACTCACATATTTCAATATTAGGTGCAATGTTTATAACTGCTGCTATATTCGTAGGGTTTAACTTTTTTAGATCAAAAATGAGAGATAAGATTAGTTTAGAGCTAATCAAAAGATCATGGAAATTACATTTTCCATATTTCCCTTATGATGAGTACTCTTCAAAAGTGGAGACTATTTTTGCTCAATCATTAAAAGAAGAAGTTTCTAAAAGAGATTTAGAAAGATATATCTTAGGTAAACTTGCAGAATAACTGCGAGTTTACTCTTCACAAGTTTGTTTACATTCCTTTAAACTTTTAAAGGGAACATTTCCACCACATCCACCCCAAATAAACTCTTCACATTTATTACTATCATTGTTAAAATAGTATTTTATAAACATAGCTTTACACATTCCAGTTTTTGGTTTTTCAATGCATTTAGGATTAGGCTCTTTTAATTCATTTGAACTACAGCTAATAAAAAAAAGTGCTGTAAATATAGTCAAAATTACGTTTTTAAGCATGGTAATAACCTTTTTTATAATTTTTATGCTAGTATTGATAGTACAATAAATCTTATTATAAAAAGTTGGTGCAGCTTGATATTTGATAAATTTACAAACGGTTATATATTTACTTTAGGTGCAGAATTAGAACTGCGGATTTTAAATGCAGATGACTTAAGTTATGCAAATGAGTATGATTATTTTAAGTCAAATCTATCTGCTAAATATAAAAACAATATTACTTCTGAATTCTTACAATCCATGTTAGAAATTAATACTCCTGTTTTTAATAAACTAAGTGAGTTAATAGAATACTTCAAAGAAATTACTCATGAGCTTAATACCTTAGCTAAGAAAAAGAACTTAATTCTACAATCAAGTGGAGCTAGTGCTTTAAAACAAAACAATATAGAACTATCAACAAATGAAAGATACCATGAACTTTCAAATGAGCATAAAATCTTATTAGATGATTTCTCTATATGTGGCTTACATGTGCATGTAGGCTTTAAAACATTTGATAAGGCTTTAAAAGCTTTTAACTTCTCATTGTGTTATTTACCAATGCTTGTAGCATTATCTGCTTCTTCTGTATATTCTAATGGTATAGATACAGGTATACACTCATATAGAACTAAAATCTTTGATAGATTACCAAAAGCATCTATACCTGAGTACTTTGAATCTTATGAACATATGAAGTCTGTATATGACATTTTATACAATAGTGAAGTAATAAGTAGTGAAAAAGATATATGGTGGGATGTGAGAATTCAACCTAACTTTAAAACTATAGAGTTTAGAGTATGTGATGCTATACATGACTTTGATAGACTAGAAGTAATAATAGGACTATGTAAGGGTATATGTAAACTATCACAGGTACAAGAAGTATCATATGAACCTATGCAAGTACTAAAACAAAATATGTGGAAAGCCTCTAGGTATTCAATGGATGCTGATTTTATTGTGGATTCAAAGAAAGTAAATATAAGAGATGCCATATATAAGCTAATAGAAGAGTTAGATAAAGAAGAGTTAATAACTCAAGAGTTTAAACAAAAGGCACTAAGTATAGTATCAAAGAATTCAATTGCACAAGATATGATAGAGATATATGAAAAAACAAAAGATTTAAATGAAGTGGAAAAGGTAGGAATTATTAAATGAAAGGTGTAGTTGCAGCTGGGGATACAAATTCAGCACAAGCAGGAGCAGATATATTAAAGATAGGGGGAAATGCATATGATGCGGCTCTAGCTGTTATGTTAGCAGCTCCTATATGTGAACCCTTATTTACATCTCTTGGTGGTGGAGGCTTCTTATTAGGCCTAGAAAAGGGTAAGAAACCAGAACTTTATGATTTTTTTGTTGAGGTTCCTAAAAAAAGAGTAGAAGAGCCAGAGTTTTATCCAATATATGTAGATTTTGGAGCAGCAGTACAAGAGTTTCATATAGGAGCTGGGTCTGTTGCTATTCCTGGATTAGTAGAGGGTATATATCAAGTACATAAAGATAAAGGAACATTACCTTTAAGTGAGATAATAAAACCAGCAGTTAAATATGCAAGAGAGGGTGTATATCTATCAGGGATGCAAGCTAGTTTTGTAAAACTGTTAGAGCCTATCTTTACTTCTACTAAGTCTAGTATGGATGTATATGGTATAGATGATAAAACACTAATAGATGAAACACATCTTTTTAAGAATCCTGCTTATGCTGATTTTCTAGAAGCTTTTGCAAAAGAGGGAAGTAAAGTATTCTATGAAGGTGTAGTAGCTGATGAAATAGAAAAGATTATGAAAGACAATGATGGACTTATATTAAAAGAAGATTTGAAGAACTATAAGTGTATTAAAAGAGAACCTATTGATTTTAACTATAAGGGATATGAGATAGTAACAAACCCACCACCAAGTGGAGGAGGAATACTAATTGCTTTTACTTTAAAGATATTAGAGAAGTATGATTTAAAAGATTATAGATCTTATGAATATGTAAAAGGAATGATTGAAGCTTTTAATACTACTAGTGATTTTAGAAAGGAACATGTAGATGAATTTATGCATGACCCTAAACTAAAAGATATATTACAAAATGATAGACTAATCAAAAACTACTGTACTACTATGCACTCAAGACTTAATCTATGGGGTAATACAACACATCTATCAGTAATAGATGAAGAGGGTAATGCAGTATCAGTAACTACAACAAATGGAGAGGGCTCAGGTCATGTAATTCCTAGTTCTGGAATAATGTTAAATAATATGATGGGAGAAGAGGACTTAAACCCTCATGGTTGGTTCTCTTGGCCCCATGGTATTAGATTACCATCTATGATGGCACCTACTGCTGTATTAAAAGATGGAAATCCAGAATTAATACTAGGAAGTGCAGGAAGTAATAGAATACGTTCTGCTATTACTCAAACTATTGTGAATAACCTTGATTATGGTATGAATTTAGATGATAGTATTAATAGTCCTAGAATACACTTTGAAAAAGGAAGTGTATGTATGGAGCCACCTTGTGATGAGGTAATACGAGAAGAACTTAAAAAGCATTATGATTTACAATATTTTGATTCTCTAAATGTATTTTTTGGAGGAGTTCAAGCAGTAGATGGTAATCTAAATGGTGGTTGTGACTCAAGACGAGGAGCAGCAGTTATTAAAGTAGATTAATTCATCTACTTTAATAGAATATATTTTATACTAGTTTTTTAAATCAATCCCAAAATGAATCAGCATATATTCAATAATAGAAGATACTAAAGCCTTAGCAGTTTTAACTCTAGACTCTTTTGAATCTCTACAATTATAAGGAAATTCTATTTGAATTCCTGATACTTTTCCTGATATTAAAGAACCATGTGTTCTAGTATTGTAAGCACCTTCAAAATACTCATCATCTCTTGAAGCAGATGGTATTTTTGAAGAAGGAATAGAATCAAACCCTCTATCCATCATCAATGTACCTAATGAGAAATTACCTCTTACTTGCTCTGAGAAAGAAAAAGG
>DKNG01000077.1:1548-2353 GCA_002470185.1 Arcobacter sp. UBA7394 | reverse complement strand
AATATCGTTTGTAAGTAAATATCCAAACTCTATTGCTTGATGAGAATGTGATTGACCGTGAATATCTATATATAAACCTTTTGAAAAATTCTTTTCTATTTGGTTTTTTGATTCTTTAATAAAATCATGAAAAGATTTATATGAAGCTACTGCTTTTTTGTCATTTGTTGTGGCTTCTTCTATACTTCTATTTGCATCTACTTTTTTTCTAGATAGATTCATAATAACAGCATGGGGAAACTGATTTGTTTGGGCAAAAAACTCTTCTAAAATCTCTTGAGTCAGTTGTTGTGTATAATCATCCATATCAAATACACCAAAGTCTCTATTTGGTATGTCTTTAGGGGAATAATTTCCCCCGTGACAGGATGATATTATAATTGGTAAGGAACCTTGAATGTATTTAACATGGTTCTGGTTTATTAATGGTTTTGTTGTCATATAATGCTCTTGCTTCTTTGTTACGTGTCTGTTTCAAATCCATGTCGATGTATTTTCCCATAATCTCTTGTTTTTGTTTACAAGCTAGGGTGATTTTTCGCTTCACTGGTCTATGTTGATATATAATAAATCCAGCTTCATACATGGATAACCTAATAGGTGTTGCAATTGCATATGTTGACATAACACAGTCTGTTTTACAGATAGTATTAATATCATCAAAATACTCTTTCGTCCAAAGTTCATTGTTTACTTCCGAAGAAAAAGCATCTTGGTAAACTATATCAAAGAAGTTTTCATCGAAACTCTTGATATATTCCCGTGCATCACCTATATTAATCTCTATTTTTAAACTATCATCTTC
>DKNG01000077.1:0-1474 GCA_002470185.1 Arcobacter sp. UBA7394 | reverse complement strand
TCACTAGGAAATTCAAAGTGTTCTAATGAACGAACCAAATCTCCATCTAATTCAGGAGAGTAGATATTTAGTTTTTGATTTAGATTGTTTTTTCTTGCATAATATATTGTAGAAAAAGTGTTGTAACCTAATCCAAAACAAATGTCTAAAATATTTAGTTCATCTTTGTCTTTTTGAAATTCAAATGTAGGAATTATATGTTTTGATAAAGCTTCATTTATAGCACCATCATCTACGTTGTGATAGTGTTGATTATATTTAGCAGAATAGAGGGTGTTTGAACCGTCTTGTGTTTTTATTAACTCCAAGTTTACAGTCCATTACCCCAATGATGCATTTTTTTAGCAGTGAAAATATAAAACTCTTCAAATAGATCAATACTATTTGAAGCCATAAACCCTAAATCATCAAGTAAAGATAAAATCTCATCTTTATTGTTGTTAGACTTTCTCTCTAGAATTATAATATTCCCAGAGTTTTCTATAGCTTTATACATAAGCTTTAGGATTTTGTCCTTGTTTGGACAGTGTGATAAGATATCACCTAAAATTATGTATTCATATTCTCGAGCAGTAGCTCGAAGTCTTGCATCTGGTTCGTTCTCAAATTTTATATATTTGATTTGACCTTCGCATTTACTTCTCACTTCCTCAAGTGCATCATTTACTAAATTCAAAGAGTTATCTACATGCAGTATTGCTATGTTTGGATAGTCTGCAAATAGCTCTTTGAAAAGCTCCAATTCTTTAGTCACTAAATTAGTTTCCTAAAGAGTTTAATTTATCATCAGATAAGAATAGTTTTTCGTTTGACATTACACCGATTTCTGAATCTAAGATATCTTGTGCAATTTGTTTTGCTTCTTCTAATGAGTGCATTTGGTATGTACCACATTGGAATTCGTTTAATTCTGGAATGTCATTTTGAGTTTGTACTTTTAGTACATCTTCCATTGCTGCTTTCCATGCTTTTGCTACAGTTTGCTCATCAGGATTACCTAATAAACTCATGTAAAAACCAGTTCTACAACCCATAGGAGAAACGTCGATGATTTCTACTGTATCAGAGTTTAAATGCTCTCTAATAAATCCAGCAAAAAGGTGCTCTAATGTATGAATACCTCTCTCACCTAACATCTTCTCATTTGGAACACAGAATCTTAAATCAAATACTGTGATTACGTCACCTGATGGTGATTTCATTGTCTTTGCAACTCTTACAGCAGGTGCAGGCATAATTGTATGGTCAACTCTAAAACTATCTAATAATGGCATATTATAATTCCTTCAAAATTTTTTATAAAATAAATATTTTTATGTATTAATATCCGATTATAGCCAAAGTTTTGTAAAGGTGATATTTAGTGGAGAATTATTGTTATTTGTTAAGAATGAAAAGCAGAAATAAATAACATTTTATATATCATATTAATAATATAAAATAATGAAAGTTGATGTATGGAATTAGTATATTT
>DKNG01000005.1:3787-4008 GCA_002470185.1 Arcobacter sp. UBA7394 | reverse complement strand
GTAGTTTTTCCTAGACATTGGGGAAAAGGCTATATCAGGTACTAATGGGCCTTTAAAGATATTAGAACCTAAAGTTTTATTCGCATTTTTAATTGCTTTAAAAATTTGAACTTCTTCATCTCCTAAAACACCATTATCACTTGCATGTGGGTTTAAACCTAAAACACCAATATTATCACTCTTTACATTTTTATGATAATCAATAAAAAATTGAGTTAAAT
>DKNG01000005.1:0-3678 GCA_002470185.1 Arcobacter sp. UBA7394 | reverse complement strand
ACAAACATTTTTTTACAACCTAACATCATAATTGCATTTTTACCAAAATAATCTCGAAGTACTTCAGTGTGACCTTTATATTTAATATCAGCTTTATTCCATGCTTCTTTATTAATTGGTAAAGTACAAATTGCATCAACTTCTTTTTTGTCAGCTAAATCAATTGCTTGCATAAATGAGTCATAAGAAAATTTCCCAGATTTTTCACTAACTCTTCCTGGTTTAATTTCAAAATCACCTTTTGTTTTTGCAATATTGAAATTTTTTGGAATTTCTAATTCTAACTCTTTTGCTGCTCTTTTAAGCATTTTATTATTAATACAATATATTGGTTCACATAGCTTTGAAATCTTGTCATGAGATTTAAATGCAATCTCGATTCCAATTCCATTTAAGTCCCCAATACTAATAGCAATTTTAGGTTTCATTTTTAGCCTTATTTTATTAAGTTTTTCATATCTATAATTGCATCTTTTAAACCAGTGAAAACTGATCTAGCAATTATACTTTGGCCAATATTTAACTCTTCTATTTCTTTAATTGTTGAAATTAATGTAACATTTTGGTAGTTTAATCCATGTCCTGCTGCTACTTTTAAATTGTTTTTAACTGCATGTTTAGAAGATTTTTTAATCTCTTTAATTGAATCTTCTAATTTAGATGACAACTCTTTTTTTGATAATTCTAAATTTTTAATACTATGGTGTGTATTTCTTAGATTTGAATTTAACATTGCATAGATATTAGCAAATGTTCCTGTATGTAATTCAATCCATTCAACTTTTAATTTTGAAGATAATTCAATGATCTCTTTATTAGGGTCAATGAATAACGAAACTTCAATTTCATGTTCATGTAGTTTTTTGATTGCTTTTTGAAGTTTTTTATAACTTCCTTTTACATCAAGTCCACCCTCAGTTGTAACTTCTTCTCTTTTTTCTGGAACAAGTGTAGCACGTGCTGGTTTTAGTTTACAAACAATATCAATGATTTCTTCATCAATAGCACACTCTAAATTAACTGGTAGTGATGATTGTTCAATTATAACTTTTGCATCATTATCGTGAATATGACGTCTGTCTTCTCTTAGGTGAATAGTGATTTGGTCTGCACCTGATAGTTTACAAATAGGAAGTGCATCAAGGGGATTAGGGTCGTTTATTTTTCTAGCTTCTCTTAAAACTGCGATGTGGTCAATATTTACGCCAAGTAACAATGTGAGTCCTTTAATATTAGCATTATTTAGTTTTGAAATAATAGCTAATATTAAATAAAGAAGAGAAGTTTATTTTAGTTTTTTAAGATAAATCTTTTAGAGTTGCAATGTTTGCAGCTAGTTTATTATGAACTTCTAGGTATTCGTCTTCTGGTTTAGAGTCAGCAACAACACCTGCACCAGCTTGGAATATAACTTTATCTTCTGTAAGCATAGTAGTTCTAATAGTAATTGCTGAATCCATATTCCCATCAAATCCAAAGTAAGCGATACTTCCTGAATAGAAGTTTCTTTTGATTCCTTCAAATTGAGCAATTAATTCCATAGCTCTAATTTTTGGAGCTCCTGTCATTGTTCCTGCTGTAAATGTTGCTGCAAATAAATCAAACATGTCATATTTCTCATCAATAACTGCTTCTACATCAGATACGATATGCATTACGTGTGAGTATCTCTCAATTCTCATTAAATCTGTAACTTTTACAGTTCCAGCTTTTGCAACACGTCCAACATCATTTCTTCCTAAATCAACAAGCATTAAGTGTTCAGCTCTCTCTTTAGTATCATTGATAAGTTCATTTTCCATCTCTAAATCTTTATCAATTGTTTTACCTCTTTTTCTAGTCCCTGCAATTGGTCTTAAAAGTAGGTGCCCATCAGTAAGTTTAATCATAACTTCTGGTGAGCTTCCTGCAATTGAAAAGTCTTCAAATTCAAGAAAAAATAGATAAGGACTTGGATTTTTTGATCTTAATGCTCTATAAAAACTTAAATGGTCCACTTTTGCTTTTTGAATAAATCTATTAGACATTAAAATTTGGAATACATCACCAGATCTTACCATCTCTTTTGATTTTGCAACCATTTCAAAAAACTCTTCTTTTGAGAAGTTAAATTTACCTTCATCTAAAAGTTCAGCTTTTTTAAGTGGTGTGAATTCATAAGGAGTAAATAATTCATCTTCAATTACTTCTAATTCATCTTTTAATTCATCAATAGATGTAACCATAATTAGTTTAGATGTTTTATGTGAAAAACCTAAAATAATTTTTGGTCTGATTAAATCTAAATCAGGAATATTAAGTTGATCAACTAAATTATTCATTGAATCTTTTAATTTTGGTTCAAACTCTTTTCCAATATCGTAACCAATATTTCCAATAAAACCATCTACTAAACCAATTCCTAGCTCTTGCGCTTTGGCTTTATAGAACTCTTTGTCAAAGTTTTTGTAATATTCTTTTAGAAATGATAGTGGATTTGATTCTACTTCTTTAACATTTCCTTCTTCATTTTTATAGAAACAAGTATTATTTTCATACCAAACTCGCTCTCTATCACCAATTGCTATAAATGAGTAGTTCCCATCACTTGAATTAATAGTACTTTCGAATAAAAAAGTCACTTCATTTTTATATAATGATTTAACTTTTTCATAAATTGAAACGGGTGTAAACTGGTCTAAAAATAGTTCTTTGCTATAAAAATTCATTCTTCTTTATCTACTCTTAAAATTTTAGTACGTAAGCACTTGAAATACTTAGTTTTTTCTTTATATTATCTATATTTTGTTTTGCCACAGCTCTTGATGAATATGGGCCTATTAATACTTTGTTGTAAAGTTTACCTTTAATATCTACTTGATGTACTTTATATTTTAAATTAGCATTTCTAATTTTTGAAATATAACTATCAGCAGGTTTCTTCGTGAAAGCTCCAACTTGTACAAAATAACCTTTTGGTGATGAAGTTGTTGAACTTTTTACTAAGTCTTGGATACTTTTCTTTGGTTCAACTTTTTTAACTACTTTTTTTACAATTGGTTTTTTTTCTACAACTTTTTCAACAACTGTTTTTTCAACAGTTTTCTTTTTTTCTTCAATTTTCTTAATAGTTTCATCTAAGTCATCGTTTGTAATAACTTCTTTTACTTCTTCTACTTTATTAGTCTCATTAATAGAGTTTAACTTCTCTTCAGAAAGGCTGTCTTCTTTCTTTTCACTAGCTTTCTTCTTAATACTATCATTCATGATTTTCTGGAAATTCTCATCGATATTACTATCTTCTTGAGATTTATTCACTTCAATAGAATTAGGTTTATTTGCTGTAAAAGGATCTTCTTGTGTATTATCAGTTAAAAGGCGAATAACAATAATAGTTAATAAAAATAATACAATAAGAATAACTCCAAGTACTAAATACTTTTTCTTATTCTCTTCATTTGAACTTGTTGTCTCTAGCATAATATTACCAAGTTCTTGTTCATCTGGTTCTTCACTTATAGTCTTATTTGACGTAGGTGGAGCATTATTTATTGAAGTTTCAACATCTTCTAATTCATTTAACTTTTGCTCAAGTTCTTCACGTTCTTGTTGAACTTGAATTCTCTTTAAAAAATCATCGCCTTTTATTTCCATTACAGATCCTTATTCATTAAAAATATTAGTAAGTTGATTGGTTGT
>DKNG01000238.1:381-6200 GCA_002470185.1 Arcobacter sp. UBA7394 | reverse complement strand
ATTTTCATCGCAGCTGCTTGTGATGAAAAAGGTATTGCTTTCTTAAAAGGTGATTCACCTTTAAATATTAGAAAAAATGATGAAACTACACAAGGGGAAAATAAAGGTATGAGTAACGCAAGCGGAAACTACACAGTAGTTGTAGACGGACAAAAATTTAATGTAAGTATTGCTGAAGGTAATGCTGATATCCAAGTAACTCCAGCAGCTACAGCTTCAAGTGAAGCTACTCCAGCACCTGTTGCCTCTAATGGTGAAGGAACTGATGTTGCTGCAGCTGTTAATGGTGCGGTATGGAAAATTCTTGTTAAAGTTGGTGATAAAGTTGAACAAGATCAACAAATTATGATCTTAGAAGCTATGAAAATGGAAATTGATATTAATGCTCCTGTTGCAGGAACTGTAACTAGTATTTTAGTTGGTCAAAATGATGCAGTTGACGAAGGACAAACATTAGCCGTTATCGGTTAATAGTTATTGGAGTAATGATGAAAAAAAATCTATTTCTAATTTTATTTACTCTTTTTGCAGTATTTTCTGTAAACTCTTTTGCAGCATCAGCTCCTGTTGATGTTTCAGAAGAGAAAAAAGAGTATGAAGCAAAATCAATGTCTCAATTAGTTGATTCATTTTATAGTACAACAGGTTTAAAAGCAATTTTAAATCCACAAGAAGGATTAAAAGGTCCTCATGGTGAAGAATTAACTACATTTGCACAAAGCTTTGGTAGAATCATTATGATAGCAATTTGTTTAGTTCTTTTCTATCTAGCTGTTACTAAAGGTTTTGAACCATTACTATTAATTCCTATTGGATTTGGTGGTATATTGGCTAATATTCCAATTGCTGAAATTGCTGGTGCAGATGGAATGTTAGGTATTATTTATAATATGGGTATTGCAAATGGTTTCTTCCCTCTTTTAATTTTTATGGGTGTTGGAGCAATGACTGATTTCGGTCCTTTATTATCAAATCCTAAAACTGCATTACTTGGTGGTGCAGCTCAATTTGGTATCTTTGGATCATTAGTTGGTGCAGTTGTATTATCACAAATGGTTCCTGGAATTGAGTTCTCATTAGAGCAAGCTGCTGCTATTTCAATTATTGGTGGGGCTGATGGTCCAACATCAATCTTTATTGCAACTGCTCTTGCACCTGAGTTACTTGGAGCTATTGCTGTTGCCGCATATTCTTATATGGCATTAGTACCAGTTATCCAACCTCCAATTATGAGAGCACTTACAACATTAGAAGAGCGAAAAATTAGAATGAAAGCAACTAGAAGGGTTTCAAAAGTAGAAAAAACTATTTTCCCTATTGTTGTTGTTATTTTAACAATGTTAATTTTACCAGATGCAGCTCCATTAATTGGTGCATTTTGTTTTGGTAACTTTGCAAAAGAGTCTGGTGTTGTAGATAGATTATCTGATACTATGCAAAATGCATTAATTAATGTTGTAACAATTTTCTTAGGACTAGGGGTTGGTTCTAAGTTAGCATCTGAACAATTCTTAGTTGCTGAAACTATGGGAATTATGGCTATTGGATTAGTGGCATTTGCTTCTGGTACTGCAATGGGTGTAATCATGGCTAAAATTATGAATATGCTTAGTTCAAAAGAGAATCAGATTAATCCATTAATTGGTGCAGCTGGTGTATCAGCTGTACCAATGGCGGCAAGAGTTGTTAGTAAAGAAGGTCAAGTATATGACAAGTCTAACATTCTTTTAATGCATGCAATGGGTCCAAATGTTGCTGGAGTTATCGGTTCAGCAGTTGCAGCAGGTGTGCTGTTATCAATATTTAAATAAAAATAAAAATTAGTAGGAAAAATAAATTATGTCTGAGATTAAAGACACATTAGGTCTAGAAAACGTTGGAAATGTAAGAAGAAATCTTGATGTGGATACATTAATTAAACATGCAGTAGAAAATGAAGGTGCTAAACTTTCTTCTACTGGTGCATTAATGATTGATACTGGAATTTTTACGGGTAGAAGCCCAAAAGACAAGTTTTTTGTAAATCAAGATCCATCAAATAAATATATTGCTTGGGGAGATATTAACCAAAAAGTTTCGAAAGAAGTTTATGAGGATTTATTAGGTAACTCTAAAAAGCAATTAAGTAACAAAGATCTATATGTAACTGATGTATATTGTGGAGCTTCTTTAGACTCTAGAAAGTCTGTAAGATTTATTACTGAAGTTGCTTGGCAAGCACATTTTATTCAAAATATGTTTATTGTTCCTCAAACTCAAGAAGAAATTGATAATTTCGTTCCAGAGTTTACTGTTTACAACTCTTGTAAAACAGTTGATATGGCTTATGCTAGTCATAACTTACATTCTGAAGTATATGTTATCTTTAATGTTGAAGATAATGTTGCAATCATTGGTGGAACTTGGTATGCAGGTGAAATGAAAAAAGGTGTATTCTCTATGATGAATTACTGGCTTCCATTAGAAGGTAAACTTCCAATGCACTGTTCTGCTAATATTGGTAAAGATGGAGATACTGCTTTATTCTTTGGACTTTCAGGTACTGGTAAAACAACTTTATCTACAGATCCAAAAAGAGCTTTAATTGGTGATGATGAGCATGGTTGGGATGATAATGGTGTATTCAACTTCGAAGGTGGTTGTTATGCTAAAGTTATTAATCTTGATGGTGAGTCTGAACCAGAAATTTTCAATGCTATTAAAAAAGGTGCAATATTAGAAAATGTTGTAGCTGATGAAGATGGTGTTGTTGATTATACAGACGGTTCTAAAACTGAGAACACTAGAGTTTCTTACCCATTAGACCATATTCCAAATCATACTCCAGATATGAAAGGTGGGCACCCTACTAATATTATCTTCTTATGTGCTGATGCATTTGGTGTTTTACCTCCAGTTGCAAAACTAGATAAACAACAAGCGATGTATTACTTCTTAAGTGGTTATACTGCTAAAGTTGCAGGAACTGAGAGAGGTATTACTGAACCAGTTGCTACATTCTCATCTTGTTTTGGAGAAGCATTTTTACCTTTAAACCCAACTGTTTATGCTGAGTTATTAGGTCAAAAAATTGACAAACATGGTGTTAATGTATATTTAGTTAATACTGGTTGGACTGGTGGTCCTTACGGTATTGGTTCTAGAATGAGTATTAAAAATACTAGAGCTTGTATTGATGGTATCTTAGATGGTTCTATTGAAAATTCTGAATTTGAAACATTACCTGTATTTAATTTAGCTATTCCAAAAACTTTAGATGGTGTTGATACTGAAGTATTAAACCCTAGAAATACTTGGGTAGATAAAGATTACTATGATTCAACTAAGAAAAAATTAGCTGGTATGTATATTGAAAACTTCAAAAAGTATTTAACTTTAGAAAGTGAATATGACTTTACTGCAGCTGGACCAATTTTATAAGAATTTTCTTATAATTTATTTTTAAAAAGGAGTGAATTTTATTCACTCCTTTTTTTTATTCGAAAAAAAGGAAAATATATGAAATTAATAGATTTTTTAAATGATATTAAAGAAAATGAGAAACAAGTTATATATTATTGTTGTAAACATCTTTTATCAAAAAAATTTAATATTGATGAAGACTCACTTGAAGATGATGATTTAAAAGAGTTATTTGTTAATTATGATAAGTTTAATAAATCTTTAAATGATAGTGCTGGAGTAATTTACAGACAATATGAAGCTGAGTTAAATGATGTATATAAAGAAATTTGTAATAAATTTAATGAAGATTTTGATAACAAATCATTGTATGAATTTAGATTAGCTAGAGTTGTAAATCAAGACCCAAGACAGTTTTTAGATATTGAAGATAAAGATACTCAAGAAGTAGTTGTTCAAAAATTAGAAGATAAAATTAATGATATATTAGATTCTAAGTATTACAACGAGAATAAAGAGGTTTTATCAAAAGATTTAGAACTTCCAGTTAAGACTTTGGAATTAATTAAATCAGCAGCAGGTTTAGTTTAATATTTTATTCAAATAGAGTTTAACACTCTATTTGAATCTCTTCTATGATTTCAAGACCAAATCCATTTAATCCTACAAATGAATGTTTTCCACCACTTGTCATTAATTTGATTTGTTTAATATTTAAAGTGCTTAAAATTTGAGCCCCTATTCCATAATCTTTTTGTGATTCTCTTTTCTTTTCATCAGATAAGAAAATTAGAACTCCACCTTTAGATGATAAGAAGTTAATTGTTTTAAGCATTGAATCTAATTTTTCATTATTTAAAAATAGTTCAATATCAGGGATTACTGTATGGAATTTTACATGTGTAATTTCACTAGGTTCACCAAAGATGATAGCAGTATGTACATTTCCTAAATGATCTTGGAATTCTTTCTTTTTAACTTTTGTATTAAAGAATTCTGCATCATTATTTGATATTTCTTCAACTAGCTTTTCATGAGATAATCTATATTCAACTAAGTCAGAAATATAAATTTGTTTCATATTATGTTTATCAGCAAAAATATCTAAATCATCTCTTCTTGCCATAGTTCCATCTTCTTTCATGATTTCACAAATTACTGCTTCTCCACTAAGACCTGCAAGTTTACATAAATCAACACTTCCTTCTGTATGTCCAGTTCTTACTAATACTCCACCATCTTTAGCTATTAATGGGAAAATATGTCCTGGTCTAACTAATTCTGTTGCTTTTGATACAGGATTTGCTAAAATTTTAATAGTATCATCTCTTTCTCCTGCACTAATTCCTGTAAGAGCATCTACGGCATCAACAGAAACTGTAAATGCTGTTTCATAAGATGATGTGTTTGAACTAACCATTGGATTTAATTCTAATTTATCAGCAGTCTCTTTTGTTACTGATACACAAATTAATCCTTTTGCATGAGTAGCCATAAAATTAACTTTTTCAGGAGTACTAAGTGGCGCAGCATATACTAAATCACCCTCATTTTCTCTATCTTCATCATCAAGCATAATTACCATATTACCTTTTTGAATCTCTTCGATAGCTTCTTTTACTCTTTGTATTGCGTTCATTTTTTCTTCTTTACTATAATTTATTTGTATGTGCATTATTATATCAGAAATTTTAAAATTTCTTCTAAAAAGTCTTGACAAAAAAAATATTTTTTACTATAATTTCGGCACTTAAACGGTTGGGGTATCGCCAAGTGGTAAGGCAACGGCTTTTGGTGCCGTCATTCGAAGGTTCGAATCCTTCTACCCCATCCATATTTAGGTACTTTATAGATCGCGGAATAGAGCAGCACGGTAGCTCGTCGGGCTCATAACCCGAAGGTCACTGGTTCAAATCCAGTTTCCGCAACCAATTAGCCAAAGTGTCAAAGTAGCTCAGCTGGCTAGAGCGCTGGTCTCATAAGCCGGAGGTCGAGAGTTCAAGTCTCTCTTTTGACACCATTTTTTAAACACTGTTGCTGGTGTAGCTCAGCTTGGCTAGAGCAGCTGATTTGTAATCAGCAGGTCGGGGGTTCAAGTCCCTTCACCAGCTCCACTACTTACAAACTTTTTTTCACAAAGTTATATTATAAATACAAACAACTATTCGAAAGCGCGAAATTTTCACTTAATACTTTGTTCTCATTTTGGGGATACATTCCCCAAAATTAGTTCTAATCAGCAGTTGCGTCGTGTATTGCTTCTTTTGTATTTTTGTAAGCTTTTGAAGTGCCCTCTTTTGTTGCTTCCCAAGCAGTAGAACTATCTTCTTTAACTCCACTCCATGTTGCACAACCTGTAAATACTATAGTACTTAATAGAATCATTGATATATATCTTTTCATTTTATTTTCCTTCT
>DKNG01000238.1:0-193 GCA_002470185.1 Arcobacter sp. UBA7394 | reverse complement strand
GTTGAAAGTTTGTCAATTTTTATGAATCTTTTAACAAGTTTTTCTCCTGCATAAACTTCAAGTACTCCATTTACACCTGTCCAGTTTTGTAAATATCTATTAATTTTATTTTGTTTTTCTTCACATCCATTAAATAGCAAAGCTGCTGCAATTAATGAACCCGTTATTAATATTTTTTTCATCTATTAATCCT
>DKNG01000211.1 GCA_002470185.1 Arcobacter sp. UBA7394 | reverse complement strand
AAGTATAGCATTTTTGCTATAAAAGTCCAAGTGTTTTTACTAAAAGTAATTTAATAATGTAAATAATATGTACTCTTTTCGTATTTTCTAAAAGAAATAAATTTTTAAAATTTTTTTAGTTTTTTACGAAATTTCCCATTTTATTCATTTTTTTTCATTTTTTAGTAATCTTTTCTTTATTTATTCATAAAACAAGAATTAAAAAACAAAGAATTAAACACTAAAAGTATAAAATTCTAGGAACATTCCACAAAAGGATTTTTATGAATGATGATTTTTATTCTAAATTAATAGCAATCAATAGTATTAAAGAAATTACAAAAAACAATATATATTCAAAACTACCAAAGGATTGGTATATTTTGGCTACAGATATTAAAGATTCTACTATTGCTATTAAAGAAGGAAAATATAAAGAAGTTAATATGGTTGGAGCATTAACAATCATCTCAATTTTAAATATAAATAAAAACATCGACTTACCTTATGTATTTGGTGGAGATGGAGCTTTTGTAATAATTCCACAAAGTATTTATCATGAAGCAAAACAGTCCCTCTTGGCTATTCAAAAGATTTCTAAAGATGCCTATGACTTAAACTTAAGAGTCGCCTCTATATGTATTGAAGAAGTATGTAAGAACAATAAAGAAATATTAATCTCAAAATTAAAAGTTTCAAAGGATTATTACCAAGCTATTATTAATGGCGGGGGATTAGAACTTTGTGATGATTTATTAAAAAACTCAAACAGCTTTTTAATCAAAGATAAAATAGATAAAAACTTTCAAGTTGATATAAGTGGACTTGAATGTAGATGGGAAGCAATTCCTTCTCCTAAGGATGATACTTTATCAATACTAATAAAAAGTAAAGATGAATCTTATTATGAAAATATACTATCTAATATAGAATCAATAATTGGTGATAATAAAAAAAGACACCCTATTTTAGAAAACTCTTTAAATTTAAGTTTTAAAGATAAAGACTTGAATTACGAATCATCTATTTATTCTCAAAATCTTTTTATGAAAAAACTAATTAATCTAAAATTAAAAATGATAAATGTAATTGGTTATATACTAATGAAACTCAATTTAAAAGATTGGTCTACATATAAACAAAGAGTTTTATCCACAACAGATACAGAAAAATTTGATGACATTTTAAGAATGGTAGTATCAACAAGTAAAGAAGAAACACAAATATTAGAAGAGTATTTAGAAAAAGAGTTTCAAAACAATAAGCTAATATATGGCATTCACAAATCTGATTCAGCACTAATGACCTGTTTAATATTTGAAAGACATGGAAGACATATACATTTTGTTGATGGCTCAAATGGTGGATATGCCCTTGCAGCAAAAGATTTCAAGAATAAAGTTCTTATATAAGTATAAATTGCAACTATTTTAATAACTTATTAATCACTTTTATATTATTAGTTTAAAACTTTAGTATTATTTAATTATTTTGGTATAATATTTTTAACTTTTTATCAAAGGCTAAACATGGCAAATGTTGACATCTGTATGAAGATTAGACCAACGGTATTAACATTATTTATATTACTAACGGGAATTATTATTACTATTAGTTTATCTCTTCAATACTATTTTTTAAAAGAACTTGCATTTAATGCAACGGATGAGAACATGACACATATCTCAGAAAAGATTGAACAAAAAATAAAAAATCTTGATGAAAAAAACAATAATATAATTTCAAACCTTGAATTATATAAATCAATACATGATATTCCCAAAAAAGATGAAAGACACCCTCTTCTACCACTTATTGCTAATACTTTAAATAATAACAAATTTATCTATGCTATTTATGTAGGAACAGTAAAAGGCAGTTTCTATGAAGTAATTAATCTAGATATTGATAAGAAATTAAGAGAAAAATACAATGCCTCTAAAGATATGAAATGGCTTGTAATCAAGATCTATACAGAAAATGAAGAACGAGTTCAATATGAAGAATTCTTAGATTCAAGTCTAAAACAAATAAAAAGTAAAAGATCCCTTGCAATATATGACCCAAGTGTAAGACCATGGTTTATAGAAGCTAGACAAACTCACAAAATAATCAAAACTGACCCATATATGTACACAAACCTAGAAGCAAAAGGGACTACATATG
The DNA here is from genome assembly GCA_002470185.1 of Arcobacter sp. UBA7394. Lineage (GTDB taxonomy): Bacteria > Campylobacterota > Campylobacteria > Campylobacterales > Arcobacteraceae > Poseidonibacter. Next base: position 1,654 of record DKNG01000211.1, on the reverse strand, counting down.
CAAAAGAAGTACCAAATAGTGATTGTGTATTAGGAGTTGATGTATCTTTAGTGAGTATGTCTAATTTCTTAAAAACTCAACTTGTTTTTGATGATAGTGAAATTTATTTATTTAGAGATAAAGATAAAGTAACTGCAAATGCTAACCAAGGTGAGAATTATAAAAACCTAGACTTTGAGGAACTAAGAAAAAAACTTATATCTACTAACAAAAGTTCTAGTTCTAAAATATTAGAAATAAATGAGAAGAAATACTTTACTTACTTCTCTACACTTGATTCTAGCTATGATAAAAAAGAGTATTTAACAGTGTTGTTGCCACTACAAAAGATAATGGAACCATATAACAAAGATATTTTGATTTCATCTATTACAACTCTTTTAATATTACTACTCTCAACTCCATTAGTTTGGCTAGCTACAAAAATGTTAGCTGTTCCAATTCAAAACTTAGCTAATGAAAATAGAAAAATTATAGATAGGAAATTTAAAGATGTTGTTTTTGTAAAAACAAATATCAAAGAATTAGACGACCTATCAAGATCATTAGTAAAACTATCTATTTCAATGCAAAAGTATGAAAAAGATCAAAAAGAATTAATGGACTCTTTTATCAAAATCATTGCAAGTGCTATTGATGCGAAGTCAAAATATACAGGTGGACACTGTGAAAGAGTTCCTGAGTTAAGTATGATGATTGCTCAAGCTGCAAGTAATGATAAAGAAGTATTCAAAGACTTTACAATAAAAAATGAAGATGAGAAAAGAGAATTAAACATAGCAGCTTGGTTACACGATTGTGGAAAAGTAACAACACCTGAATATGTAGTAGATAAAGCTACAAAACTAGAAACTATATACAATAGAATACATGAAATTAGAACTAGATTTGAAGTATTACATAGAGATATGACTATTCAAACACTTACCAATATTATCAATGGAGCAAATGAAAAAGAAGAAAAACAAAAACTTCAAGACTCACATAAAAAACTACATGAAGAATATGAATGCATTGCAAATGCAAATATTGGTGGAGAATTCATGGACAAAGAAGATATTGAGAAAATTAAAGAGATATCAAAAAGAACATGGACAAGAAACTTTGATAATAGTATTGGTTTATCAAGAGATGAAAGAGAAAGACTACAAACAAATAAAAATAATACAACTCCACAAGTAGAAAAAATACTTGATGATAAGATTGAACATATAGTTGAAAGAGAACTACATATGGAAAAAGAGTATGAAAAATATGGAATGAAGCTTGATACTCCTGAACATATGTATAATTTTGGAGAAATATATAATCTTTCAATAAAAAGAGGTACTTTAACAAACGAAGAGCGATACAAAATCAACGAACATATTATGATGTCTATAGTAATGTTAGAGCAATTACCATTTTTAGAAAACCTAAAAAGAGTACCAGAGTATGCCGTAGCACATCATGAAACATTAATAGGTACGGGATACCCTAGAAAACTAACTAAAGATCAAATGAGTGTACCAGCTAGGATATTAGCAGTTGCAGATGTATTTGAAGCTTTAACATCATCAGATAGACCATATAAAGAAGCTAAGACTTTATCAGAATCTATTAAAATCTTAAGTTTTATGGTAAAAGATCAACATCTAGATAAAGATATTTTTGA
>DKNG01000014.1:199-2838 GCA_002470185.1 Arcobacter sp. UBA7394 | reverse complement strand
TAGAACCTCAAAATATGAAAGTATCAAAAAGCCTTAAAAAATCTATTAAAAATAAAGGTTTTGTTATCAAATCAAATGAAAACTTTGAAGAGGTAATAAAAAGCTGTGCCAATATAAAAAGAAAACATGAAGATGAGACATGGATAAGTGATGAATTTATTCAAGCATATACTAATCTTTTTGAGCTAGGTTATGCATTTTCAATTGAATGTTACTTAGAAGATGAACTTGTTGGTGGATTATATGGATTAATGATTGGTGATGTTTTCTGTGGCGAAAGTATGTTTGCTAAAGTAAGTAATGCTTCAAAAGTTGCGTTTTATCATTTGTGTAATCAAGCTAGAAAAAATGATATAAAACTAATAGATTGTCAAGTACATAATGATCATTTGGAGAGTCTTGGTGCAAAAGAGATATCAAGAGAAGAGTATTTTAAAATTTTAGAAGGTAATTAAAATACCTTCTAATTATAAATTTTTAAATAACTAGTGGCATTTAAAAATGCTTCTTCATTGATTTTATATTCATTCTCTTTTGCTTTTATAAATTGATACTTTTTATTATCATCAATTTTTTTATCATCCCCTAAAACTACTCGTATTTTTTCCCAGTCATTATCAAAATATTTTTGTAATAATGGAATAATTCTGTCTTTGAAGATAACACCTAATTCAATTTTTGCTTCAGTATTTTGTTTTCCTACTAAACTTGTAAAATATCCATGTGAAATAATATGGCTTCTACCATGCTCAAGTTGAATTCTTTTGTTAACAGTTTTTAATAAAAGTTTGATATTTATTCCCTCAATATCTCCAATTTCATTTAAAACTTTTAGATTTTGATCTAATTCATTTCTTGGTATTTTTTTGCTCATCTTCGAGATAATCCTAACTTCTGGCTTTATCATTCATAAATTTTAATTTTCTAAATTCACTTATCATATTTTTGATTTCTTGTTTAATTTTCCGACTATAATTTAACTACATACAAAAATTATTATTGATATTAATTTTGCACTTAAACTTTAATTCATGTATATAATACCTTTTTTACGTCACAACTAGCGTCACAAATGTGACAAAATTATGACAAATTTCAAATATTCAATATTTTAACACTTTACTTAATGTATAATATTCAAAAATACAGGTTTTCATTATTATGTGGCATCTCAAAATATTATTAATTATTTTTATCAATACTTATTTATCTGCGCAAGTTCTAAACATTACTAATCAAAATAATTTTTATGACTTACTACCTAAATCTCAAATTTATGTGGACAACTCCCAAAAAAAGACATTTGAAGAAATATCTAATAATCCTCAATATTTTAATAGTAACGACAAAAAGTTAATTGGATATGGTTATTCTCCAAGCTTAAATGTATGGGTTAAATTCAAAATACATAATAATACAAACAAAAAAGTTTATAGGGTTCTTGAATATGATAATACTCTAACTTCAAATATTAGATTCTATTCTCCTGATAATGACTACAAATACGTGCAAGAGGGACTTTTTAATATAAATGAGAATAGAAAAACCATTAATCCAAATTTTTCTATACAGTTAGAAGCAAATGAAAGTAAAACTTATTATATACAAGCCTCTTCTTATATAACTACACTTATTGTAAAACTAAATCTTTGGGAAAATGATAGTTATTTCAAGAATGAGATAAAATACCAAATCATATTAGCCTTTTTCTTTGGAGCTATGATTATTCTTGCCTTATACAATCTATTTATCTATTTTATTACTAAAGACAATAGTTATTTATTTTATGTAATTTATATTTTTGGAATTGTTTTGCATCAACTAATGTATAGAGGCGTTGCAAATATTTATATATTAGATCCAGAATGGGTAGAAAATATAATTAGATATGCTTCTTTAATTACTGGATTACCAGTACTTGCTTTAGCACTGTTTACAAGATCATTTCTTCGTACACAACAATATCCAAAACTTCATAAACTACTAAATATTTATCTTTTAGCTTTTCCTTTTATTTTAACAATCTTTTTATTCACAGATATGTTTAATAAATATAGAAATGTATTTAGTGTTTTACTACTAGTATTTTTAATTAGTATTACTATTTATGCCACATTCAAAAAAAATAGACAAGCTTACTTTGTACTATTTGGTTGGTCGATGTTCTTTACTGTAGGTATGTTTATGTACTTATCAAGTTTAGGGGTTTTTAATATTTATAGTTCTTTCCCTTATTACATAGAAGTTGCTTTAATTATTGAAGCTATTGTTTTCTCTATTGCCTTAGCTGATAGAATCAAACAACTAGAAATAGATAAAGAGAATGCAAATAAAAAACTAATTATTCAACAAGAAAATGAAAAGAATAGACTTGAAATAAAAGTAGAAGAAAAAACCCATGATTTAAAAACAGCATTAGATGAAAAAGGTCTTTTATTAAAAGAATTAAATCATAGAGTAAAAAACAATATGCAAACTATAGTATCGCTAATTAGACTGCAAAGCGATGAAATAGAAGATGAGAAAGTACAAGACTTATTTATCACAATTCAAAATAGAATTAATGCGATGAGTCATTTACATGAACTATTATACAAACAAGATAATATCGCAAATGTTAATGCTTATGAGTATTTTGA
>DKNG01000014.1:0-162 GCA_002470185.1 Arcobacter sp. UBA7394 | reverse complement strand
GTTCAATACAGTTATAACACTACTGTTCAAATCAAATTTGATATTAAAACACAACTAAAAATTGAGCAGGCTATTTATTGTGGATTGATTCTAAATGAATTGATTTCAAATTCATTTAAATATGCCTTCCCTACTAATGAGGGAAAAGTATTTATTAATTTA
>DKNG01000093.1:2219-3676 GCA_002470185.1 Arcobacter sp. UBA7394 | reverse complement strand
ATTTTAGCTCAATATACAATTAATAAAAAATTTCGTGATAAATTAAAAATTTCTGCTGATGTAGTATTCAATGATTTTAAAAATGAACTTTATATGGCTGTTCAAAAAGAGAACAAAATTCTTGAAAGTATAATTAATAAATCTATGCTAAAAGTAAGTGAAGATGAATTAAATGCTATTGATTTGAAATGGATTAGAAAATCAAAAGAGATTAATTTTACAGATGAAGAATTGGCTTTTATTGATAGTAAAATAGTTAATGTTGCTTTTACTCCAAATTGGGCACCTATAAGTTTTATTTCTGATAATAAACCTTATGGTTTAGGTTTTGATTTCTGGTCATATGTTGTTGATAAAGCTAATTTAAAAACTAATAATAATTCGCAAGGTACATTTACAGGTGCTTTAAATAGTATTAGAAATAAAGACAATGATATAATTATTACTACCTCTAAAACAAAAGAGAGATCTGAGTATGCTATTTTTTCTGATTCGTATTATAAAGCACCAATGGGAATTGCTACACTAAAGGATCAGAACTTTATTCCAAATGCTTCTTATCTAATTGGAAAAAAAGTTGCGGTTGGTAAAAACTATACTGCATATCATTTACTAAAAAAATCTTATCCAAAAATTGACTTTGTTCCTGTTTTAAATATCGAGGAAGGTTTAGAATTATTATCACAAAATAAAGTATTTGCTTTAGTTGATAATATGCCAATTCTAACTTACAATATAAAGAAGAATGGTTTCAGTGATATTAAAATTTCAGGTAATACGGGAATTGATTTTAATTTGCAAGTAATGATTAGAGATGACTATGAAATTTTACAATCAATTATCAACAAAGTATTAAGAAGAATGAGTCCTAGTGAGAAAGAAGAAATATTTAATAAATGGTCTACAGTTGAATATACACAGACTTTTGATTATACAACTTTATGGAAATATTTTTTACCTCTTGGACTTATTATTATCATTATTTTATATAAAAATAGACAATTGTTAAACTACCAAAAAACATTAAAATTAACACAACTAGAATTAGAGTATTCATTAAATAGTTTTAAGACTTTAGTTGACTTGACAATTGAAGGTATTTTCATTGTTGTTAATAAAGAAATAGTTTTTGTTAATAAAGAGACATTAAGAATATTTAATAAGAAAAATGAACGTGATTTATTAGAAATGGGCATTAATGAATTTTTTCAAGAGAAAGAAAAAGACAATATAAATGAGATTATTGAAAATGCTGATTCTAAAACTTATGAAATTACTGCGCTTCGTAATAAAGATGTTAAATTCCCAGCTATTGTAAAATCACAAAAAATTATGTTTGAATATAAGCAAGCGGATATTATTTTGATAATTGATATGAGTGAAATAAAAGCAAAAGAGAATTTATTGATACAACAATCAAAAATGGCAAGTTTAGGTGAAATGATTGGTAATATTGC
>DKNG01000093.1:0-2181 GCA_002470185.1 Arcobacter sp. UBA7394 | reverse complement strand
ATATTGCACATCAATGGAGACAACCTCTTAGTTTTATTTCAACAGCTGCTAGTGGTTTAAAACTACAAAAAGAGTTTAATCAATTAAATGATCAGGTTTTTACTGAAACCTTAGATGGAATAAATGAAACAACGAAATTTTTATCTCAAACTATTGAAGATTTTCAAAACTATTTAAAAGAAGACAAACAAAAAAATGAATTTAATATTAATACTTGTGTTGAGAAGATTTTAAATATTGTAAAGGGATCATTTATAAATCATTCAATTAATGTTAAATTAGATTTAGAGGAAAATTTAATTATTCATAGTTATGAAAATGAATTAAATCAAGCCTTATTAAATATCTTAAATAATTCAAAAGATGCATTATGTGGTATTGATATTAATAATAGATATATTTCTATTAAAACAAAAGAGGAAAATAGTAAGTATATTATTGAGATAATTGATAATGCTGGAGGAATTGATATTAATATTATTGATAAACTATTTGAACCTTATTTTACAACAAAACATAAAAGCCAAGGAACAGGGCTTGGCTTATATATGACACATAAAATTATTACAGAAAGTATGGAAGGTGAAATTAAAATTTCTAATATATCTTATACTTTTGAAGATGTTAATTATGATAAATGTACAAAAGTTTTAATTAGCTTGCCTTTATATTAGTCCAAAGTATAGATAATTTCATAAGAAATTAAATTAAATACTATATAATATTGCCTATTTAAAATGGATATTATATATAAAAGGAAGCATAAATGGGTATGAGTTATTTAGAATCACATCCTGATGAAAATGGTTATTTTGGTAAATTCGGAGGATCGTTTATTCCTCCTGTTTTAGAGCAACCTTTCGCAGATATTACTAAAGCATATGAAGAGATTAAAAACTCTCCAAAGTTTTTAGAAGAACTTAAGTATGTTAGAAAACATTACCAAGGTAGACCTACTCCTATCTCTTTTGCTAAGAATTTAACAGCGCATTGTGGTGGTGCAAAGATTTATTTAAAAAGAGAAGATTTAAATCATACAGGTGCACACAAATTAAACCATTGTATGGCAGAAGTTATATTAGCAAAGCACTTAGGAAAAAAGAAAGTTATCGCTGAAACTGGTGCTGGACAACACGGTGTTGCTCTTGCAACTGCTTCAGCTTATTTTGGTTTAGAGTGTGAAATTCACATGGGTGAAGTAGATATTGCTAAAGAACATCCAAATGTAGTTAGAATGAAAATTTTAGGTGCAAATGTTATTCCTGCAACTCATGGATTAAAAACATTAAAAGAAGCTGTTGATTCTGCTTTTGAGTCTTATTTAAAAGACCCAGAAAACTCAATTTATTGTATTGGTTCTGTTGTTGGTCCTCATCCTTTCCCTATGATGGTTAGAGATTTCCAAAGTGTTATTGGGTTTGAATCAAAAGAGCAATTTGCTGAACATGAAGAGAAACTTCCTGATAATGTTGTTGCTTGTATTGGTGGTGGATCTAATGCTATGGGTATTTTTGCTGGATTCATAGATGATAAAGATGTAAATCTTTATGGTGTTGAACCTATGGGTAGAGGTGAAAAATTAGGCGAACATGCTGCTTCTTTAACTTATGGTGAAGAAGGTGTTATGCATGGGTTTAATTCAATTATGCTAAAAGATGACAAAGGCGAGCCTGCACCTGTTTATTCAATTGGTTCTGGAATTGATTACCCATCAGTTGGACCTGAGCAAGCACATCTTAAAGAGATTGGTAGAACTCAAGTTGGTTTATGTAATGATGAAGAAACTGTAGATGCTTTTTATAAGTTATCTCAATTAGAAGGAATTATTCCAGCACTTGAATCAGCTCATGCAGTAGGTTTTGCTATGAAACTAGCTAAAACTTTACCAAGTGACAAAACTATATTAGTTAACTTAAGTGGTCGTGGTGATAAAGATATTGACTTTGTTGTTGATAATCACCCTATTCCAAACGCTAAATTCTAATAAAACTAAAAAGGAATCTTTTCCTTTTTAGTAAATAAAACTTAACTTTTATTTTTTAACTCCCTATTTACAGCTTATAAATAGTAAATATTAATTTACTTTATATAGAAAAGTCATACTGAAGTCATTTTGGAACGCAATAATTTCTCATATTTATACAGGAGTATATAATGAAAAAATATCTGTTCTTAATGCTG
>DKNG01000099.1:1382-2966 GCA_002470185.1 Arcobacter sp. UBA7394 | reverse complement strand
ACTTATTAAAAGCTAGAAGTTCGCTTCTAGCTTTTTTTTTAACTTAAAAATACATCTAAGAGAATTTATGATAAACTACCCCTTTAAATTAAAGGGATAAAATGAAATTATTAAGTTCAATAACACTAACATTACTAGCCTCAACATTAACATATGCACAAACTACAATGTGTTTTAAAGAAAATCACAATTCTATGTCAACTATAGAAACTACTAAATTGAATGGTGGAGAGTGTAAAAGTCAATATACACTTACAGATATGAAAAAAAATGGATGGCAAGTAGACGATATAAAAATCACTCCAACAACTAGCGGAAAATATAATTTTATTTATATTTTAAAAATAAATAATTCAAATACAAGTTTTGCAATTAACTCTAATATAACTGAAAAACAGTTAGAAGATAAAATCTTAAAAAGATTAGAAGAAAAAAAGGTTAAAGAAACTAAAGAAAAAGAAATCAAAAGAATTGTAAATTCAAAGATTAAAGGTAAAAAAGCATATATAAGCAATTGTGCATCATGTCATGGTCAAAAAGGTGAAGTTTCTGCATACAATGTAGCTAAACCATTAAAAGACATGTCAGCAGAAGAAATTTCTCATGCAATTAATAGATATACAAATGAATCTGATTATGGATATGGTTATGAAATTATGATGAGACCAATTGCAGCAAATACACGATCACAAGATGTGAAAGATATTAAAGCATACTTAGATTCTATTAATAAAAAATAACTGGAGATACTGTTTACGTGGATGCATATGAATATACAGAATTATTAAAACTACTAAATACAAAACTTGATAATATCAAAGGTATTTTAAAACCAGAAGAACTTGATTCAAGACTTAAAGAGATTGAAGAGCTTGAATCAGATCAAGACTTCTGGAATGACGTAGCAAATGCCACTAAAATTGGTATTGAAAAAAATAGATTATTATCAAAACTAAGTAAATTTAATAAAGCAAATGATGCACTTTCAGGTACAAATGAACTTTTTGAATTAGCAAATGAAGAAAAAGATGATGATACTTTTGAAATGCTTCATGAAGAAGCTCGTGAATTAGAAAATTTAATTAAATCTACTGAAATATCAGTAATGTTATCAAACCCTGATGATGCTTCAAGTGCAATTGTTTCTATTCATCCAGGTGCTGGTGGAACTGAATCACAAGATTGGGCTGCTATGCTTTATAGAATGTATTTAAGATGGGCTGAGAGACAAAACTTTAAGATTGAACTACTTGACTATCAACCAGGTGAAGAAGCTGGTATTAAAGATGTATCATTTATAATCAAAGGTGAAAATGCCTATGGTTATTTAAAAGCAGAAAATGGTATTCATAGACTCGTTAGAATTTCACCCTTTGATTCTAATGCTAAGAGACATACATCTTTTGCTTCTGTTATGGTATCACCAGAAGTTGATGATGATATCGATATTGTTATTGAAGATAAAGATATTAGAATTGATACATACAGAGCAAGTGGTGCTGGTGGACAACATGTTAATAAAACTGAGTCAGCTATTAGAATCACACATATAGAAACAAATATAGTAGTTCAATGTCAAAATGA
>DKNG01000099.1:515-1307 GCA_002470185.1 Arcobacter sp. UBA7394 | reverse complement strand
TATGAATTTGAATTAGAAAAACAACTTGCAGAAAAAAATGGTGTTGAAAAAAGTGAAATTGGATGGGGACATCAAATTAGATCTTATGTAATGCAGCCATATCAACAAGTTAAAGATACAAGATCAAATATTGGTTATTCAAATGTAGAAGCTATCTTAGACGGAGATATTACTAAAGTAATAGAAGACGTATTAATTGCAACTGCTGTTTAATTACTAGCTATATATAGAGCCTCAAAGATGCTCTATATATCTTTTAAATTATCTATCGCAAATAGTATTATAAATACAAAAATTACAAACTGCTTTGTCTTCACATTTATTAAAAGAAATTTCTTTATTTGACATCTCTTTTAAACTATTAAAAACTTCAATTAATAATTCTAATTTTTTGTCTAATGCAATTTCTTCAATAAGTTTTGTATTATGTAAGTCATAATAATAAACATTAACTTTATCTGTTTTATAAATCTCACTCATTGCAAGATAATAAAATTCTAATTGGAAATCACTACTCTTTTCATAATTTTTTAATGTATCAACTTTTAGTGCACTTGAAGTCTTATAATCTAAAACTTCATAAGTATCACCTTTTTGGTCAACTCTATCAATTATACCTTTTAATTTAAAACCTTCAAATTCAATATCAAATGATCGCTCTAGACCTATAATTTTTCTGTCTTCAAGTCTTTTAAGATCATACAAATAAAATTCATGTAGTTTCTTTTTCCATATTTCAAGATCTAATAATAAAAATGGATTAGAGGTCGTATATTTTGTAAACAATCTTTC
>DKNG01000099.1:0-391 GCA_002470185.1 Arcobacter sp. UBA7394 | reverse complement strand
TTCAAAGGCTTTAGGTTTTAATGATATTGTGTGCTCTTTTAGTTTTAATATATATTGTAAATAAAACTTTCTTTTACATTGTAAGAATATTTTTAATGAACTAGCAGACCACGTAATTTTAGTTAAATCAACTTTTTGTATAATATTTTCATCAAAATGAGAAATATTATGATTGTTATATAAAATATGTCTATAATAATTATCATATATTTTTTCATCTATACTTTTAGGAAATAACTCATTTGCAAATCTAGATATTTGATTAGAATCTGAATTCACATAAGAAATAAATATATTTTTTGATGACTCAATTAATCTTTTATAATAGTATTTTTGTAATAACTCCCTATCAAAAGAAGTAGGTACTTTAGTCATTTGTTTAATTTTTGTT
>DKNG01000194.1:11328-11466 GCA_002470185.1 Arcobacter sp. UBA7394 | reverse complement strand
ATGAAGCATTAATCTATCTTTTCCAGTAACCTTTATTCTCTCTTCTTCTAACATCTTTTTCTTCAAAAACCTATCACATAAATTTTCATCTATTCCATATATTGGATCACCAATAATTCTATGTTTAATTGAGTCTAA
>DKNG01000194.1:11080-11242 GCA_002470185.1 Arcobacter sp. UBA7394 | reverse complement strand
TTTATCAAAAGAGATTGGTTTGATATTTGTAAGAGAATCTTTTCCATCTTCACTAATTTGCATTTTCAATTTGATTAAACCATTTGAACTAGCAATAGGAGAATCAATTTGTATTTCTTCTTTTATCTCATTTTCTACATAAGCTAAATATGTTTTTTTATA
>DKNG01000194.1:10479-10994 GCA_002470185.1 Arcobacter sp. UBA7394 | reverse complement strand
ACTAAACCAGAAGTTTCAGCATCAATTCTATGTACTAAAGAAGCTTCTTTTCCAAATTGGAACTGTATTTCATCAAGAAGCGTATATTCATCATCAATATTACTTGGATGAACTTTAAGTCCTGAGGGTTTATCAAAAATAGCAAAATGAAAAGTATCAAATAAAGGTTTTAAGCCTTTTGTAATTGCTTCATAAACATTAACTTGAATATACCCATTTTTAATAGTTTGATTTTTTTGTAAACGTCTATTTTTATGGTCAAGAATTTTGCCTTTTGATAATAAAGAATTTGCAGTTTTAGAATCTAGATTTACAGTATTTAATAAAAAATCTTCTATTTTAACAGAACTAGTAATATCAAACTTTTTTAGTATATATGGCAATTAAAATCCTTGAGCTTATTTTTGAGAATTATACACTAGTAAGTATTAAAAATATTCCTTGAAATACTCAATAATTCTTTTTTCTAACATATATTTAGGATTAAAAATACTTCCTTCAATAAAACCTAAATG
>DKNG01000194.1:8640-10352 GCA_002470185.1 Arcobacter sp. UBA7394 | reverse complement strand
GTTTTAATATTTTTTAAAAATTGTTTTGAAGAGTTGATTTTATAATAATTCTCAGCCGTTTTAAAACCATTGATTCTTGAAGTATATAAATCATCAAACTCTTTTATAGATGATATTTTATTAATTGTATTTCTATCTAAATTTATTAGCTTTTTGTAATCATGTTTTTCATATTTAATAAGTAAAGTCTCTTTTAAAAGTTTTAATAAATGATTTTCATAAACCCTAGCAAATCCAGAATTAAGAACTTTTGCACAAATACTTAAATCTAAAGGAACTCCTATACAAATCGATTTTTTTATAAAGTTATCAACAAAGTCATTACCTAAAAGTTTAAGTAACATATTTCCACCAACAGAATACCCAATTGTAAAAATATTAGATTCTGGAAAATTTTCATGCAAATACTTTAAATACTCAATAGCATCAGATGTATCTCCACTATGATAAGATTTTGCTTTAATATTATCTTTCTTTCCACATGATCTAAAATGAACAAGAACTACAGCTTGTTTTTTATCTTTTAAAGCTTTCATAATACCTTTAATATAAGGTGATTTGAAAGAGCCTTCTAAACCGTGAAATATTACAAAGATATTTTTATTAGCTCTATTTTTATTTAACCAATAACATTCAATAAAATCATTATCTTTAAGAGTAAATTCTTGAATTTCATAATCTAGTTTTATATCTTTTCTAAAAAAAGATGAATATATAGTTTGTAAATGCCTATTGCTTAGGCCAAAAGCAGGAGTAAATTTTCTAGTTGTCATGCATTAATATAGTAGATAAAGACTTATAAGTAAATGAGAAATATAATTTTTGGGGAGTTAAAAAATAAGAAAAAAAGAATAAGTTGGGAGAACCCAACTTATCTTTTAAAATAGTTCTTAAGAGTGAACTAAGTTTGTTAATTGATCAGCTGTAACTTGGTGGAAGTTTAAGTATTTATAAACACCCTCTTGGTTTTCTGCTGTAATTTTCTTAGGTACGATTTCCATATATTCTTCTTTAGATGGAAGTCTTCCAAGAAGTGCTGCTACTGCTGCAACTTCTGCAGATCCTAAGTAAACTTGAGAACCTTTACCTAATCTGTTATCGAAGTTTCTTGTAGATGTAGAGAATACTGCTGCACCCTCAGAAACTTGCGCTTGGTTACCCATACATAATGAACAACCAGGGATTTCTAATCTTGCACCCGCAGCTGCGAATACTGAGTAGTAACCTTCTTCAGTTAATTGTTCTTTATCCATTTTTGTTGGTGGTGCAACCCATAATTTAGTTGGAACTTCACCTTCACCTTTAAGTACTTCACCTAAAGCTCTGAATAATCCGATATTAGTCATACAAGAACCTACGAATACTTCGTCAATGTTCTTAATTCTTTTATCGTCAGCTAAAATGTTAGTTAATGTATCAACATCATCTGGATCATTAGGACAAGCTAATAATGGCTCAGTGATTTCATTTAAATTAATTTCAATAGTTGCTGCATATTCTGCATCTGCATCTGGAGTAATTAATTCTGGATTAGCAATCCATTCTTTCATTTTATCTGCTCTTCTTTGAAGAGTTCTAGCATCTTCGTAACCTTCTTCGATCATCTTTTCAATTAAAGCGATGTTTGAAGATAAGTACTCAATGATTGGTTCTTTATCTAATTGTACTGAACAAGCTGCTGCTGATCTCTCTGCTGCTGAATCAGATAATTC
>DKNG01000194.1:3250-8601 GCA_002470185.1 Arcobacter sp. UBA7394 | reverse complement strand
AATGCTTGCTCAACTTTAAGATCTGGTAAACCAGCAATCTCAATGATTGTTCCAGCGAATACGTTTTTCTTACCTTTTTTCTCAACAGTTAATAAACCATCTTGAATAGCTTGGTAAGGAATAGCGTTAACTAAATCTCTTAAAGTAATTCCTGGTTGCATTTCACCTGTAAATTTAACAAGTACAGACTCAGGCATAGTTAAAGGCATAGCACCAGTTACACCAGCGAATGCGATTAATCCAGAACCTGCTGGGAATGAAATACCAATAGGGAATCTAGTATGAGAATCTCCACCAGTACCTACTGTATCTGGTAAACATAATCTATTTAACCAAGAGTGAATAACACCATCACCTGGTCTTAATGTAACACCACCTCTAGAGTTGATGAAATCAGGTAAAGTATGTCTTAACTTGATATCTGCTGGTTTTGGGTAAGCAGCAGTGTGACAGAATGATTGCATAACCATATCAGCACCAAAAGATAATGCTGCAAGTTCTTTAATCTCATCTCTAGTCATTGGTCCAGTTGTATCTTGTGATCCAACAGTTGTAGCGATAGGCTCAACGTACATACCAGGTTTAACACCTTCGATACCACAAGCTCTACCAACCATTTTTTGTGCTTGAGTAAATCCTTTACCGTTATCAGCTGGTTGAGAAGGAGCAACAAATGCAGTAGTAGCATCTAATCCAAGAGTTTCTCTAGCTTTAACAGTAAGACCTTTACCAATAATTAATGGAATTCTTCCACCAGCTCTCATTTCATCAGTTAATGTATTTGGAGCTAAATCGAATTCAGAAACAACTGAACCATTTTTCTCAATTACACCAGCGTATGGTTTTAAAGTAATAACATCACCAGTTTCTAACTCATCTACTGGAGCTTGAATTGGTAAACATCCTGAATCTTCTGCAGTATTGAAGAAAATTGGAGCAATAATAGAACCAATTACAACACCACCAGTTCTTTTATTAGGAACACCAGGAATATCTCTACCCATGTGCCATTGAACTGAGTTAATCCCAGATTTTCTTGAAGAACCAGTACCAACAACATCACCAACGTATGCTAATGGGTTACCTTTTGCTTTAAGTTCTTTCATTGTATCTAATGGATTTTCCATTCTTGATTGTAACATCGCAGTTGCGTGTAATGGAATGTCAGATCTAGTAAAGGCAACAGTTGCAGGAGATAAATCATCTGTATTTGTTTCACCAGGAATTTTGTAAACAGTTAAAGTAATTTCTTCTTCTAAAGCTGGCTTGTTAGTAAACCACTCAGCGTTAGCCCATGATTCGATAACTTCTTTTGCTTTAGCATTTCCAGCGTCCATTAAATCTTTAACGTCGTTGAATGCATCATATACTAAGATAGTATTTTTTAATTCAGTTGCAGCAGCTTCAGCTACTTCATCAATTTTAAGTGCATCAATTAATGGAGAAACATTAAATCCACCCATCATTGTTCCTAAAATTTCAATAGCTTCTGTTTTAGAAATTACTGAACATGTAACGTTACCTTGTACAACGTCATTTAAAAATGCAGCTTTAACGTAAGCAGCATCATCAACACCTGGGTTGATCTTGTTATTGAATAATTCTAAACAGTAGTCTGATTCTTCAACAGTGCTTGCTTTTAATAACTCAACTAACTCAGCAGTTTGCTCAGCAGTTAATGCTAATGGAGGTAATCCACCTTCATTTTGTCTTTCTTGTGTATGTGCTTTATAATTAGCTAATAAACTCATATATTATCTCCTATTTGATTTAAAAGTATTGAGGATATTGTACCATAAAGGAAAAAATAAGTATGTACAAAAATTGTAAAGGATTGTACAAGTTTTAATTAATGTAAATAAAAGTTACACTATATTTGTTTTTTAAGCTATTTTTAATTAAAAAACCCGACTTATTTAAGTTTTTTAGGGCTTTTTGATATTTTAGTAAATACGCTACTTTTATACACAAATGTTATTTAATATGTACTACTTTTTTCTTTTTTTCTTTTATTGTACAATTTTTGTGCCCTTTCTGTACAATTTTTGCTTAAGGTAAATTTATGTTTAACTATAAGCTTTTTTTACTATAATCTCTCATCAATTATATTACGAGGAATCTACTTTGATAAATGAATTACTTAATAAACTACATAATGAGATACCATTAACAAAAATGATGGATATCCAAATCCTAGATTATACGGATGAATCTTTAATTACTACTGCTCCTTTAGCAATAAATATTAACGACAAAGGTACAGCCTTTGGTGGAAGTTTAAGTACTATGACTATCATTTCATCTTGGAGTATGTGTTGGTTAATATCAAAAGAGTTAGGATACGATAGTAAAAATATTGTAGTTATCAAAAATGAAAATGCTTATAAGAAACCTGTAACAAAAGATATAGTTTGTTATACAAGAAAACCAAATAAAGAAGAAATAGAAACACTTAAGAGTAAACTTGAAAAAAAAGGAAGTGCTTCAATTAAAATCCACTCACAAATCATCGAAGATGATGAAACATGTGTGGATTTTGTAGGAACATATGTAATAAAATTATAAATTAATACTTATTTTAAACCTGAACCTTGAGCTATTAATGCTCCTAAAATTGGTACTAAAAACACTAGTGCCAATTCCATTCTAATTAACATAATAATTACTTTTGGAATTTTAACATTCTCTTCATTACTATTTTTACTCTTAATAAAAAAGATTGTTGGATAAATAGAAAGTAATGCAATTAAAACAAAAATAGATAATTTCAAATGAAAAACCCAGTTTGTAGAATAAAAACTAGCATCTTTTCCAACCCATAACCAAAGTGCTAATCCAGCTATTAATGTAAGACCTGCACTAATAGCATAGATAATATCAATAAAAGCTATTTTTTTTAGATTTTCTTTTGTTACCTGCGATGATAAAATTAGATGCTGCATAACTAATGTTGACGCTAAACTCATAATTCCTATAAAATGCAAATATCTAAAAAATATTTCTGCCATTTTTTTTCCTCTAATAATTTTTTGAATTTGTATTCTATAAAAAAGCATCTTAATTATTAATTTTTACCATTTCCATTTCCACCTCCATTGCCGTTACCATTACCTCCAGCATTTCCATTTCCACTATTTCCTTGACCATTTCCTTTTCCACCAGATGAGTTTCCTCTACTTGAATTTGACATACCGCCACCTTTATTTCCTTTATTAGATGATGCTTTTCCTACTAAACCAAAAGCATTTCCTTTATTTGAATTACTAGAGTAAGAACTATCTTTATCAAAGGATTTAGAACTACGTTCTCTTGCATCTTTTTTACCATGGCCTAAACCTAATTTACCGGGATGAATTCCTAATTCTTGGGCTATATCTCCCCAGCCTAAGCCGTCTTCTCTCATTTGTGCAATTTCCTCAACAGATACACTTGAAATATTTGCCAAATTCTTTGTTTCTGTATCTAACACCTCTAAAGCTTCTTCAACTGCAAGTTTCGCCGCATTAATTTCATCAATAGTTGCATTAGGGTCTTGTTCTAATACTTCAAGATTATCTTGAGCATTTGCCAGTGATTCCTCTGCATCTTCAATATTTGCTTGAGTTTCTAAAGCTTCTTCTTGAGCTTTTTCCTGAGATATTTCAGATAAAGTTTCTGCTTTTTCAACTTGTGCTTCATTGCTAAATGTTGATACTTCATCTTGTTCTTCTGCTAATAAGGGATAAGCAAATAATACGAGAACTGCACTAAACATTATATATAGTAACTTTTTCATAATATTCTCCTATTTATCTTTTTTTTGTTGCAGTAATAAAATCAATGAATTCATAATATTCATATCTTTTTTTACCTACTTTAATTTTTTTTGAGTTTTTAAACCAACTTAGTTTTATTCTTTTAGAATCTATATTTTTGCTCTCTTTTAAAATATATTTTTTTATACTTTGTGCTCTTTGTTTTGCTAATGCATTATTTGAGACAAGGTACGAAACAATATGTATCTCTATTTTTTTATTTTTTTCTAAAATTTCTGATAATAAATCTAAAGAGCTTTTAGACTCAAGTTTTATTTTTGAGCTAAAAGGTTCAAATTTAATTTTTTTTAGTATTACTGTATATATACCAATAACATGGTTTTGATACTCAAAATATCCCATTGCATTAAGATAATTAACTGCATTTTGTGATAAAACACCACTTAAATAATGCTCTAAATATATAATCCATGCCGTTTTTTCTTCTGCTGTTCTTTTTAGTTTACGTAAAACCATAGCTCTATTAAATAATGCAGCTTTATTTTCAGGAGATAGTTTTAATACTTTTTGATAATAAACTAATGCTCTTTTGTACTGTTTACTGCCATAGTAATTATGGGCTAAATATGTTAAAGACTGTAGATGTTTCTTATCTATATTTAAAGCTTTAATATATTGAGCTCTTTCATTTCTATGATCTTTTATTTTTGAATAAGCTACACCTAACCAACTATAATAATCTGCATTTTTTGAGTTTAATCTTACTGCTTCTTTTAAATGAACAATAGCTTCAGTGTTTTTATTTTTTGCTAAAAGAAATCTTGCATAATAGTATTGGGATAAATGGTCATTACTATTTTTATTTACTTTTTTTTGAAAATGAGTAGAACCATCTTCGTATTTTTCTTCTTGCAAATAATATTCAGCCGTTACTTGATTTGTAATACCACATCCTGAAAAATAGATGGCAATAAGGCTAATAAAAAGAATTTTAAATGTATTTTTCATATTAACTCCAAAACTCTATTCAAACTTAATACCTTGAGATAAAGGAATATCATCTGAATAATTAATTGTATTAGTTACTCTTCTCATATAATTTTTCCAAGAGTCACTTCCACTCTCTCTTCCCCCACCTGTGTCTTTTTCTCCACCAAAAGCCCCACCTATTTCAGCTCCACTTGTTCCTATATTAATATTTGCTATTCCACAATCACTTCCAATACTACTCATGAATAGCTCTGATTCTTTTACATTTTGAGTAAAAATTGCAGAAGATAAACCTTGAGGTACAGAGTTATGCATTTTTAATACCTCATCAAAATCTTCATATTCTACTAAGTATAAAATAGGTGAGAAAGTCTCTTCTTGCACTATTTTGGCATTATGATTTATTTTTATAATTGCAGGTTTTACATAAAACCCACCTCTTGGTACATTTTTTCTAATACGATTTCCACCATAGATTAATTTTCCACCTTGACTTATGGCTTTTTCAATACTGTTTTGCATATTTTCATAAGAGCCTTTATTAATTAGTGGACCTACTAAAATATCTTTGCTAAAGGGATTTCCTATTTTAATACTATTATAGGA
>DKNG01000194.1:0-3134 GCA_002470185.1 Arcobacter sp. UBA7394 | reverse complement strand
CCTGCTGTTCCAACTGCTGAGAATAAAATAGCTCGAATTGATAGTTCTATATCTGCGCTAGGAGTTACAATCATTCCATTGTTTCCACCTAATTCTAATAATAATCTAGCAAGTCTTACACTAACTTTTGAAGCAATTTCTTTTCCCATTTTTACAGAACCTGTTGCACTTATTAGTCTTACATCTTTATTTTTTAATAGTACATCACCAATTTTTCTATTTGCGATAATTACTGATGAAATATTCTGAGGAAGTTCAGGCATTAAAGCTAATGCTTTTTGTAATAATAAATGACAAGCAATTGCACATAAAGGAGTTTGAGATGAGGGTTTCCAAATAATTGTATTTCCACACACTAATGCTAACACTGCATTCCATGCCCATACTGCCATTGGAAAATTAAAAGCTGTGATTATCCCCACCACCCCTAAGGGATGCCATTGTTCAATCATTTTATGTCTATACCTTTCACTTACAATACTTAATCCATATAATTGCCTAGATAAACCTAAAGCAAAATCACATACATCAATAAACTCTTGTACTTCTCCTAGAGCTTCTTCAAATATTTTTCCTGATTCAAGTGTTACTAAATACGCTAAAGAGTGTTTATTCTCTCTTAATATATTAGATAGATGACGAATTAACTCCCCTCTTTTGGGGGCTGGTACTTCTTGCCAAGTAATAAACTCTTTTTTTAAAACTTCTATTGCTTGAGTGACTTCTCTTTTTTCTAAACTTTTAAACTCAATACCTTTACTTCCATCAATAGGAGATAAAGATCTAAAGGAGAAATCACTTCCATAAACAACACTATTTCCAAGATATAAGCTAGGTAGATGATTGTCTTTTATTAAGTCTTTAAGACCTAATAAATTTAATATATTACGTTTCATTTTAGCTCCTTAATATCATAAGCCTTACCAAAACGATTAGATATAAAATCTTTCATTTTTATATCTTCTTGTTTTATGAAACCATATTTTTTTATTTTTCCTTTTACTTTTAAATCTAAAACAGCACATAAACCTGAAGCTGTTGTAATTTGTATAGAACTTAAATCTTGGTTTTTAATTCTTTGATTATATATTTTTCTTACATTTGTAATTTGTTCTAGTTTTCCATTTATTATTCCAGTTACAGAGCAAAAAATAAGAACAACATCTTGTTTAGTAATTGGTATTGCATACTCTAATATTTGTTTTAATAATCCTCTTCTTTGTTTCTTACCTAAATACAGATCATTAATTAAAAAGTCCATATATTCTCTATGACCTTTATATCTAATAGTTTTATAATTCAACTCTTTTACTTTTGATTCTAGAGTTTCACATAATGTTCCTAATCCACCAGAGGTATTAAAAGCCTCATACTCTAAACCATCTAATGAGAATTTTTCTAATCCCTCTAAAGGTTGTATTGTTACTAGTTTTCTATTCTTAATAGCAAAACAGTCATTACTGTATTCATTAATTAAACCATCTGTTGACCAAGTAAGATTATAAAGGATTTTATTGGAAGGATTTTTAGGAAGGGCACCTACTCTCATCTTTATACTATGAACTTGCTCAAACTGTTCATATACACTGTAAGCTAAAATAGATATAAACCCAGGGGCTAAACCGCACTGAGGAATAAAAACTTGTTCTTTTATTGCTTTTTTTGAAATCTTTTTTATTTCATTAGTTGTTTTTACATCTTCTGTAAAATCAAAATAGTTAATACCAGTTTTTAAAGCAGCCTTAGCCACACTTACATTTAGATAATAAGGTAAAGCAGAAATTACAGAATCAAAACCAATAAGTAATTTTGAAAAATTCTTTTTATTTTCAAGATCATATTGAATAGTTTTTACATTAAGTACTTTTTCTAAGTATGCTAATCTCTTTTTATTTCTAGCAACTACTGTAACTTCATAATCTTTACTTGAAAGAAGTAATAAAGCTACTGTAAATCCAATATTACCTGAACCTAATATTATAACTTTATGCATACTATCTCCTTTTTCAATACAACAAAATGTTGTATTTCTAAAATCGTAGTCTTAGCAATACTATGTATATATCTATTATATCAAGAGAAAAAAAAGGGAAGATTAAGTTTAAATTAATATTTATTTTTTAAAGTTTAACTTTAAGTTTGAGCTTAAAGTCTGTATTTATGTGGCTTTATGCAATTAAACTATTGACGTTTAATTACATAAATTATTCAAACTAAGGTCTTAAGTAAGCGTAACCTTGTTCTTGCAGTTCCATAATTCTAGCAGCACCTGCTGGCACAATTGCCACATCATCAAGTAGTTTAATTTCTTTATTAAATCTCTTTTCCATAATTTCTATTGTATTTGAGCATGCTGAGAATTTAATATCATTAAAAACTAAGTTTTCTACTTTTGTTGATTGTAAACTCTCACTAGTTAATAAGCTTAACCCCGGTCCATAAGCTACTATTTCAATTTTAATATTATCAACCCCATAATGTTCTTGTAAATTCACAGCATTATTAAGTGCCATTTTTTGAGTGATAATATCTGAACTACTAACTTGTATAACTATTTTGTGTATTTTTTTGTTCTCTTGTGCATTTAAAATATTAAATGTTGTAAGTAATAAAAGTAATATTGTCCCTAATATTCTTTTCATAAAAAATCCTTTCCTTTAAATTGCATGTATAGTATCAATGATTTTTTCATAAGTCAAAGGAATTATAATAATTATGAGAATTTATATTAAAAATATTACTTCTTTCTACATAAATTAAAAAGAGTTAGTAAAAAAATTATTACTAACCCTTTATTTTTATGCTTTTGGTCTTGTCATTTCTTGAGGTTTTACATACTCATCAAATTGTTCAGCAGTCAAAAGATTAAGTGCTATTGCTTCTTCTTTTAGTGTTGTTCCATTTTTATGAGCAGTTTTAGCTATTAGTGCTGCTTTTTCATATCCAATATATGGATTAAGGGCTGTTACTAACATTAAAGAGTCATTTAAATACTTATCAATATTTACTTTATTTGCTTCAATGCCAATTGCACACTTATCATTAAATGCAATCATAGTATCAGAAAGTAATCTAATTGATTGGATGATATTTAATGCAATTACAGGTTTAAATACATTTAATTCAAAATTACC
>DKNG01000199.1:2992-4020 GCA_002470185.1 Arcobacter sp. UBA7394 | reverse complement strand
TATAAAGAAGATATATATAAATTTACAAGAGATTTAGTTAGATGTCCGGGAGGTTCAGGTGATGAATCTCTTGCTGCTACTTGTACTATTGCAGAGATGCAAAAACTAGGCTTCAATAAAATAGATATTGACCCTATGGGAAATATTTTAGCTTATATAGGTACGGGTTCTCATCTTATTGCAATGGATGGTCACTTAGATGTTGTAGGTGCTGGAAACCTTGATAATTGGGATTATGATCCTTATGAAGGCTTTGAAGATGAAAATAGAATCATAGGTCGAGGAACAACAGATATGAAAGGTGCAATTGCATCTATTGTATATGCTGCAAAGATTATTACTGATTTAGATATCAAAGATGATTTTACACTTTTAGTTTCAGCATCAGTTGCAGAAGAAGATTGTGATGGATTATCTTGGAAATATATGATTGAAGAGCAAAATATCAGACCTGAGTTTGTATTACTTGCAGAGCCAAGTGATGGAAAGATTTGTAGAGCACAAAAAGGACGAATGGAAATTTCTGTAAGTACTTATGGAACATCTGCTCATGGATCAATTCCTCATACTGGTGATAATGCTATTTATAAAATGTCAGGAATTTTGACTGAGCTTCGAGCTTTAAATGAAAATTTATTAGTAGATGATTTACTTGGAAAAGGGTGTTTAACTGTTTCTGAGATTAGCTCAACTTCTCCATCAAGATGTGCGGTATCTGATTCTTGTACTATCTCAATTGATAGACGATTAACTTGGGGTGAAAAACCTGAGGATGCATTACAAGAGATTAGAAATTTACCTGCTGTTAAAATGGCAGATGCGCAAGTTTCAATTTATAACTATGACGAGCCATCATATACAGGCTTAGAGTATGGACAAGAGTGTTCATTTAAACCATGGAAAATGGAAGAAAAACATGATGTTACACAAAGTGTAGCAAATGCTTATAAAGAGTTGTTCAAAAAAGATGCAGTAATTGATATTTGGCCATTTTCAACAAATGGTGTATCTATTATGGGTGAACATAA
>DKNG01000199.1:620-2919 GCA_002470185.1 Arcobacter sp. UBA7394 | reverse complement strand
AATGAAGAAGTAAAAAAAGCAGACCTTATTTTATGTGCTGCTTTATATGCTGCTATTCCATCAGTATATGTGAGAATGTTAAAAGGAAATTAAGATGATACAAGTACCAAAAAGAGGATTTTTGCAAAGTGAGTATGAAAATAGACTAGCTAAAATCCAGAAACTTATGTTTGATGAGGGTATGGATGCAATTTTATTAACAACACAAGTAGATATTGAGTATTACACTGGATTCAAAACACAATTTTTTGAGAGTCCAACAAGACCATGGTTTGTTCTGATTCCTTTAGATGATAAACCAAAAGCAATAATTCCCGTAATTGGTGAGAGTGGAATGAGAGGAACATGGATTGATGATATTCAAACTTGGGTATCACCAAATCCAGAAGATGAAGGAATTTCATTATTAACAACATCTATTAATTCTTTGATGAAAAGATTTAAATGTTTAGGAATTCCTCAAGGTCATGAAAGTAGTCTTAGGATGCCATTGGGAGATTATAATAAATTAATCTCTAATTTAGATGGTTTGCAAATTAAAGATGCTACTAATATTTTAAGATATGTAAGATATGTAAAATCTCATGCAGAGATTGAAAAAATATCTTATATTTGTCAAGTGGCATCTCAAGGTTTTGAAGACTTACCAAACTTGTTAAAAGTAGGTGAGAGTGAAAGAGCTAATTGTCAAAGATTTAAGAATCATCTATTATCTTTAGGTGTGGATGATTTCCCTTATTTAATATCTGGATCAGGTCAAGGTGGCTACGGTTCTATTATTATGGGACCAAGTGAAAGGATTTTAGAAAATGGAGATATTTTTATCATTGACACAGGCTGTGTTTTTGATAGCTACTTCTGTGATTTTGACAGAAATTACGCTTTTGGGTTTGCAAGTGATGAATCAAAAAAAGCATATGAAGTAGTATTTAACGCTACCGATGCTGGATTTGAAGCTTGTAAAGTAGGAAATACGACAACTGATGTATTTAATGCTATGAATAAAGTAATGCAAAAAGGTGGTGCTTTAGGAAACTCAGTGGGTAGACTTGGTCATGGATTAGGTATGCAGTTAACTGAATGGCCATCAAATACATCTACTGATAACACACTTTTAGAAGAGGGTGTTGTTTTAACATTAGAGCCAGGAATGGAATATCTTCCAGGAAAAGAGATGGTACATGAAGAGAATGTACTTATTACAAAAGATGGACCAATATGGTTATCTAGAAGAGCTCAAAAAGAATTACCAATTATATAAATAAAAACAAGTAATCTACTTGTTTTTATTTAAGTTCAGTTTTGACATTGGACATTTTTTGTGTTGCTGATGTTCTCATACCTTCTTCTTCTGTATTAAACCAAGAAGAGATACCAATTAGGGCACCTACCCCAACTATTACCAAAAATAAAGTAACCAAAACACTTTCTGTTGCTCCAGTTTGGTTTTTTAGTCTTCTTTTAAAAAAATCTAACATGAAAAACCTCCCAAGAAGGATTTTTATTTATTATAAAATAATATTAATTATAAAAACTTTTAAAAGCAAGTATAGTTTTTTTAACATCTTCTTTTTTAATATCTCTATGAATAACTAGTCTTAATTTACCATATCCAGAAATTAATATATTGTTTTTCTCTAAATGCTTTTTTAATTTATTTTCATCTTCTACTTGAATAAACATCATATTTGTATGGTTTGAAACTACAGTGATTTTCTCTATCTTTCTTAATTCATCTGCTAAGTACTTAGCTAATTTATGGTCTTTTTTAAGGTCTTCAATATGATTATCTAAAGCATATATTCCCGCACTTGCTAAGATTCCTGCTTGTCTAAGACCTCCACCTATCATTTTTCTATAGTGTCTAGCTTCTTTGATAAACTCTTTGCTTCCAACTAATACAGAACCAGCTGGAGTTCCTAAACCTTTTGATAAACATAAAGAGGCTGAATCAAAGTGTTTTGTTATATCGCTTAATTTTACATCTAAATCAACAACAGCATTAAATACTCTTGCCCCATCTAGGTGTAATAATAGATTGTTTTTCTTTGCAAACTTATTTGCTTTTTTTAAATAATCCATACTTAAAACTTGCCCATGATGAGTGTTTTCTAAACATAGAAGTTTTGTTCTTGCAAAATGATTATCTTTTGGTTTGATTTTCTCTTTTACTTTTTTTAAATCTAAAGTAGCATCTTTTTCAAACTCTATTGGCTGAGGTTGAATACTACCAACAACGGCACCACCACCTGCTTCATATTTATATATATGTGCATCTTGACCACATATATATTCATCG
>DKNG01000199.1:0-482 GCA_002470185.1 Arcobacter sp. UBA7394 | reverse complement strand
GCATTTACACTTGGGTCTTCTCCATATACATCATCACCCAATGGGGCTTTGAACATAAATTCTTTCATTTTTTTTGAGGGTTGTGTTAATGTATCACTTCTTAAATCTATTATTTTATTCATAATATCTCCTATAATTGTAAGTATATATTTATTTGTATTTTTAAATATAGTAAAATATTGCTAATAAGAACTTTTTTATTAGAATAAATCTTTCAATATTTATATTCTACCTTGAAGTAGTATTTAAAGTTTGATTGAATATAATTCTTTTATGAATACAAAAATAGATAAATACCCTCCTGGAGATTTTGGTATATGGCTTATTATTTATATAGAACTAATCACTTTTGGTGGTTTATTTCTTGGATATGCTTTTACTAGATCAAAAGATGTGGAACTTTTCAATAACTCTCAAGATTTATTAAATCAAAACTTTGGACTAGTTAATACTGTACTTTTATTAACTAGCAGTTATTTTGT
>DKNG01000095.1:3935-9021 GCA_002470185.1 Arcobacter sp. UBA7394 | reverse complement strand
AGAGTTAAGAATTGCAGAAGATACTAATTATGAAGAAATTCAAACATTGGATATATTAGATGATTTTATTGTTAAATTTGAAAATGCAACAAATAAATCATACACAGTTAAATTATCATCAATTGAGAGTAACAAAGTAAGATGGTATATTCATAGATTTGGTTTAAATAGCAGTGATGTAGTAGTTATTAATAATGGGGATATATCGGATATTTATTTTGGTGCTTTTGATTCTCGTATAATTACACAAAATGCTATTGATAGCTTACATCCAGTTATCTCTTCAAGTAACCCTGTAATTATTGCAATTGAGGAAATTGAGTGAAAAGAGTAGTAAATAAATATTCAAATGATAGTAATAAAAACTTTATTCTTTTAATAGTAGTTTTTTTAGCTTTATTTGGACTATCTTCAAAACTTTTTTTTACTGATTATAAAGATAGATTAGTGCAGAGATCTACTTCTAACTTTGATTTAAATATTAATTTTTTAAATACTTTTTTTGATAAAAATATTCTTAACTATGATTCTACTATAGTTGAGTCTATTGATAAGAATGTTGACTTGTCTTTATTCAAAGATATTAGCTTAATTTATAATAAATATGTTTTTGACAAAAGTTCTTTACTTAGTAATACTCCTGGATTTGATGATACTTCATGGCAAATTGCAGAAGTAGCTGTTGATGCTAAATATGGTTTTATTAAGAAGATTCCAAACAGCTCTTTATATGAATTTATTGCTTCTACTAGTTTTGATGTTGATTTACCTATTGTTATTAGATATCAAGTATATAAAAAAGGTCAAATTAGAAATTTTTTAACAAAATTAGAGTTTAAAAATCTAAAAATTAAAAAATCACTGGATTCAGAGAAATTCTACAAGATATTAAATGGTCTTATTAATGTTGATTTAAGAGATAGGACTCATGAAGTTATTATTGATAAACAGGTAATAGCTGTAGTAACATATAAATTAAATAATTATAGTCTAAAACAAGATTTACATGATTTTATTACTAAACTGATTATTTATACTTTAATTATGATTCTTCCAATTTTATTTGTTGTTGGGTTTTATCATAAATATATTTTTAAAAGATATGTTAAAAATCCAGTAGTATATTTAAATAAATATCTTGATAATATAATTGGTAATAAATATACAACTATTGATAAAAGTAACTTTGAAGGTACAGAAGAAATAGTTGAATTAACTAAAAAAATTACAAAAATATCATCAAAAATTGCATCATTAACTAATGAATTAAATATTAATAAAGAGACACTTGAACTGAAAGTTTCTACTGATACTTTAACAGGATTACCAAATAAAAGTATCTTTGATTTTGATGTAAAAAATATGTTTGTATCTTTAACCAAAGGTTATATTTCAATTATTAAAATTGATGACCTTACTAAACTTAGTAAAGATCATGATTCTGGTTATATTAATAATTTTATTGAACATTATGTAAGTAGTATTAAAAATACAGTTTATAAGTTTTCAAAATCAGATATTAAATTATATAGATTCTATGGTTCACAATTTGCATTTGTAGCTAAGAATATGAATGCACAACAGTTAGAAAAAATATGTGATACTATTATCAAAAATTTGATAAAAGATATGGAAGGTTATACTATTCCAGATGACATGATACAAATTGCTTGTACTTCATTTGATTTATATGGAACAATTGATAGTAATATTGAATTAGCAAACAAATCTTATGAACTATCAAAAGCAAAAGGTCCTAACTCATATAATGTAGTTGCAGAAGAAGATATTGCTAAAAATTATGAATTATTGGACAATAATGTAAAAGATATCATTGATAGTGGTAACTTTGACATTAAATTCGTTTTAGAAACATATTCTTTTGATAACCCTGAAGAAGTTCTAATAAAAGAGGTATCACCAATTCTTTTAGATCATAATAATGAAAAGCTTTTAATTGGTTCTTTTGTTTCTGTAGCACAAAAATTAGAATTAATTGATAAATTTGATAAAGAAGTAATACAAAAAGCAGTTAATTTTATTGAGGTTAATAAAGTTAATTATGAGCTTGCAGTTAATCTATCTTTTGCTTCTATTGTTAATGAAGATTTCATTTCTTGGTTAGATAAATTAATAGAAGAAAAAAATGATATTATGAATAAAATTGTATTCAGTATTACAGCATATAGTGCATATTTAAACAAAAGAGACTTTGAGAGATTTATTAAACATATGAGTGATGTTGGTGGTAAAGTTCTACTAAAAAGATATAAAACTGAAGAATATCCTTTAGAAAAGTTAAATGGCCTTAATTTAGAATACATTAGAATTCATAAAGACTATACTTCTAACTTTACAAATGATGTTGTAAAAAAACATAAAGTTAAAAATACATTGATTTATGGTGAATTAAATAATATTAAAGTTATAACTGATACCGTTAAATTGGATTTAGATTATAACTTACTTGATAGGCTGGGAACATATGGTACGAGTAGATAAAAAGTTTTTTATAAATATTTTGTTTTTTCTAGTAATGATTATATTTACTGGATGTTCAACAGCCTTTCATCAGCAAGATATTGAAGAGAAATATACTTCAACAAGAGAGTACAAAGATATCTCTAAAGATGCTATTTTTGAAGCTGCAAAAAGAGTTCTTTTAATTTCTGCTTATGGTGAAGAAAGATTTTTATTAGATTCATATAGAAATCATTTAGTAGCTACAAAGTCTAGATTATCTTACTCTTTGTTTACAGCTACATTATATGAAGATGACTGGGATTTTGGTATTAAAGAAATTAATGGTGTAAGTAAAGCTAGATTAACTATTAGAAGAGTACATGATTTAGAAGAGAAAGATGCTATTTTCTTAGATAAAATAACTCATGATATCTTTTGGAATAGAATAGATTACTTGTTAGAGCTAAAAGATGAATGGTACTCGTGTAATCATAATTTCATATATGATAAAGAGAGATTAAGAGCATGTTCTGTTTTAGGATTTGCTGATAATTTAAAACCAAACCAATATGATATAATTAGAAATAAATTAATATCACAAAGAGTTCCAACAAAATCTATTCCTAGTATTGCACATGATATTCTAAAAGATGATATTGTTCTTACTATAGATGACTCAGATACTGATATTTTGGAAAAAGAAGATGATATCAAAAATGTTACTGTTGAAGAGAGTGCAGGTTTAGATGCTCTTGATAAAGAGATTGAAAAACTTGATAAGCTAGTTACAGATAATATTGATGAAACACTAAAAAAAATAGAAAAAAACAAAGAATAGTTTATATAAAGGATTGAGTATGTATAAATATTTATTCTTAAGTATAATTCTTATTGTTAATTTGAATGCTTTAACTTTTGAAGAAGCGGCTAAAAACTTAGAAGAAAAGAAATATGATTTAGCTTATGAGCAGTTTAGTATTTTGTCACTAAATGAAGATGCTAATGCTCAATACAATTTAGGACTTATGACGTACAAAGGCCTAGGATTAGAGCAAAACCTAGAACTGGCTTTCTTTTGGTATCAAGAAGCTGCTAAGAATGGTAATATGCAAGCTCAAAACAATTTGGCACATATGTATAATTTAGGTATAAATACTACAAAAGATACAGAAAAAGCAAAATATTGGTATGAACAATCTGCATTACAAAATTATCCTTTAGCACAATTAAATCTTGGTTTAATGTATGAAAGATCTCCTAAAAATGATAGTCTAAAACAAGCTTATAAGTGGTATAAACTTGCTGCTAATAATGGAGTTGTAATTGCACAAAATAATCTTGCATCAATGTATTATTATGGAAAAGGTGTAAAAAAAGACTTATCAAAAGCTGCATTTTGGTACAAGCAAGCTGTACTTGCGAAAGATCCTGTTGCACAGTTTAATTTAGGAACTATGTATTTAATGGGTGATTATGTTAAAAAAGATGTAAATAAAGCAGTAGAATTATTAGAAGAGTCTGCTAGAAAAGATAATGTTTCTGCACAAATTAAACTAGCTGATATGTATAGACAAGCCA
The DNA here is from genome assembly GCA_002470185.1 of Arcobacter sp. UBA7394. Classification (GTDB taxonomy): domain Bacteria; phylum Campylobacterota; class Campylobacteria; order Campylobacterales; family Arcobacteraceae; genus Poseidonibacter. Next base: position 4,980 of record DKNG01000095.1, on the reverse strand, counting down.
ATTACATTGATCAAAATTATAAAAGATCATATGACTTATATTTTATCCTAGCAAATAAGGGTAAAACCAAGGCTATGTACTATTTAGGTTACTATTATTTTAATGGATTTGGTGTTAAAAAAGATCAAGATAAAGCTGTTTTTTGGTTGAATAAAGCAAAAAATCTAGGACACAAAAGATCAGCAAATTTCCTTAAAAATCACAATTTGAAATAATTCTTCAGATTTTAAGAAAAAATCAATATTATTTAGATTATAATTTCAGTCTTTTATTACAAAGACCCCGTCGTCTAGTGGCCAAGGACGTCAGGATTTCCTCCTGAATACGTATGTTCGAATCATACTGGGGTCGCCATTTTCTTTTTTGATTACTACTAGAATAATAACTCAAATACAATTAACTTTTTAAGATTCCATAATTCGAGTAAGTTACCATGACTTCAATGCTTTTTTAGCTATTTTTAGATAATATATCTAGACTTAACTAATAAATAATTTGGAAAACTAAAAATGACTGTTAAAATTGATTTACCACACGATAATTCATATAATATTTTTATTGATAAACTAAACGAACTATATTTCGATACAAAAGTTGTAATTGTTACTAACCCAACTGTAAGTGGTTTCCACTTAGATTACTTAAAAAGTAAATTAACTGCTAAAGAGCTTAGTGTATGTACTATTCCTGATGGTGAAGAGTATAAACATATGCAGACAATAGAGTCTATCTTAGAGCATTGTTTTGAGCATAGATTAGATAGAAAGTCTCTTCTTGTAGCTTTTGGTGGTGGTGTTATTGGTGATATGACTGGTTTTGCTGCTTCTGTTTACCAAAGAGGAATTGACTTTGTTCAAGTACCAACTACTTTACTTTCTCAAGTAGATGCAAGTGTTGGTGGGAAAACTGGAATAAACAATAAGTTTGGTAAAAACCTTATTGGTGCATTTCACCAACCAAATGCTGTTTACATTGATCCTTCTATGTTATCTACACTTCCAAAAAGAGAGTTTGGAGCAGGTGTTGCTGAGATTGTAAAAATGGC
>DKNG01000095.1:3566-3755 GCA_002470185.1 Arcobacter sp. UBA7394 | reverse complement strand
GGTATTAGAGCTGCATTAAATTATGGTCATACTTTTGGTCATGTTGTTGAAAATGAAACTAACTACAATACTTACTTACATGGTGAAGCCGTAGGTATTGGTATGGTTATGGCAAATACATTAGCTGTAAAAGTAGGGCTTATGAGTGAAGATGATGCTTTAAGAGTAAAAGTATTATTAGAAAAATAT
>DKNG01000095.1:0-3448 GCA_002470185.1 Arcobacter sp. UBA7394 | reverse complement strand
GACAACAAAATTAAATTCATTTTACCTAAAGGACTTGGGGATTGTTTAATCACTAATGAAATAGAAAAAAATGATGTTATTGAAATCCTAAAAGGCTTCTAAAAGTGCTTAAAAAAATATTACTATCAACTTTATTAGTAAGTTCATTCTCTTTTGCACAAATAAGTGAAGAACAAAAAATAATTGATACTGCAGATAAAGCAGTTGTAGATAAAATTGAACAGAAAATCATTAAAGAAAAATTTGATGAAGCGCAAAAAGAATTAGAAGCAAAAAAAGCTAGAGAATTAGCAGAGAAAAAAGCTAGAGATCTTGATATGCAAAATCTTGCACAAATAAATGTTATTTTAGGAAAAATCAAAAAGATTGATTTACAACTAAAAGATAATATTTTATTAAAAAGATATTCAAACTATTTATCATATAGAAAAATTTCTACTGAATTAGCTTTATACAAAAGAAGTTTAATTAAGAAGAAAAAAACAGCATCAGAAGAACAGCTGTATCAATTACATAATAAAATTAAAGTAAAAGAAAACGAGCTAGAATTAATCAATGAGTACAAAGGTTCTCCAATTGGTGGATTTATTAATCCTCCTGTTATTGAAGAATATGATTTGATTACAAACCCATTTGGAATTATCAATGCTCTTTCTCAAATTAAAAAGCTTGAAGATAATAAAAAGCAGTTTAGAAACTTAGAAAAAGATATCAATAGTCTTACAGTTAGACTTGATGATGAACTTATTTTATATTTAGAACTTTTCAATTTAGATCAACAAGGTGAATATAAAGAAAAAATCACTTTCTTAGATAAACAGAAAAAAGACTTTACTATGGTTTTAGAGATTGTATCAACAACACAAGTTGTATATACAAGAAAAATAGAACAAGTTATTTTAGAAATTAAAGATCAGATTTCACAACAAGTTCAAAAGATTCTAATTATTTTAACTATTATTATTCTTTTATCATTTGTTGCATTTTTAGTTAAATTAGCACTTAAAAAATACTTCTCTCAAAATGAGAGTTATTATATGACAAATAAAGTAATTAACTTTTCTGTTGTATTTTTGATTATTATGGTTTTAATGTTCTCATATATTGATAATGTTTCATATCTTGTAACAATCTTAGGATTTGCATCTGCGGGTATTGCTATTGCTTTAAAAGACTGGTTTATGTCTATTTTTGGATGGATGGTTATTGTAACATCTGGTTCAATTCAAGTTGGAGATAGAATCAAAGTTACAAGAAATGGTCTTGAAGCTGTTGGTGATGTACTTGATATTTCACTATTCAAAATTACAATTAGAGAAGATATTACATATACTTCATATACTGTAAATAGAAGAACAGGAAGAATTTTCTTTATTCCTAATAACTACATTTTCTCTGAGATGATTGCAAACTATACGCACTCAGGATTAAGAACAGTATGGGATGGTATTGATATCACATTAACATTTGATTCAAACCATAAAAAAGCACAAAAAATTGTAAAAGATATTTTAAAACACTACTCAAAGGGATACACTGATATTACAAGAAAACAGTTATCAAAAATGAGAAGTAAATATCAACTAAGAGCAACAGGTGTTGAGCCTAGAGTTTTTACTTTTATAGAACAACACGGTATGGTTATTTCAGGATGGTATCTTACGAACTCTTATGCCGCACTTCAATTAAGAAGTACTATGAGTCCAGAGATTTTAGAAGCATTTATGAAAGAAGATGATATTCATATTGCATACCCAACTCAACAAATTAATATTAACAAAACGGATAATGCTTATGGGGTTTCAGTAACAAAAAGAGAAATGCCAAAAGAATTAGAAGATGACATTATCAAAAGATAGAAAGAATTAAGGAATAAAGTTTAATGAATTTTTCAGACAATAAACCAAAGGTATATTTTAAGACTTTTGGATGTAGAACAAATGTATTTGATACTCAAGTAATGATGAGTAATCTTAAAGACTTTGAAATTACACAAAATGAAAAAGATGCAGATGTAGTAGTAATCAACTCTTGTACAGTTACAAATGGAGCTGATTCTACAGCTCGTGGTTATATAAACGGATTAAAAAAACTACCAAATGACCCAAGAGTAGTATTCACAGGGTGTGGAGTTTGGACAAAAGGTGAAAGCCTATTTAAAGAAGAGAAAGTAGATTCATTATTTGGTCACTCTGAAAAAGAGAACATTAATGACTTACTTTTAAAAGAAGAGAGATTTTTCCAAGCGGGTGACTTAGAACACTTAGATAATACTATTGTTGAAGAATTTGTAGGAAAATCAAGAGCATTTATTAAAGTACAAGAAGGTTGTGATTTTAGATGTTCTTACTGTATCATCCCTTATGTAAGAGGTGATGCTAGATCTTACACTGAAGAGAAAATTTTAGAACAAGTTAGAACTTTAGCTGCTAATGGTTTTGGTGAGTTTATTCTAACTGGAACAAATGTTGGATCATATGGTAAGAAACAACATACTTCTTTAGCTAAACTTTTAAAGAAAATGTCTCAAATCAAAGGTGTTAGAAGAATTAGAATGGGAAGTATTGAACCTATTCAAATTGATGATGAATTCAAAGAATTAGTAAACGAACCATTTATGGCGAAGCATCTTCATATTGCATTACAACATACTTCAAAAGATATGTTAAAACTTATGAATAGAAGAAACAAAGTTTTATCTGATTTAGAACTTTTTGAATTCTTAAGAGAAAATGGATATGCTTTAGGTACTGATTTTATTGTAGGACATCCAGGGGAGACTGACGAGTTATGGAAGGAAGCTATGGAAAATCTTCATAAATTCCCATTAACTCATGTACATGCATTTACTTACTCAAAAAGAGATGGAACACCAAGTGCAACTATGAAACCTGAAGTTAGAGGAGATATTGCTAAATTACGTTACAACGAATTAACTAAAATAATTGAGCAAAAGAACTTTGACTTTAGACGTGAAAATAATAAAACTTTAGAAGTTTTAATTGAACAAGAAAAGAACGGAAAATATATAGGACTAGATCAATTCTTTAATCAAATTGAAATCGATTCTCCTGTTGATATAGTAGGAGACTGGATTTTCATAGATGATTATGAGGCAAAGGCTGATAAAAATGTCGCAAAATTCAAGTAATATAAACAAAAACTTAGATAAAAATTTTAAATTTATGGTCACTATGGCCATAGTTTTAGTAATACTTTTTATACTTACTTTTTACAAGAGTAGTATCCATATACAAAGTACTTCCTACTATGTAGGTTTAGGATTTATTTTTGTACTTCTTATTGTTGCAGTAGTTCTTAGGCTTAATCAAAACAAGCTTAAGGATTATATTGACAAGAAAAAAAATAAAAGAACTGACAATAGCTTTCAAAATGAACTTTCTAAAAAACAAACAATTAATGATGATTTAAATATTGATATTCAAGC
>DKNG01000096.1 GCA_002470185.1 Arcobacter sp. UBA7394 | reverse complement strand
AATAAAAACTTCCAACCCGTTGATCATTTTACTAAATTAACTGGTGCTGTATCTGCTGTATATGTAAAAGATGGGGATGAATATATTAGAATCACTTCTTCACTTATGAATGAAAAAGGTGAAAGAATATTACTTGATACTATCAAAGCAACTTCAACTACTTATAAAAATATTCAAAACAAAGAAAAATTCATAGGGCTTGAAGAAATAGCAAACAAAAGTTATATGTCTGTTTATTCACCTATTATAAAAAATGATGAAATTATTGGAGCTTTATACATTGGATATGATTTTACTAAAGGCTTAGAGACTTTAAAAAAGAAATTAAAAGAGGTTGTTATTGGAGATACTGGATATATTTATATTTTAGATAACAAAGGTAAACTTATTTTGCATAAATCTTTAGAAGGTAAAAATATATCCAAACTAAAAGATGCAAATGATAACTTATTTGTAGAAGAAATTCTAAAGAAGAAAAATGGTGTTATTCACTATGATTATAAAGAAAATGGTTTAGTTGCAGAAAAAGTTGCAGCCTTTACAAATTATAAAAAATGGAACTGGACAATAGTTGCAGGTTCATACCAAGATGAGTTTCTAAAAATCTCAGAGCAAGTTCAAAAAGTATTTATTATTGCAACAGTAATACTAGTTCTTATTTTATTAAGTGTTATTTATCTTTTAATCAATAAAGTAATTTCAAATCCATTAGATAGATTCCAACATGGATTATTAGACTTCTTTAATTATCTAAATAAAACAAAAGATAGTGCTGAGAAAATTAATGTTAATAGCAATGATGAAATAGGAAAAATGGCACAACTTGTTAATGAAAACATTGAAGAGATAAAAATTCATTTAAATGAAGATAATTGTTTAATCTCAAATGTAAAAGAAGTAGTAAATGAAGTAAGTCATGGTCACTTGGAGAAAAGAATTGAAAGTACTTGTAGTACTCAATCTCTAAATGAACTAAAAGAGCTTATTAATAATATGCTTGAAAACCTAGAGAGTTTTATAGGTAAAGATATAAATGAAATTAGTTCTGTTTTAGAACAGTATGCAAAAAAAGACTTTACAAAAGAGCTAGATATTAATAGATGTGGAAAAATTGGAACTGAAATTAATAATATGAATAATATTATTACAGAAATTCTAGTAGATAATCAGAATGATGGATTACAATTAAAAAGTAGTGCCACACAATTATCAAATAATGTAAATATTTTAAGTTCAAATGCAACAAACCAAGCAGCATCACTTGAAGAAGTAGCTGCTTCAATTACACAAATTACTGAAAATATTAATCAGACAAGTCAAAAAGCTCAAAGTATGTTTGCCTTATCAGCAAACACAAAAGAGTCATCAAATCATGGAAAAGAGTTAGCTAATAAAACTGTTTCATCAATGGATGAGATAAATGAAAAGGTTCAAACAATTAATGAATCAATTGCCGTAATTGATCAAATTGCCTTCCAAACAAATATTTTATCACTTAATGCTGCTGTTGAAGCAGCAACTGCAGGGGAAGCTGGAAAAGGCTTTGCCGTAGTTGCAGCTGAAGTTCGTAATCTTGCAAGTAGAAGTGCAGAAGCTGCAAAAGAAATAAAAGAGTTAGTTGAAAGTGCAACGCTTCAGACAAGAGAAGGTAAAAAAATAAGTTCTAGTATGATTGATGGTTTTGAGAATTTAGAAAATAAAATCAAAGAGACAGATAATATTATTAATGATGTTGCAAACGCAGCAAAAGAGCAAACAAATGTAATGATTCATATTAGTGATACAATTAATGGTTTAGATAAATTTACACAAGAAAATGCTCAAGTAGCAGAACAAACAAATGAAATTTCAAGTGATACAAATAATATTGCTATTGCTGTTGTTGAGAATGTAAATAAAAGTGAATTTAAAGGGAAGAAATAAAAGGATAGGGAGATTAGCCAAAGGCTAACCATACCCCTATTCCCATCATTAAAGTTCCTGCAATTTTATTTATTAATCTTACGTTTGAGCTATTTTGTAATAACTTACGTAAAGTCTTACCACCACTTGCATAAATAATTAAACAAGTAAACTCTAAAAGTAAAATCATGAAAATTAAAACTGTTAATTGAGAACCCATAGGCAAAGAATCATCAATAAAAGGTGGAAGTAATGCTATAAAAAATGCCCAACCTTTTGGATTAGCAATAGCAGTTATAAATCCTTGCATCATTAAGTTTTTCTTTGAGATATTATACTGGCAATCATCAAGATTTAAAGCCATTTTTCCACGTGATAACCACATTTGAATACCAAGATAAAATAAATATGCTCCCCCACCATATTTAAGTACTAAGAAAATACTAGGATATTTAAGCATAATAGTAGCAACACCAATTACAGAAGCAGTTGCAACAAGCCCAACTCCTACTAATTCTCCATACATCATATAAAGTGTTTTTCTCAATCCAATACTCATGCCCATACTAAGAGATAGAGTCATACACATTCCAGGGGTAATAGAAACTACAAAAAAAGTGGGAATAAATACAGCTAATAAAGCTAGGTTAATAAAGTCCAAAATAATCCTTTTTATAAAGTAAGATTATATACAAAAAGGAATAAATATCTAGTGATTTTA
>DKNG01000257.1:19349-19822 GCA_002470185.1 Arcobacter sp. UBA7394 | reverse complement strand
ACTTCATCATTGTTTTTATGATTTAAAAAATTTATTATATAGTGTAAAACAGCAGGAATAATTCCAGAAGCTCCATTTGTTGGAGCCGTTACAACTCTACCTCCACAGGCATTTTCTTCATTTACAGCTAAGGCATATAAATTTATCCAATCTACAATTGCTAGTGGATCATTTGGAACTTTTGCTTTTAGTTTTTGATGAATATTGAAAGCACGTTTTGGAACTTTAAGTCCACCTGGTAAAATACCATCACTATTAAGTCCTTTTGAAACAGACTCTTTCATAACATCCCAAATCTCTAATAAATCTTTTTTTATATCTTCTTCATTTTTATAAGCTTTTTCATTCTCTAAAACAAGTTGAGCAATACTTAAATTATTTGTTTTTGCTTTTTCCAATAACTCTTTTGCGCTAGAAAAATTATATGGAAGAGTTTTTTCATCTGTTTTTTTAGAATTAATTTCATCTTCACT
>DKNG01000257.1:0-19256 GCA_002470185.1 Arcobacter sp. UBA7394 | reverse complement strand
TTATTATCATAAATACTTAGTTTTATTGCATTTGGATGAAAGGCTAGAGTTTTATTTTGATATAAAATTAAATCCTCTTTATATGAAAATGTAATCTCTTTTTCATTTAATAGTTTTATTAATGAAGAGTTTTTAATTTCATCTATTTTTTCTTGAATTGAATTTGTATCTACAGTTTTAGGTTCATTTCCCATTAGACCTAATAAAACAGCACTATCACTATGATGTCCAATTCCAGTAGCTCCTAGTGAGCCAAATAACTCTACTTTGATTCTGTCAAGATTTGAAAAGTGATTTTGTTCTTTTATTAACTCTACAAACCTTTTTGCAATAAGCATTGGTCCTACGGTGTGTGAGCTTGAAGGCCCAACACCTATTTTAAAAAGGTTAAAGATAGTCATTTTAGTGATCTAAAATTTGTTGTAAGAATAGTTTTAATCTATCTGATTGAGGATTGTCAAAGAACTCATGAGGAGTATTTTCTTCTACAATTTGTCCTGCATCCATAAAGATAACTCTATCTGCTACTTTTTTTGCGAATCCCATTTCATGTGTTACACAAACCATAGTAATTCCATCATTAGCAAGTTCTGTCATTACATCTAGAACTTCTCCAATCATTTCAGGATCTAGGGCTGCTGTTGGTTCATCAAATAACATAATATCTGGGTTTGAACATAAACATCTTGCAATTGCAACTCTTTGTTGTTGACCTCCAGATAATTGATTTGGATACTTATCTGCTTGATCTGCAATTTTAACTCGCTCTAAATAGTGCATTGCAGTTTTAATTGCTTCTTTTCTAGGTTTCTTACCAACCCAAGTTGGAGCTAGAATTAAGTTTTCTAAGATTGAAAGGTGAGGGAATAGGTTAAAGTGTTGGAATACCATTCCAACATGTGTTCTAACCTCTCTAATTCTTTTTACATCTTCTGTTAATTCTAAACCATTAATAAGAATTTGACCTTCTTGGAAAGCTTCAAGTCTATTCATACATCTAATAGTTGTAGATTTTCCAGACCCAGAAGGTCCACAAATTACAACTCTTTCACCTTTTTTTACATTTAAGTTAACATTTTTTAATACGTGAAAATCCCCGTACCATTTGTTAAGTTCTTTTAGTTGTATCATATATTCTAATTCGCTCATTTTGTAATCCTATAATTATTTTCTATTATCTATGATTTGTATTAAATCTATTTTCAATTGACTTAGCATATTTAGACATACTAAAACAAATAACCCAATATATCATCGTTACGAAAACATAACCTTCTGTTTCAAATCCTAACCAGTTTGTATCACTATTTGTAAGTGTAACCATTGCAAGAACATCGAATAATCCAATAATTAAGATAAGCGTAGTATCTTTGAATAATGAAATAAATGATCCAACAATATTTGGAATAGAAATTTTTAATGCTTGTGGTAAGATAACTAATCCCATCTTTTTCCAGTAAGTTAAACCTAAAGCATCTGCTGCTTCATATTGACCTTTTGGAATAGCTTGTAACCCACCTCTGATAACTTCGGCGATATATGCAGCTTGGAATAAAGTAATACCAATTAATGCTCTTAGTAATTTGTCAAAATCCATTCCTTCTGGGAAGAATAGAGGTAAAATTACCGATGCCATAAATAAAATAGTAATTAAAGGAACTCCTCTAATAAACTCAATATATATAACAGAGATTGTTTTGATAATTGGCATATGTGATTGTCTACCTAAGGCAAAAATAATACCAATAGGAAATGATGCAATAATACCAACTGATGCAACAATAATAGTAAGTAATAATCCACCCCATTTATCTGTTTCAACAACTTCTAATCCAAATCCTCCTGCAACTAAAATATAAGTTATTACAGGAAATGAAAGAATAATAAATGCTTTTACTTTAATATTATCAATCTTTTTAAAGGCAATAATATAAACTACAAAAATAAATAGTGCTAAGTTTGGTCTCCAGTATAACTCTTCTGGATAGAAACCATAAATAAACTGATTGAATTTCTCAAAAATGAAAATCCATCTAGCTCCATCTTTTGTAATTTCATCTTTAGTTCCACTCCAAGTAGCATCGAAAATCATCCAATCTAATAATGGTGGAATAACAAGATAAATAAAATAAAATGATACTAATGTTAAAACTGTACTAAGAACTGAATTAAATAAATTCTCTTTAGCCCAGTGGATAACACCTCTAGTATTTGAAGGAGCTGCTCTTGCTTCTAGTTTTTCATAAATAGCCATTATCTCTCCTTTATTTGCATTTTTTTATTTGCATAGTTCATTAGCACTGAAATAAGAATACTTAGTGTTAAATAAACAGCCATTGTCATTAAGATAATCTCAATTGCTTGTCCAACTTGATTTAATGAAGTACCTGAGAAAATAGTTACTAACTCAGGATAACCAATAGCAGTTGCTAGTGAGGAGTTTTTTACTAAGTTAAGATACTGATTAATAACAGGCGGAATAATAACTCTTAATGCTTGTGGTAAAACAACTTTTTTAAGAATAATATAGTCTTTTAATCCTAAAGCGTGTGCTGCTTCTTTTTGACCTTTAGGAACTGCTTCAATACCAGCTCTTACAGCTTCAGCGATATAAGTAGCTGTATAAATACTAAGTGCAAAAGATAAGGCTAGTAATTCAGGGATTAAAGTCCAACCACCTTTAAAGTTAAAACCTTTTAATTGTGCATATTCTAATGTTGCAGGTGTACCACTTAGGAAATAAACTAATACAGGTGCTCCTATTAAAATACCTAGAGAAGTCCATAATAATGGAAACTCTTCTCCTGTTTCATCATGTCTTTTTTTGGCCCAATTTGATAGATAAACAACAGCAATAATACCTAATACAAAAGCAATAATTACTGCGATAAAACCACTCTCTAAAATAGGTTTAGGAATATATAACCCACGATTATTGAAGAAAATAGAGTCAAAAAAAGAAATACTTTGTTTTGGACTTGGCAGTGCAGCTAAAACAACGTTATACCAAAAAAGAATTTGTAATAGAATAGGTATATTTCTAAATGTTTCAACATAAACCATTGATAGTTTTGAAACCATCCAGTTTTTTGAAAGTCTTCCAATACCAACTAATAATCCAATAAGAGATGCGAAGATAATACCAATTACAGAAACTAAAATAGTGTTTAATAAACCAACTATAAATACTTTTCCATGGCTATCTGATTCGTCATATGCAATTAAGGACTGTAAGATTCCAAATCCAGCTTCACTTCCTAAGAAATCGAAACCTGTATTAATTCCACGTTTTTCAATATTTATAAACATATTATTTAAAACAAAATATGTGAATATGAATATTGAGATAAGTGCAATTATTTGATAAATAATGGCCCTGTTGTCAGGATTGTTATAAAACGCACTCGAAAACATTGAGGGCTTATTTTTTTTATTCATTTTTATACCTTAATAAAAAAAAGGGGGATAATTCCCCCTTTCTGTAATAGAAACTAATATATAAGTTATTAGATAATTTGATTATCTAATTGGTGCTCCATATTGTAAACCACCATCATTCCAAAGTTTATTTAAACCTCTTTCAATTTTTAAAGGAGAGTTAGCCCCCACATTTCTTTCAAATGATTCACCGTAGTTTCCTACATTTTTGATAATATTATATGCCCATTTTTTGTCTAAACCTAAGTTCTTACCAGCTTCACCTGATTCACCTAAGATTCTTTTAACACCTGGATTTTTACTTTTTAACATAGAATCTACATTTGCTTGAGTAATTCCAAATTCTTCAGCATTTAATAATGCAATGTGAGTCCATTTAACAATATTAAACCATTTATCATCACCTTGTCTTACAACTGGACCTAATGGTTCTTTTGAAATAATTTCAGGAAGTACTTTTACAGAATTAGGATCTTTTACTTTTAAAACTAAACCATAAAGTTGAGAAGCATCAGAAGTTACAACGTCACATCTACCAGATTTGAAACCTTCAATAGTTTGACCAGATGTATCATAAGTAATTGGTTTATAAGTCATCTTATTAGCTTTGAAGTAATCAGTTAAATTAAGCTCAGTTGTAGTTCCTGCTTGAATACAAACAGTTGCGCCATCTAATTCTTTTGCTGAATTTACACCAATATCTTTATTTACTAAGAAACCTTGACCGTCATAATAATTTACACCAGCGAAGTTAAGACCTAATGAAGTATCTCTTGTGTTTGTCCAAGTAGTTGATCTTGAAAGTAAATCAATTTCACCACTTTGAAGTGCTGTAAATCTTTCTTTGGCAGTTAAAGAAACATATTTAACTTTAGAAGCGTCACCAAATACAGCAGATGCAACAGCTTTACACATATCAACATCTAAACCTTTCCATTGTCCACTTGAATCAGTTGCAGAAAAACCAGCAATACCTGTAGATACACCACAATTTAAAACACCTTTTTTCTTAACAGAATCTAATGTATCAGCAGCTGAAACGCTCGCTAATAGAGCTACTGTTGCTATACTTAATGAAGCAGTTTTTAAAAATTTCATTTCTCGTCCTTAAAGTTTATTTTGTAAATTCTATATAACTTTTAGCAATTAATTGAATTTAACTTGTAATTCAGTATATTAGTTAAATATAGCATTTGAGTAGCAATAATGAATAAAATATAGACAATTTTGAAATTTTATTACTACTAATAATAGTAATAAGTATTAATTAGTAATGTAGTTATATATAAAGATGATGAATTTTTAATAAAGTCCGATTTTTAGGGGTTTGTTATATTTGGATGAAAAAGAGGGTTTAATCAAACCATCTTAATTCATCTCTTAAATTTACAACTTCTCCAACAATTATAATTGCTGGACTTTGTGCTTTCTTAGATTTTGAAACAATATCTTCTAGCGTTCCACTTATAACTTTTTGATTTTTTGTAGTTCCATTTGAAATTATTGCACATGGATAATCTTTTCTTTTTCCAACTTCTAAAAGTTTAGTAACAATGAGTTTTATATTATGTAAGCCCATTAAAAAAACAATGGTTTCATCTTCAATAAATGAACTCCAATTTATATTTGCAATATTGTCACTTGATTTTCTATGGCCAGTTACTACTCTAAATGAAGGAGTGATTCCTCTATTAGTTACAGGAATTCCAGCATATGCTGGAACAGAGATTGCAGAAGTTACACCTGGAATAATTTCAAACTTAATATTTCGCTCTTTTAAGTAGAGTGCTTCTTCTCCACCTCGACCAAAAACAAAAGGATCTCCACCTTTTAGTCTTACAACATTTTCGTATTTTAATGCACATTGATAAATGATTTCATTTATTTCATCTTGAGGAACTCTATGGTTTCCTTTTTCTTTTCCGACAAATATTAATTCTGTATTCTCTTTTACTTCTTTTAAAATTTCTGGGTTTGCTAATCTATCGTAAATAACAACATCTGCATTTTGAACAAGTCTTAATGCTTTTACTGTCATTAATTCAATATCTCCAGGACCAGCACCTGTTAAATATACTTTTGACATACTTATTTATATTCCTTATAAAATATTAGTTTTTTGTTTTGTGATAAAAATTGTTTAAAAAAGATATATTAGCATTGAATTTAGTATATTTATTATATCTGCTGATTAAAAAATAAACAGATATAAATAAATTTAGTGGCTTTTACACGAGTTGAGTAAATTATCTAGCTCACTTTTTAGTTCTTGTAGTTTTTTTGTTGAGTTAATTAGTTCTTCTTGTGATTCAATAACCATATCTTCACTTTTATCTAATTGTTGAGAAATATCAGTTTTACTATTAAGATCATCAAGAATTTTATCAAACTCATCAGTAATCTCTTCAAGTTTTGTAGAGGCATTTGTTGAGTATTCAACCGCTGAGTTAACTTTATCAATAAAACAATTTAATGTATCAGTTGCATCAACAATCTCTTTTTCTGCTTCAATTTTTAGTGGTTCTATTGGTTCATTGTCTGGATTTTGTGCAACTTTTTTTGAGAATTCAAAGAACTTCTTTGCATTCTCTTCCATAGCCTTTAATTCAGAGAAACTATAACCTAATAAAAAGATGATAATTAAAGCAAAGAAATACTGAATATATTTTAGATAGTCAGTTTTTTTCTCAGTATGACTTGTGTACATTGTTACAAGATTATCAACTTCTTGTAAAAGATTGTTATTTGTATTGTAAATAGAATCAACAATGTTTTTTAATTCTTTTTCATTTGATTCATTTTTATTTAATAGAATCTCTTTGAATTTATTAATATTTGAATAAAAATTATTCCATAAAATTTCAACCTTAGAGATCTGTTTTCTAATATCATCTGTTGGAGCTTTTAAAATACCGATTAATTCATTACCTTCTCTTAATGAATTAAGGTTATAAATAAACTCAACAGTTGCATTATCTAGTTCTGAAAAAGAGTGAGTATTATTATGGTACAAATAAAAGATATTTTTAGAAATCTTTTGAGTAAGCATTCTCTCTTTACCTGCTACATTTATTACTAAAGCATCTTTTTTATTTTTATTATTCAAATAAGTTGTTGTTGCTATTATCATTGTCATTAGAATAATAAAAAATATACCAATAATCTTGATTTTATTACTTATTGTATTTGTTTTCACAGTCCTACTCCTTTAAAAACTGAAACTAAAGCATCTTTATTTGTGATACTTACTTCCCCATTTATTACCTCAATTGTTCCTGATCTTGCCAATCTTTTTAAAACTCTTGATAGTGTTTCTGGTTGGATATGTAACATAAAAGAGACCTCTTGTCTTTTTAGTTTATTGAACATATCTAAATCTTGATTTAGCATAAATGCAACTTTTGCTGTTGCATCAAATACCAACTCTCTATTTACAATACATTGTAATTGATGTGTTTTATCAAGTAAAATTTCCATTAATTCCATAGTAAGAATATTTTTGGATAAGAAAAGTTCATGAAACTTTTCAAAATCTATTGATAAGACTACTGAATCTTCAATAAATTCAGCATTTGAAAAACAGTAAATATCATTCTGTTTTATAGAAGATAGCTCTGAAATCATTGAATTTTTATAAATGTGATATAAAAAAATTTCGTTGTCAAACTTATCTACTTTGTAGATTTTGATCAAACCTTCTACTAAAAAAAGTATATTTTTAGTCACATCACTTTCATAGTATAAAATAGAGTTTTTTGGGTACTTTATAACAGTTGAGATAGATGCAATAATCTCTTTTTGTTCATCATCTAAACTATCAAAAAAACTTATTTTACTTATGGTCTCTTGTATGGGCATACTATACCTTCGTAATTGTTTTGTTTAAGCAATTCTATATTATCCTAGTGTAATTTTAAATTAAATGAATATTTTATAGGATAAAAAATGAGTTTTAAACAATATATTAAAGCAGTGGGAACTGGTCCAAAAGGTAATAGAGAACTAGAAAAAGAAGAGATTATAGATGCAATAGATTTAATTCTAAAAAGAGAGGTTACTGATGCACAAATTGGTGCTTTCTTAATTGCTTGGAGAACTAAATTTGAATCAATTGGTGAATTAAGAGGAACAGTTGAGTCTTTAAAAAAACATATGATTACAAAAAAAGTAGAAAATTCTATGGAGCTTGGTTATTCTTTTGATGGAAGAGTTAAAAATCCATTCCTTTTTCCTTTATTTAGTGGTATTTTAGAAGATTTTTATAAAAAGAATCACGATGTTGAGGAATTGAATCTTGTAATTTCAGGGGATTTATTACAACCTGCAAAAAAAGGTTTAACAATTAATGAAATTGTGGATTCTCTTGACCTAGGTCGATTTTTATTCCACTTTAATAGGATAGAATACTTAGATAAGTTAAGTAATTTAACAGATTTAAGACATGAATTAGGATTAAGAACAGCCTTTAATACAGTTGAAAAACTTTTAAATCCAGGAATTAGTGATTATGGTGTTACAACAGCATTCCATAAACCTTATGTAAAAAAATACTTAGATATTTTTGGTCCTGATTTTAAAGAAGTAATTGTTGTTAAAGCTAGTGAAGGTAGTCCAGAAGTCTTTAAAGATGGTAAATATTGGAAAATGTTTGACGGTGAAATCGTTGAAACACCATTTAGTTTAAAAGACTATGGTGTGACATATTCCAAAGATTTTGATAAAATTACTTTAGAAGAGGCTTTAAATATTGTTAAAAGCCCAGATGATGAGATTTTAAATATTGCAAAATTTAATGTAGCGTTATATTTAGTATTTGCAAATAGAGTAAAATCTTTAGATGAAGCTTGGGAAAGGTTAAATTAATTTTACCTTTTTAAGCAAGTTTATAATATGCTTTTGGTCACAAAAGGCTAGGAATTGAAGATGTTAATTGATGGATATGGAAGAAAAGTAGATTATTTAAGAGTATCAGTAACTGAGAGATGTAACTTCAGATGTCAGTACTGTATGCCTGAAAAACCTTTTTCATGGGTTCCTAAAGAGAACTTATTATCGTACGAAGACTTATTTAAGTTTATAAAAGTTGCTATTGATGAAGGAATTACGAAAGTAAGAATTACAGGTGGTGAACCATTACTAAGAGAAGGTCTTGATGAATTTATCAAGATGATTTATGATTATAAAAATGATATAGATTTAGCTTTAACTACTAATGGTTTTTTACTTCCTAAAGTTGCACAAAAATTAAAAGATGCAGGTCTTAAAAGAATTAATGTTTCATTAGATTCAATGAAACCTGACGTTGCAGCTAAAATAGCACAAAAGAATGTACTAGAAACAGTTCTAAAAGGTATTCAAGCAGCAGATGATGCTGGATTAAAAATAAAAATAAACTGTGTTCCAATTAAAGGAATAAATGATGGTGATCTTCTTGAAGTATTAGACTTCTGTAAAGAGAAAGGTTATCCAATTAGATTTATTGAATTTATGGAAAACCAACATGCAAAAGATGGGGCTAAAGGTCTTAATTCTGATGCAATTAAAAAAATAGTTTCTCAAAAATATGAGAAATTTGATGAAGTTCCAAGAGACACTAGCTCACCAGCTCAGTACTATGCTCTTGAAGGTGGATATCAATTTGGTATTATTGAACCTCATAAGGATGATTTCTGTGCGGCCTGTAATAGAATTAGACTTACAGCAGAAGGATTTTTAATTCCTTGTTTATATTTTGAAGATGCAATGAGTATCAAAGATGCAGTAAGAGCTAATAAAGTTGATGAAGCAGCAGCAATCTTAAAAAAAGTTTTAGAAACAAAACCGGAGAAAAATAAGTGGTCTGATAAAGATGATAATGAAACATCTACGAGAGCATTTTACGAAACTGGCGGATGATTTAGAAGAGTCTTTGTGGCTCTCCTAGATAATAACCTTGAGAATAATCAATCCCTAAATCTTTAATAGTTTTAAGAACTTCTTCATTTATTACAAACTCAGCAATTGTTTTAATTTTTTGTTTTTTTGCAAATACAATAATTGATTCAACAACATGTCTACTATAATTATCCGTAACAATATTTTTTATTAATGAACCATCAATTTTTAGAATGTCTGGTTGAAATTCTAATAATCTTTCATAATTAGAATATCCACTTCCAAAGTCATCAATGGCAATTTTTACTTTACCTTCTAACTTACTTTGTAAAATAAAATCTTTTACTAATTCAAAATCTTTTACTTCTTCATCTTCTAATAATTCAAAAGTAATTCTTCCTATATGTTCTTTTTTTGTAATTAATTTATGTAGTTGTCTTCTTACATATTTACTTTCAATATCAGAAGACGATAGATTTATTGTAATCTCTTTGTCTGTATGTTTTAGTGCTTTAAATGAATTTTCAATTACAAGCTCTGTAATTTCAGAATAATATCCAGTTTTCTTTGCAATATTTAAAAATTGGAAAGGGGATATTATATTATCATTTTTATCAATTAGTCTAATTAGAGATTCATATTTTTCTATTTCCCCAGTTTTATTATTTATAATTGGTTGGAAGAAAGATACAAAACTACCTTCTTTTGCTAAAGCACTTTTTATCATTCCAATATTTTTCAATTTATTTCTAGCTTCTATTTGAGCTCTTCTATGGAAATTTTTTGCATTAATAATTGGAAGTTTGTATTTAAGTCCATGTTGAATTCCTAAATAAGCATCATCTAAAATATGATTATCTTCGTAAGCAAAACTAATACAAATATCTACATCATAATTAGTTTCTTTGAATGAAATACCAATTTGTTTGAATCTTTCAATAACTTCTTTTAGAATTTTTATTAATACCTTTTCATCATACGTTTCATTTTTTAGAAAAGCAAATAATCCATTTGTTAGATTATATACTTTTTTTAGATTGAAATTATGAGGGAAATAATTAAGTATTACTTGCTCAAATTCAAATTCAAAGGTATGCATTAAAGTTTCAGAATAAAACTCTTTAAATAGATCATAGTTTGCAATCTGTAAGAATATTAATGTTGGAGATTCTATATAAGATAAATCTGCAATCAATTGTTTTTTTGGATTCATTACATCAGTAATATCATGTCTAATACCAATAATCTCTTTTATATTTCCATTAATATCAATAATTGGAGAGATTGTTGCATCTACATAATATGCTGTACCATCTCTTCTTTTATTTTTAATAATACCTTTAAATGTTTTATGGGCTTTTATTTTCCCCCACATATCTTCAAATATTTTTTTAGGCATATCAGGATGTCTAACAACCCTATGAGATTTCCCTAATAAATACTCAAGGGAATAACCACTGATCTTACAAAATTTATCATTTGCTTCTTTTATAATTCCAGATGGATTAGTTTTACTAACCATATCACTTTCATTTAAAACTCTTTTGTACTCTTCTAACTCTTTTGCTTGAGAAGCAATTTTTGTTAGATATTCTCCTTGAGTTATATGCAAATCTGATTTTAGAAGTATTTCTTCTGCTGAAAAAGGTTTTCTAATAAAATCTGCAGCACCATGTTTTATAACATGTGAATACTTTTGTTTATCTTCACTACTTGAAATTATTACTACAGGTATATCTTCTAGTTTTGGATCATCTTTAATTTTCTCTAATACTTGAATTCCAGATAAATTTGGCATCTCTAAATCTAGAAAAACAAGACTGATATTGGAATCTTTTTTTAAACGCTCAATACCTTCTTCTCCATCTTTTGATTCAAAAATTGTATAGTTTTTTATTTCTAAAATATTTCGTATAGTTTTTCTTACAAAAGTTGAATCATCAATTATTAATATATTTTTGTGTTCGTTTTTTGATAAGTTTGTAATAAGTTTATTAATATCTTTTATAAGAGTTTTTAAAGGAGTGTCTTTTGAAAAATAATCAACAACACCATGTTCAAAAAGATAATTTCTACGTTGTATATCTTGATTTCCTGATAAAACAATAATTTTTGGGTTTTTAGATTTTTCTGAGGCAAACTGAAGAATTAATTCATCTCCCTCTCCATCAGGAAGAATCAGATCAAGTAATATATAGTCAATATCACTATTTTCTTCAAGTTTATTAAGAGCTTCTTTTAGTGAATAAGCTTGTAAAATCTCATAATTAGGATGTCTAAGGAGATCAAATAATGTATTATTATAGGTTTTTGAATCTTCTACAATTAAAATTTTTACCATTACTACCTCAGAAAATAATATTATATAAGTATATGATTATATCATAAATTACTATATAAATAATATTAAATATATTTATCTACGATTTGTTGGTCTTCATTATTTTTATCATTTTCATTTTGTTTCTCAAATACTTTAACACTTTTCTTTAATAATAGTTCCTGATGGGTTTTACTAGTCATTTTAGAGTTAAATGTTTCAAAATCTTCTTCTCTTCTATTTTGATTATTTTTATCATCTATTTTAAGATGTAGACGTTGATCTTTTCTAAAATCTTTTGCAAAAAGATTTTTTTCTAAAAGAATTAGAACACAATAAAGCTCTTCTTCCTCAATATTTTCATTCTCTTTTGTATTATTATTTGATTTCATCCAATAAATCATAGTAATTAAATCATGGCATGTATTTGAAATTAGATTTAAGTCTTTTGCATAGGTGATTAGTTTATATTCATTTACATTCAACCATCGCTCTTTTAGATTATGGGCATTTTGATTATAGTTTTTTTCTTCATGTATTTTTTCTAAAAAGTTGTTAATACCAAAAAACTCTATTCGTCTTTGAATATTAATAACAATAGTATTCCAAATAGCAAATAAACTATAAGAGTATTGTTCTAATTTGATAAGTTCAGCTACTTCTTTTAGAGAGTATACCTCACTTTCTTGAAGGCTAAATCTTGGATTTGATGGATTTGATAATAACTCTGGATATGTTGTCATTTTATCCTCCTTCACTCTTTGTATAAATTATACTTAAAAATATGAAGAATTTTGTAAACTATCCAGAGCTAAAATATTATTTACTTAAAATACAATCTAAGTTATCAAATAGCTCAACTGTGTTTTTCTCGATAAGTTTAGCTATATTTTTTAACTCATTATTTGAGTTATTTTCTGAGTTTTTATTTATATATTCTTGTAGGTTTTTATGTAAATCTTCTTGACTTATTTTTAGTTTTGACCAATAAGAATTTTTTGTATATTCTTGTTTTTCTAGTTCACTTTGTATTATCCACTTTCCTAGGTTACTTTCATTATATTTTTCTATTTCCCAAGAGTTAAAAGTATTAAGTTTTGCAAAATTATTATCTTTGAAATTAATATACTCATTTTTAAATGTTGAAAGTTTTTGTAATAAATCTAAATTTGAAACTTGATTTCTTATATCTTTATCTAAAATAGCTTTACTAGTAATATTCATTAATCTTTGTGATAATAAAGATACATCAGTTGATAAACTATCAATAGAAGAGGCTGTTGAAGCATTTTCTTGTGTAGTTTTATCTAATGAATTAACCACATCATTAATTTGATACATTCCACTTTCTTGTTCTTTACTTGCTTGAGAAACATTATGAATCATATCTTTTGTTTTAGATATTTTTTCATTTAGTTTTTCGTAACCTTCAATCATTTGTGATGAGATTTCTTTTCCGGCATTTGATTTACTTGATGCATCTTCAACTAGAACTTTAATCTCACTTGCCGCTTGTGCACTTCTTGATGCTAAGTTTCTAACCTCTTGAGCTACAACTGCAAAACCTTTTCCAGCTTCTCCAGCTGTTGCTGCTTCTACTGCTGCATTTAATGAAAGAATATTTGTTTGGAATGCAATTTGGTCAATAATTTCAATTGCTTCACTTATATTTATTACTTTTTTATTTATCTCATCCATTGCAGTAGATGTTTTTGAAGCTAGTGAGTTTCCTTGAATTGCTGAATCATTTAGTTCATTTGATACTTGAGTCATTAATAATACATTTTGATTATTGCTTTTAATATTCTCTGTAATTTGCTCAATAGAAGCAGCTGTTTCTTCAAGAGATGCGGCTTGGTCATTTGAAGCAGTTGATAAGTTTTGAGAAGAACTTGCTAATACATCTGTAGATGATTTTAATTCATTTCCTGCATTATCAATCATTGCCATTAATGAAGATACGTTTCTTCCTAATAGTTTTGATGATGTATAAAGTGAACCAATATCCCCACATAATTCCTGTGTTTGAGACTCTTCTAAATCATATTTGAAATTATTAGAAGCATAATTATCTAAAATAG
Source organism: Arcobacter sp. UBA7394 (assembly GCA_002470185.1). Taxonomy (GTDB): domain Bacteria; phylum Campylobacterota; class Campylobacteria; order Campylobacterales; family Arcobacteraceae; genus Poseidonibacter. The sequence goes on along the minus strand of DKNG01000257.1, from coordinate 5,543 downwards.
TATTAATACTATCAAGTCTATCTTTTGTATTTATAAGCATATCATTTATGTTTTTTCTTAAAGCCTCAACTTCTTTTGTTGCACCTTCTTGTTTGATGGTATAACAGAAGAAACCATTAGAAACTTTTGACATAATATCATCGATTTCTTCCACAACTAGTCTATCTTTTTCTATGAAATTTTGAGTTTTTATTATTTGCTCATTCATTTCACTTGTCATTTGAGAGAACTCATCACTTCCATTTACTTTTGAAATTTCTATTTTGTCAGTTTCTCTTACTGCGTATTTAAAAAATGAACTAAGTCCTGTTTTGAAATTTTGAAGTGAATTCAGAATTGTTTGAGTAATAACTCTAGAAATAAGTAAAATTATGATTAAGCCTAAAATTGTAAATGAGGCAGTTATATATAAACTATTAGAAGAGTTGTCTTTTAGTACTTTAATATCATTTGTAATTTTTTCTGAAATAAAAGAATCAATTTTTTCTAGTTTTGTAATTTTTATATTAAAGTTTTTTATCCAAGCATTAATATCTATTCCAAAACCACCAATTGTATTAGTGTTTAGTGCTATAGTTCTTAGTTTTTCAACTTCATCAAAAATCTCTTCTTTAATATTTTTTTCATTTACTGTATCAGTATATAAAGCAAGCATATCTTCTGTAGCATTTTTAAAGAAGATATTCATATAGTTATTTTGTTCTGTAATTAGTTTTACAAATTCACTTTTTTGTTTATTTGTAAATCTATTTTTAGAAAAAGCATTAGCTCCAATTGCTCTCTCAATTCCAGCTCTCTCTTTTGCTAATAAGAAACCGTAATATGCAGTAATGTCTTTATTCTCTTCTACTGTAGTAGCCCCATTTGAAATACTCCAAAATGTAGTAAGCAAATTTTGGTTTATAGATGAAAAATATTTATTAGATTCATTTTCATTTATAGAGAGTTTTGAGATTTTAGTTCTTACCTTTTCTAATTTATCTAGGGTTTGCATGATAGCTTTAATATCTTTTTTTACTTCAGAAGTTAGTAGATTTTTGTCAATTGCTTTAATTGCATTATTAAGTTCTTTGATTCTAAAATTTGTTTCATATCTCTCATTTTTAAGTTTTTTAATAAACTTTGTACCATTGCTAGCAATATATCCAGAACTAACTGCTATCTCTTTTTGTGTTGCATGTAATAAGTCACTTATTCTTGTTGCAATTTCAAGTTTCTCAAAAAGTTTTAAATCATCAATTCTTAGAGAATAAGATAACTCACCTTCCATTTGTTTTAGAATATTTATCTTTTTAGTTAATGTGTCAAACCAATGAATAGAGTTTATATTAAAACCACCTAACTCTTTTGATTCAAGAAGTGTTTCTCTCATTTCTTTTATCTTACTAATAGATTTGTCATTTAAAGTTTTTTTTGTAAAATCTTTCATTTCTTTTGAAGCATATTGTAAATAATTACTTAGATACGAATTTTGTGAGGCGATAATATTGTTTAACTCAGATTGCATTCCTTTATGAAAAGCATCATTTGTAATTGAATTCATACCAATTGCTTTTTCAATTGAAGCTTTTTCTTTTGCATATAAAAAAGAAGAGTAGGCTGTTAATTCTTGTGATATTTTAATATTGTTAGACTCTTTTGCTATAAGAACAGTAATATCTAAAAGTTTATTATTAAGCTTTGAATAATAACTCATAGTTTCATCAATACCAATGTTTGATGTTTTAATTTTTTCTCTATGTGTTTGTATCTTATTTAAAAAACTATTAATACTTTTTGTAGCTGAAAAAAGTTTATTTGAGTAGTTTTTATATTCAATATTTTCTAGAAAGTCTTTATATATATTTATTTGTTTATCTGTTTTCTTTATCTGTCTTAGAAGTTTTTCTTTATTGTCTAAATAAGTACTTGAGTATTCTCTTTCATTTTGTATCTCTTTTAATACATAAGAGATATTTTTACTAAGCTGATTTAATGTATCAATTTTATTCATTGTATTTACATTGTTATATGAATCATTTATTTTAATAAATGATAATATCATAAGGCCAATTATTGGAATAATTACTAATAAAAGTAATTTATTCTTTATATTTATATTCTCTAAATTTAAAAGTTTCATCTATTATCCCTCTTCCCTTAATAGTGAGCTTAGTATAAAAAAAACTTGTGTAGATATTATGTTAAAAAGAGCTTAAGCTTAATAAATTATTAAATATTACTTAGTGAGTTATTTATTATGTTTACTTTAATAAAACTGATTAATAAAACTTTAATGAAGCTTTAAATATAATTCGCCTCAACTTCAAATGTGAAGTAATAAATTAACATATACCTATTAGGAGGTCAAGATGGCTTTAGATCAGGATTTAAAATCAGAGATTATAGCAAAGTACGCAAAAAAAGATGGTGATACAGGTTCAGCGCAAGTTCAAATTGCAATTTTAACTGAGCAAGTTAAAGTTTTAACTGAGCACTTAAAAATCAATAAGAAAGATCACTCTTCAAGATTAGGTCTTTTAAAAATGGTTGGTAAGAGAAAAAGACTTTTAGCATACTTAAAAAGAACAAACTATACTGCATTTACAGAATTAGTTGCTTCTTTAGGAATTAGAGCTAAATAATTTTTTTATAAATTATATTTAAAAAAGGGTCACAGTTTCTGTGACCCTTTTTTTTTAGTTTAGATAAAATCTCTCAATTCACTTACTTTATAACGAATCTTAATAATACTTCATGTAAAATACAAGTAATAAAATATATCAGGATATAAATGTTATTAACAAAAAAGAGTGAATATGCACTACTTTCTTTGATTTCTATCGCTAGAAGCGACAATCCAAAGAATGTTGATGTACTATCAAGAGAGTTAAATATTTCAAAATCATTCCTTGCTAAGATAATGCAGAATCTAGCAAAACATGATTTAGTAGTTTCTCATAGAGGTGTGAATGGTGGATTTGCACTAAAAAAAGCATGGGATGAAATTACTATTTTAGAAATAACTTCAGCAGCAGAAGAAAAGCTACCATCAGTATTTGAATGTTCTCCTTCTCTTGGCGATTGTCCAAGTCAAAGAGCTGAGCTTTGTACTATCTGGCCTTTATTAAATAACTTACAAAATAGAATTAACGGTTTTTTAGAAGAACTTACACTAAAAGATATTAGTTCATGACTTTATTTCATATTTCACATACAGATTTAGATGGTTATGGTTGTCATCTAATCACAAAAGAGTACTTTAAAGAAGGATTCTTCTTTAATGCTAACTATGGTTTAGAAGTTAAATTATGTATTAAAAAAGCATTAGAAAAAATTGAAGATTTTAAAGATGAAGAGATTCTTTTTTTAATTTCTGATTTAAACTTAACTTTCCAAGAATCAAAAGACTTAGATAAATCAATCAATGAATTAACACAAAATGGTTTTAATATTAAATTACAATTATTAGATCATCATGCAAGCGGACAAAAAAGTGCAGATAAGTTCCACTGGTATTATTTAGATACTACACGATGTGCTACAAAAATTGTTTATGATTATATGTTCGAAGAGTATGAAGGTTTTGAATTAGAAACAGATCAGTGGTTAAATCCTTTAGTAAATTCTATTAATGCAATTGATATTTGGTTAGATAATGAAGTGAAAAACTTTGAGTTTGGAAAAGTGTTATTGATGATGGTTTCAAAAGCTAGAGAGATTAATAATACACTATTTGCAAATTTAAATAGAGATTATAGAATTTATTTATTAAAACAGTCAATTATGTATATAAATGAAAAAGATGGAAATATTAAATTAGATAATAACCTTCATTACTTAAAAAAAGAGTTTTTAAGACTTGATGATAAAGATGATACTTTAGATAATTTAAGTGCTAAATATCTTGTTAAAACTTTAGATGATGTAAAAGATGATCTAACTGTAACATACAAAGGCCACAAGGGTTTATTAACTTATACTTTAGGTTCTATCTCAATTCCAGCAAATGCTTTCTTAAAAGCTAATCCTGATTATGATTTCTTTATTGATGTAGGAAGAAAAGGAAATGCATCTTTTAGAGCTGATGGAAAAGTTGATGTTTCTGTAATGGCAGCAAAACTAGCAAAAGGTGGAGGTCATGTAAATGCTTCTGGTGCTAAGTTTGATGATTTCAAAGAAACTATTCATTATGAAGAAATAAAAAACTACGTACAAAGAAAACTAGATAATATCTAGTTTTCTTCTATCTTTTAAATACTTATATATACGATTATCTACAAAGAACTATCAATTAGTTTAAAAAACAAATAAAAAATAAAATATTCCATAAGATTTGTGTGTTATAATATTTATTAATAACAAAAATAAATATGAAAAGGATATAAAATGGAGTGTGAATTCCCAAGTGTAAATTCAAACAATGAAGAAATTATAGAGATATTTAAAAATACTAAAACAATTGCAATTGCAGGTCTTTCTCCTAATGAAGAAAAAGCTTCAAATAGAGTTGCAAAATACTTACAAAATGCGGGATTCAAAATTGTTCCTATTTACCCAAAAGAAGAAGTGATTTTAGGCGAAAAAGTATATAGAAGTTTAGAAGAGATTCCTTTTAAAATTGATATGGTTGATGTTTTTAGAAAACCAAATGCAATTGCAGCTGTTGTTGATGCTTGTATTGCAAGAGGGGATATTGATACTGTATGGACTCAATTAGGATTAGTAAATAATGAAGCAGCTAAAAAAGCAGAAGAAGCTGGAATGAAAGTTGTACAAAATAAATGTACAAAGATTGAGCACGCAAACTTTTTTTAGTTTATAAATGCTTTAATTTAGATGATGGGTTGTTAAGTACTAATTTAGCAACACATCCTGATTTGTTATCTTTTCTATTCTTTATTGATATTTTTGCCCTCAAGGCGTCCGCAGCATTCTTAGCTAGGAATAATCCTAGTCCAACACCACTTTGATTACCAAATCTCTTAAATGGTGCAAATAAATCAACATTTTCATCAATTCCCACACCTTCATCCGTTACTGTGATAATAATCTTCTCTTTAGTCTTTTTAAGTCTAATAGCAATTGATTTATCATCAGGAGTGAACTTAATCGCATTTTGTACAAAGTTTTGTAGGATTTGATTAAATAGTGTAATTTGAATAGATGTATTTAAAGTATTAACATTTGAGAAGAATGTAATAATGATATTTTTTTGTGCACTTAACATTCTATAATCATTTGCTTTTTTCTTCATATACTCAACTAAATCTAAATCAATTAGTTCTTCAAATTGGGCACCTTCAGCACGACCAATATCAAGAATAGATGAAATCATTTTATTCATATCATCAATTTGTTTTACTGTTAATTGAAGTGTTTCTTCATATACTTCTATTTCTCTTTTTTTTCGCAGAGTTACTTCATTTTTTAATTTCATTACAGCTAGGGGCGTTTTTAACTCGTGTGCAGCTCCTATGAATAACTCTTTTTTAAACTTAACATATGTTTCAATTCTATTAGTAAGGGAGTTAATAGAATCTGATAATGAGTGAAACTCCATA
>DKNG01000259.1:20669-32023 GCA_002470185.1 Arcobacter sp. UBA7394 | reverse complement strand
AAAAAGAAGAAGCAGGTGATTCTAAAGAGACTTTTAAAGCTGCTGTTGATGATTTAGTATTAAATATTACTAACTCTAAAGGTAGAGAAAAGTTAATGAAACTTTCATTTACTCTAAAAAGTGTTGAACCAACGATTGCTGCAATTGTTGAAAATAGTAGAGCGGAAATTATTGATGTTGTAATTAATCAGATTAGTGCTAGAAGTTCAGAAGAGTTATTAACTGTTGGTGGAAAAGCTTTACTAAAAGAAGAGTTACTTGAAGAAATTAATGCTGTTGTAAATGAAGTTACATCTAATAATGAAGATATTAAATCTAATAATATTAAAAAAATATTATTTACTACTTTCGTAATTAAATAAAATGATTGTTGCAGTAAAAAGAAATAAAAAACAAAAAATCATAAGATTTGCTTCCTTAGCCTTTGTTGCTTTAATGCTTGTTGGCTATTACTTTCACATGAGTAGTCAAATGGCAGAACAAGAAAGAATAGAAATGGAAACAAAAAAAGCTGCTAAAATTAAAGAAGAAAAATTAAAAGAAACCAAAAAGAATTTTGAAAGAGCTGTTTTATCAGAGATTGAAAAAGCAGTTGATTTAGTAGGACAAGAGAATGTTCAACATGTTAAAATCATTGAGAATAAGTTAGTTATTATATGTGAATTAAAAACTAATCTTGATGCATTAATGGTAAGATATGGAACATTAGCACTTATTAAAAATACTCTAAATGAAATTATTGTAGCAATTGATCTTAAATATATAATGGAAAGAAAGAAAAATGTTTAAAAGTTTAGTTTTAATTTCTATTTCATTTTTCTTTGTAGCTTGTAGTAGTTCACTCTCTTCTCAAAAAATTGATTTCAAAAAACCTGAAGTTCAAATTCCTAAAAAAGCTCCTGAAGTTAGAAAAAATAAAGGTTCACTTTATTCAATGCAAGGAGCTTCACTATTTGCTGATAAAAAGGATTTACAAGTTGGAGATATTATTCAAATTAATATTAATGAAGGCTTGAAATCAGACTCGAAAAATAAAAGAGAATTAACTAGTAATAGAAATAATGCATTAGGTGGTGGGATTTTAGCTGGAACAAATGGTAATGTTTTAGGTGAAACTGCTGCAAAATATGCAAATAAAGTTAATAGAAACTTAGGTGTTAATTTTAATACTACAAGTTCTACATCAGATAAGGGTGAAGTTAAAACTCAATTTGATGAAACTTTTTCTACTACGGTTTCAGCTATAATAGAAGAAACATACCAAAATGGTAATTATTATATAAGAGGTTCAAAAGAACTACTTATTGATGGGCAGAAACAAACTATTATAATAACAGGTGTAATTAGACCTTATGATATTAGTTCTGATAACTCTATTGACTCATCTCAAATTGCCAATTTAAAGATGTTATATGATAAAGAAGGTTCTGAAGCTGACATTATGGAAACTCCATGGGGCTTAAAACTGTTTAGAGCCATTTGGCCCTTTTAATCTAAAATTAAGAAATGTAATGTGATAATGGGATATCACTTTATAAGGAGATTCTATGCTTAATACATTAAATGTTTCATACTCTGGTCTTACTTCTGCAAAGATTGCGGTAGAAAACGTATCTAATAATATTGCAAATGAGAATACTCCAGGCTACAAAAAAAGAGTAGTCGACATGAAAGAATTGGAACAAACAGACACTCGGTTTACTGGGCGTGGTGTTGGTTCTGATAATGCATATAGAATTACTTCTCAATACATGTTTGACAGACTATTATCTGAAAGCTCAAAACAAAGTAACTTTTCTAAAACATCTAGTATTTTAGCTAATGTAGAAGTTGCATTTAAAGAGACTGAAAATAGTGGTTTCTCATCTGATTTAAATAGATATTTTCAAGCTGTTGAAAATTTAAGATCAAATCCTAATTCTGAAATCTATAAAAATAATTTAGCTAGTGAAGGTAAAGTAATTGTATCATCTTTACAAAATTTATATTCAAGTATTGAAAAAACACAAGCTTTAGAAAAAGAAGAATTAGAATCAAATGTTTCTAAGGTTAATTCACTTTTACAAGAAATAGGTGGTATTAACGAAAAACTTGGTAAACAAAGTGTTGCTACAAATGATTTACTTGATAAAAGAGATCAACTAGAAGAAGAATTATCTTCTTATGTTGATATTGAAGTAAGTAGAGAAAATAATGAATATGAACTAAAAATTGCAGGAAATGTTGCAGTAAGATATAACACGAATGTGAGAGATATTAAAGTAGTTGAAAAAACTGAACCTCAAGTTGATAGATTTGTTGATTCAACAGGAATAGCACCTAATACAAACTTTAAAGATGGTGTTGCTTCTGCTGGAGATGAAATTACTTTTAAATTAAATAATAATACAAGTGTATCCGTAACAATTGGATCAAACCAATATACAGATACAGATGGTAATACACATGATATTGATATTGATGGGGATGGTAATGCTGATACTGTAACTGCATCTAATTATGTTAGAGCACTATCATATTCAATTAATGATAATCCAAGTACTAAAGGTTTGATTACTGCATATAATGGTAATTATGTAGAAACTACTAGTGGAAAAGTTGATAATAAAACAGTTGATAAATTTTTAGTTGTTGAATCAAATGAGTCTGGATTAGATGGTAAATTTGAATCTAGGATAACTGTAAAAGAGACTATTGCTGGTGTTGAAGAGCGGAGTAATACTTATAAAGATACTAATCAAAGTTCAGATGCAGTATCTAGTGTAGGTATTTCTATTTATGATCAAGAAATTACATTAAAATCTGGGTCAATTAAAGCTCAAACCGAAAATTTATCTTCTAATTCACCTAATAATAAATTACAAGTATATAAAGATAAATTAGATGCATTTGCACGTACTTTTGCGGATGTAACAGATCAATATATTAAAACAGGTACAGATGAATATACTTATGGAGAGTTAGCTGCAGATGAGACAACTGGAACAGTAACAAAACTTAGTCTATTTTCTGGAACTAGTGTTAAAACTATGGCTTTTAATGAATCAGCAATTAATGATTTAGATCAAAGTGATTTAGACTATTTAGCTACTTTACAGTGGAAAAAAGATTTATCTTTTGATGGAAAAGCTCAAGATCCTTCTAATAATGAAAATACATCTTTTTCTGAGTTCTTCCAAGAAATTAGAGTAAATGTATCTTCTGATAAAGAATCAAGTGATTTCTTACATAAAACACAAAAAGATGTGCAAACAGCATTAACTAGTTCTTATAATGAATTAGTAAAAGTTGATAAAGATGAGGAGCTACTAAATTTAGTTAAGTTCCAAGCGGCATATGAAGCAAATGCTAAAATTATTACAGTAATTGATGAAATGTTAAAAACATTACTTGGATTAAAAAGATAAAGGAGTAAATCATGGCTGAAGGTGTATTAGGTTTAGGTGGTGGTGGAGCTGCTGCATTAAATCAAGAAACAATTGACAAACTAAAAGCTGCCGAAAGGAAAGCAAGAGTTGAACCTATTGAAACTAATATTGCTGATTTAGTTAAAGAAAAAGAAGTTTTTACTGGGATTAGTTCAAAGGTTTCTGAATTATTAACTGCTGTTAAACCATTTGATTTATTTGTATCTGGTGGAACTACTGCTTTTGATGAAAAAGCAGCTACAACTTCTGGAGACTCTGCTGTTTTTCAAGCCTCTGATGTATCTAAACTTAATAATGGTATTACAACAGTTGATATTAAAAGTTTAGCTCAAAAAGACGTATATCAATCAAATACAATTACTGGGGCTCAAAAAGATGCCTTAGGTGATATTGGTACTCTAACTATTGCTGTTGGAAGTGATTCTTTTGATTTTAATACAGCTGATTATGCTACATATGATGAATTAACAGCTGCAATTACAGCAAAAGCTGGAGTAGCTGCTTCTTTAGATCAAGTTGGAACTGATTCGTATAGATTAATTCTAAAAAGTGAAGATTCAGGATTATCTAATGCTTTAACTATTAGTGGTACTGCTGGCGATGATTTAGGATTTACTACAGATGAGTTAGGAACTATAAATGCTACTAATCATACTTTAACAGCACAAGATATGACTGCTGAAATTGATGGTGTTTCATATAGTGTTTCATCTAATAAATTAACAGTTGATGGTTTAGATATTACAGCTAATAAAATTGGTGTTTCAACTATTAATATTAGTGATGATAATTCTTTCATTGCAACACAAGTACAAGATTTAATAACTAAATATAATGAACTTGTAGATTTAGTTTCTGCAGAGATTGATAATGCTGATAGTCCTGTATCTGATAAATCATCGTTAAAAAATATTTTATCACAAGTAAAAGATAAACTTTTTGGCCAATATGGTGCAAGTTCTGATAAATCTGTATTTAATTACGGTTTTGAACTTGATAAATCTGGAAAGATTTCTTTAGATACAGCTACATTTAATAAAGCTGTTGAAGATGATCCTAGTGGTTTACAAGAACTGTTTGTTGGTACTGCTGCAAATGAAGGATTTGGTACACAACTTAAAGCTGTTATTGATGAAATGAACTTCTCAGGTGGTGTTTTAAATAGTCATGAAGCTTCTATGACAACAAGAGAAAAAACTCTTGAAGAAGATAAAGAAAAAGCTGAAAAGGCTTTAGATTCTAAGTATCAACAACTTGCGCTTCAATTTGGATCTTATGGTTCAATTATTGCAGGATTTGAATCCTCTTTCTCTGGGTTAAAAATGATGATCCAACAATCTACTTCTTCTAACTAATATAAAAGAGAAAATAATTTTTTTCTCTTTTGTTTAAAATTAAGCAAACATATAATATACTATCCACTTATTAGAATATTATGGAGATAATATGGGATTAGATATATATAATCAACAAAATGCAGTTTCAGATGACCCTTATGTACTGATATTAAAATTATACGAAGGTATAATCAAATATCTTTCATTTATTAAGAATGCTATGGATGAAGGTGATATTGAAGCTAAGTTTACTTATATAAATAAAACGATTGCAATTTTTGATGAGTTAAGAAACGTTCTTGATTTTGATGGTGGGGATGTTGCATATTATTTAGATGGTTTATATCTTTACCAAATTGAGACACTTTTTGCTGCAGGTATTGATGATAACGTTAATTCTGTTAATCAAGTTATGAAAGTAGCACAGGGGCTAATTGAAGCATGGAAAGAAGAAACAGGTCTTTAAAAGCTTTAAGTGAATTGGTATATATCGATTCACTAGATTCTTATGATAGAGCAACAGCTCTTATCCAATGGCATGAAGATTATTTAAAAGATTCTACAATTGAAGATTTTGATTTAGAACTAGATGATTTGAAACGCATGGAAGAACTTTTTTTTAAAAGTATTAATTTTTTGAAAGAACACAAAGAAGTTTCTAGAAAAGAATTAAATAATATGCAAAAGATGAAGAAGTTTTTAAACAACTAAATCTTTTGGATCTATATTTTTATCGTACAGATAAACTCTCACATTTTTAGGTATTTTATTTAACCTACATTTTTCTTTGAATTTTTTATCCATTTTACTTTTTGAAAATGGAGCTATATAAATTAAATCATTACCTATACATACAGATATCTTATGAGAAATTACAATTTCTTTTTGTCTTAGAATTTCATTTCTTGAAGCTTTTGATAATAATACACCTCTTTTTTTTAGATTTATATCTATGGTTCTTATATTAATATTATCATCATTTGATGCTTTAAATATTTCTAAGTCTTCAATTTGTAAGATAGCTTTTTCTTCTATTTGAAGAGAGTTTAAATCATTTTCTAAATACTCAAATGAGTTTTTTATACCATCTTTAAATTCACTCAAAAACTTATCAGAATAGTTATGTCTAAAGTAATTTCTTTTATATTTTTCATCAAAGTTACTATTATCAATAAAATATTTATGATTATTGCTTTTTAGATAGTTTTCTAATTCTTCTTTCGTGATTTCTAATAGAGGTTTATATATTTTGTAAGTAATCTTATCTTCCCATTGTTTAAAGCCTAATAGCTCAACAATACCAGCTCCTTTACTCATTTGCATCATAAACCATTCAAGTTTATCGTTTAGCTGATGAGCGGTAATTAAAGTACCATAATCAAACTGCTTTATTAAGTCTTCAAAAAAAGAGTATCTAATATCTCTTGCTTTTTTCTCAAAATTAGAATTTTCTAGTTCTACTTCTTTTATGAAAACTTTTTTATTGTATTTCTTTGCTAGTTGTTTTGCGTAAGTTACTTCATCTTTTGATTGATTTCTTACATTATAATCAACAATTGCAATATCAAAAGGAATATTTTGTTCAAGTAATAAGAAGAATAGTGCAGAAGAATCTACTCCAGCTGAAAAAGCTAGTAGATTCTTTTTGTCCTTAACTGCACTAAAGTTTAGGGTCATACTATTTAATAACTCTTGCGATTAGTTTATCTCCAACTAATTCTGTAATAGTTACTGTATAAATTTGTCCGAATTTTAATTGAGTTTGATCCCCATTTTCTTCAAATAGTTCATTATCGTTGATGTAGATTTCACCATCAATATCTGGAGCCCAAATAGTTTTTCTAGCAGATAATAAATATTCGTGTTCATCACTCTCACCATCAACATAAACATCAAAAGTTTTACCAACTTCTGCTTCTAATGATTCTTGAGTAGTATTTGCAATAATTGCTCCGATTTCATCTGCTCTGTCATCAATAATTTCTTGTTCAATTAGTTGATCAGATTTTGCAGCATGAGTACCTTCTTCTGTAGAGTAAGAGAATACATTTGCTCTATCAAACTTGTACTCTTCAATGTATTTACATAATGCTTCATGGTCTTCTACTGTTTCACCAGGATGTCCTGCAATAAATGTAGTTCTTACAAAAGAGTTTGGTTTTGATTTCATATGATCCATTAATTCAATTAATTTCTCAACACCTTTTCCTCTTTTCATGATTTTAAGCATAGAAGGAGTGATGTGTTGTAATGGCATATCAAAATAGTTTTGGAAGATTTTTGAATCAGCAATTTTATCAATTAAATCTAAAGTAGTAGTTGATGGGTAAAGGTATAAAATTCTAGCTGTTTTAATTCCTTCAATTTTATCAACTTCAGTGATTAATTGCTCTAGTCCATCTTTGTGACCTAAATCTCTTAAGAATGAAGATGAATCTTGTGATACAAATGAGAAGTCTGTAAAACCTTTTTTTACTAAGGCTTTTACTTCTTTTACAAGAGATTCTAATGTTCTTGAGTGCAGTTTCCCTTTGAAAGACGGAATAGCACAGAATGAACAGGCTTGGTTACATCCTTCACTTAATTTTACATATGCATGGTATGAAGAACCTGTGATAACTCTTTCGTTTGTATCACTTGCAAGGAATACTTCATTTGTGAAGTTTGATCTTTTCTCATTTACTAGTTCGTCGATTCTATCATAGTCACCAACTCCTGTAAATACATCAATTTCTGGTAATTCTTTTTGTAATTCTTCTTTATATCTTTCAGATAAACATCCAGCCATTACTAAAACTGATTGTTCTTTTCTTTCGTCGTGAAGATTTAAAATTGTATTAATACTCTCTTCTTTAGCAGAGTCAATAAATCCACAAGTATTTACAATAATAACATCAGCATTAGCTGAATCATCTGTCATTGTATATTCACTTAGTTTTCCAAGCATTACTTCTGAGTCAACTAAGTTTTTTGTACAGCCTAATGATACTAAATGTAAAGATTTTTGAGGGTTTTGAGTTGTAAATTTCATATATTATTAAAACCTTAATTTTTTCGCAATTCTAGCATAAATGAAATAATTTGTAAATGGGATAATATAGTTAGTTTTTTATAGTGTTTTGACCATAAAAGAATAGGGTGAACTATTCTTTTATTTGTGAGTTATTTTTCTTTGATACCTTCAATTTCAATATCAAGTTTTACTGTATCTCCTACAGCTACTCCACCTGCTTCAATTACTTTATTCCAAGTAATTCCAAAATCTTTTCTTTTGATTTTTCCACTAAGTGCAAAGCCTGCTCTATAATTACCCCATGGGTCTTTTATAGTTCCACCATTATCAAAATCTAATTTAATATCTTTTGTAACATCTTTAATTGTGATTTTCCCATAAGCAGTTTCATCTTCAATTTTACTAAGAGTAAATGTGATTTTTGGGAATTTTTTTGCATCAAAGAAATCAGCTGATCTTAGGTGATCATCTCTTTTTTTATTTTCAGTATTTATTGATTTAACAATTATCTCAGCATTTAGAGATTTTAGTGTTTTCGTTTTTTCATCATATTCAAAGGTTCCCTTAAATTCATTAAACTTTCCAGATACATTTGAAATCATCATATGTTTAACTTTAAAGCCAACATTTGTGTGATCTTTATCAACATTATAATTACCTGCAAATAGTGTTGAAACCAATAGAGTACTCGTAAGGGCTAGTCTTTTTAAGTTCATGTATATCCTTTTTGATAAATATTATTAAAATGTAACATCATAGAACTTAAAAAAACTTTATTTTATAACCAGATATTATCCAATAATCTAGTATTTCCAAATCTAACAACAATCAAAATAATACAGTTATTTAACTCTACAGTTTGAATTTCATTAAATTCTCTATCTACAATTGCCACATATTCCACATCAAGATTTTCCATAACTTCATGGATTTTATTTTTGATAGTTTTTGCATCTCTTTCATCTTTTGCAATTAGTGAGGCTGCTGTGTATAAAGATTTAGATAAAAGTAGGGCATCTTTTCTTTGAGTTTGGTCTAAATATACATTTCTAGAACTCATAGCTAAACCATCATTTTCTCTTACAATATCACATGCAACTACATTAATGTTTAAGAATAAATCTTTTACCATTTGAGTTATTAATGATAGTTGCTGAGCATCTTTTTTTCCAAAGTATGCATTTGTTGGTTGTGTTAATCCAAATAGTTTTAGAACTACTAATAATACTCCATCAAAATGTCCAGGTCTAGCTTCTCCCTCTAACATATAACTTTTATTAGGAGCTTTTATTAATACCTCTTCTTTTCCATACATTGTTGAAATTTCTGGCATAAATAGATAATCAACTTTACACATTTCACAGATTTTTTTATCTGCTTCATCTTTTCTAGGATATGCGTCTAAATCTTCCCCTGGTAAAAATTGTGTTGGGTTTACAAAGATTGAAACAATTACAATCTCATTTTCTTCTCTAGCTTGTTTTATTAGGGAGATATGTCCATCATGTAAGGCTCCCATAGTTGGTACAAAACCAACACTTGAAGTTATAGTTTTTCTAATATTTTGTAACTCTTCAATAGTTCTTATAATTTTCAAATATGTTCCTTATTAAATTTTTTAGTTGTTATCGTAGTTTGGATTAAGTTTTAGCAGTACTAAATCTGCAATCATATTTCCAATAAGTGTTAAAAATGCACCAATAATTAATATTCCCATAATTACTGGATAATCATGTGATAATGCACTTTTAAAGAATAATAATCCCATTCCATCAATTGAAAAGATTGTTTCTAGTATTACTGAACCTCCAATAATTCCAGGAAGAGATAATCCAAGTAGGGTAATTACTGGTGGATATAGATTTGGTAAAATATAGTGTCTTAATATTTGTTTATCACTAAGTCCTCTAGCTTTTGCAAAGAATATATAATCAGATTTTAATATCTCAATAGTAAGTGATCTAATATATAAAGTCAAACTTCCAATTCCTCCAAATACTATAATAAATATTGGTAAAACTAAGTGCCATGCAAAGTCTAAATAATAAGCTAAACTTCCATCGTCACTCATGGAGTGAAGTCCTGCAATTGGTAAAACTTCAAAATTAATAGCAAAAACCAATACTAAAAGTAGTGCTAAATAAAATGAAGGCATTGAGAAACTAAGTAGTGATAATTGTCCTGTAAATCTATCAAAAAAACTATTTTTACTTAATGCAGCTTTTATTCCTAAATAAAGTGAAATTATAAAAATTAAAACCATGGAAATAATATTTATAGTTAGTGTAATTGGAATACGAGAAATAATTTCGTCTTTTACCATACTTCCACTAGCAAAAGAGATTCCAAAATCTAGTTGTAATATTGCTAATACCCAAGAAAAAAACTGTATATATAATGGCTTGTCAAGTCCATAAATAGCCTTTAGCTGAGCAATAGACTCTTCAGTGATATTAGGATTTAATTCTCCACTAGCAAAAAAAGAATTTGGTGCAGCATTAATTGCAAGAAAAGAGATTAGGCTAATAATAAATAACATTACAATAAGGTATAATAGTTTTTTAATAAACAGTTTCATACTTGAAATTATACACAAATAGGTTTAAAATGATAGGAATAGATGTAGCATCAATTGATAGAATAAAAAGAATGCATGAAAAATTTGGTAGAAAAGCCTATGAGAGGTTTTTGGATGATGAAGAAATCGAGTTAATAAAACGACCAGAAACAGCCGCTGGTTTTTGGGCAGCAAAAGAAGCTGCTAGTAAAGCAATAGGTACTGGAATTGGAGCAACTTGTTCTTTCCATGATATTAAAATATCAAAGAGTAAAAAAGGTGCTCCCAAGTTGAAGTACACAAAATCTTTACGAAAAAAATTTAAAATCAAAAAATCATTTGTATCAATCACTCATGATGCAGGCTTTGCCATAGCGGTAGTAACTTTAGTAAAAAAATAACACTTAGGAAAAAAACATGACTTGTGCGAACACTGATTGTAATATGACAAAACTTGATTCGAATATAAGAGTTGTATTAATTATAATATCTTTTGTAATGGCATATATTATGCAAAGTTGGATGATGCTTATGATGGGTCTTATGACTTTATATACAGTGTTTGCTAATAAGTGTTTTATTTATAGATTACTTGGAATAAATGAAGGCTTACGAGAAAAGAACAATTTTTTATCTTCTTTACCTGAGAATAATCCAGAACCAGTTTTTGTAATAGATGAAGATGCTTCAATACTATTTAAAAATATTCCCGCAATTAATCTTTTCCCAAATACAATGACTTTTGATTTTCTAAATGATAAGATTGAACTTCAAAATATTTTAAATGAAAATAAATTAGTAAAAATCAAACATACTTTTGAAAATAATGAAACTTATCAGTTTTCACTAAAAGGTGTAAAAAATATTAATAAAATTATGGCTTATGGTACAAATATTACAGAATCAATAAAAGCAAATGAAGAGATAATTAATATTCAAAAAGACATTGTTTATACAATGGGAGCTATTGGAGAAACAAGATCTAAAGAGACAGGAAATCATGTAAAAAGAGTAGCTGA
>DKNG01000259.1:18270-20585 GCA_002470185.1 Arcobacter sp. UBA7394 | reverse complement strand
CCTATGCATGATATTGGTAAAGTTGGAATAAAAGATGAAATATTAAATAAACCAGGAAAGTTAACAGATAAAGAGTTTGTTATTATGAAAACACATTCAACATTGGGTTATAATATGTTAAAAAACTCTGATAAACCTATTTTAAAAGCTGCTGCAATTGTAGCTCATCAACATCATGAAAAATGGGATGGAAGTGGATATCCAAAGAAACTAAAAGGTGAAGAGATTCACATCTTTGGAAGAATTACAGCTATTGCTGATGTATTTGATGCCCTTGGAAGTGCTAGAGTTTACAAAGAAGCATGGCCACTTGAAAAGATATTTGATTTATTCAAAAAAGAGAGAGGAAAACATTTTGATCCTAAATTAGTGGATTTGTTTTTTGAGAATTTTGATGAAATAAATGAGATAAGAACAAAACATCAGGACAAGTTAAAAAAATAAAAATGTAAATCTAAGAGTGATTACATTTTTTGTCTTTTATTGAACTTAGTTTCCATACTGTATTTTCATTACAAGTATCACAAAATGGTATAATTTCTTCTTTTTTAAGATTTTTACATGAATTACAAATCTTACATCTTAAAGTGATGTTTTCAATTGCTTTCTCACCCACATGAAATTTCATTTTCATAGTAATAGCTGTATACATAGATACAAAAAATGGAACAAAAAAAGTCAAAATAGCTTTATAGATGTTTATTTTTTCAAACTCTAAAGAGAATATATAATCCCCTTGATTGATAATATTTAGAATGATTCCAACTATTAAAGCAATTTTAATAGCTCTAATAATTAACTCTTTTGATTTTACAATTATGATTAATAGGTGTAAGTTATGCAATTAAAATCCTAATTTAGTATTTCTAAATAGTATCGCTATTTTGTTTATAAAGTGTTAGCTTCGAAATAGATATCTCTCAAGGATAATTTTTGCAGCAATTGAATCAACTCTTCCATCCCTTTTATATTTGATTTCACCTTTGATTAAATCTTCTGCTTCAATTGAACTCATATTCTCTTCTTGAAACTCAAAAGGTATATCTAATTCCAATAGCTTTACAAAGTGATTGATTCTTTTTTGCATATCTTCACTTGCACTTGGAAGTCCTACTATTAGTTTTTCTATTTCCCATTCTTTTAAAAAAGCATTAACATCATTTGCTGCTTGGTTCCTATTTTTTCTCAAAATTGCGCTTTGAGGAGTAACAATATCACTACTTAGACAGATAGCAACTCCTATTCTTTTTAATCCAATATCAATGCATGCTAGTTTCATTATGAAAAACTTTTCCTTAGTATAATTTAGATACTATTATAACCTTTAAAGAATAAAACTAGGGAAAATTAATGAAATTAGCTGTTTTTGATTTTGATTCAACACTTATGGATGGTGAAACTATCGACTTTCTTGCAAAGCCATTAGGTTTAGAAGAAAAAGTTGCTGGGATTACTGAAAAAGCGATGGCTGGAGAGCTAGATTTCTTCGAATCTTTAATAGAGAGAGTATCTTTATTAAAAGGCTTAGACTATGCTCAAGCTGTTGAAATTTGTAAAGATTTACCACTTATGCCTGGAGCTACTGAACTAATTCCTGCATTAAAAGAGAAAGGTTACAAAGTAGTTTGTTTCTCTGGTGGATTTAGAATTGGTACTTCACCTGCTAAAGACAAATTAGGTTTAGATGCAGATTTTTCAAATGTATTACATGAAAAAGATGGAGTTCTAACTGGCCAAGTTGGTGGAGATATGATGTTTGGATTCTCAAAGGGTGATATGATTCAAAGACTTCAAAATATCCTAGGGGTTTCTAAAGCAGATACTTTAGTTTGTGGAGATGGAGCAAATGATTTATCAATGTTTGAACATGCTGATACAAGAATTGCATTCTGCGCAAAAGAAGTACTTAAAAAAGAAGCAAACATTATTGTTGATAAAAAAGATTTAACAGAAATTCTAAAACATATTTAAGGGGAAATGATGAGTTTAAAAGAAGATATTAATTACTCTTTATGGTGTGATTTTATTGAAAGAGATTTTTTAGAAAATAGATTTCAAGAGATAATTAAAGATGAAATAATTCAAGGTGCAACATCAAACCCTGCAATTTTTGAATCATCAATTTCTAATTCTGTAGCATATAAACAACAACTTGATATGTTACAAGCAAATAATGCAAAAACTATTTATGAAGAATTAGCACTTACAGATATTAAAAGAGCTTCAGTTCTTTTATCTGATTTACATAAAAATGATTATGATGATGGTTTTATTTCAATTGAAGTTGATCCATCATTATGTGATGATGCACAAGG
>DKNG01000259.1:3848-18125 GCA_002470185.1 Arcobacter sp. UBA7394 | reverse complement strand
ATTCATGTAAATGCTACATTAATCTTCTCACCTGATCAAGCAATAAAATGTGCGCAAGCACTTAATGAAGGTATCAAAGAATCAAATAAAGATATTAAAGCAGTTGTTTCTGTATTTGTATCTAGACTTGATAGACTAGCAGATAGTGATTGTTTAGCAAAAGGTTTAGAAACTGCTAGATTAGGAATTGTTAATGCAACTAAATGTTACCATGAAGTTAACAAATTTGAAAATAAAAACATTAGAACTTTATTTGCAAGTACTGGTGTAAAAGGAAATGAGTTAGCTCCTTCTTATTACATTGATAATTTAATCTACCCAAATTCAGTAAACACTGCTCCTTTAGCAACTATTGAAGATTGGTTAGAAGATGGGATTAAAGAACCTACGGAAATTATGAGTGAAGAAGATTGTAATGAGTATTTTGAATTATTAGCTGAAAAAGGAATAAATGTTGAAAATATTTATTCAAAACTTTTAAAAGATGGATTAGATGCTTTTAAAGTATCATTCAAAGATCTTTTATCAAAACTAATTAACTAATAGAGATTTGTAGTACTAGAAATAGTGCTACAGTCTTTATAATATCGCGCTTCCTCTTTCTAAAAATTACAAATTAGCAACAAAAAAACTTTCTCCAATTAAGTAACTTTTCGATAAAATCTTCCATTATTAAATAAAATTAAAAGGCAAATAGATGAAAACTTGGAATCCAAGTAGTTGGAGAGATTTCCCAATCAAGCAACAACCAACTTATAATGACTTAGAAAAATTAAAAAAAGTAGAGAATGAATTAAGTTCATATCCACCTTTAATTTTTGCTGGTGAAGCATTAAGTTTAAAAAATCAATTAGCGGATGTTGTAAATGGAAAAGCTTTTCTTTTACAAGGTGGAGACTGTGCTGAATCATTCACTTCATTTAATGCAAATAATATTAAAGATTTATTTAAAGTTATGATGCAAATGGCAGTTGTTTTAACTTTCTCAGGTGGATGTCCAGTTGTAAAAGTAGGACGAGTTGCAGGACAATTTGCAAAACCAAGATCTGCTGATTTTGAAGAGATAAATGGTATTTCTTTACCTTCATATAGAGGAGATATTATTAATGATATTGACTTTACAGAAAAATCTAGAAATCCTAAATCAAAAAGATTATTAAAAGCATATAATCAAAGTGCTGCGACAATGAACCTTTTAAGAGCATTCTCAAGAGGTGGGATGGCTGATTTAAATTCTGTTCAATCGTGGAACTTAGATTTCGTAAAAGATAATGAATTAGGTTCAAAATATGAAGAAATTGCATCTAAGATTACTGAATCATTAAATTTTATGAAAGCATGTGGAATTACTAGTGAGAATACTGCTCAACTAAATCAAACTACACTGTTTACTTCTCATGAAGCACTATTATTAAACTATGAGCAAGCATTAACTAGAAAAGATTCTATTTCTGGTGATTGGTACAACTGTGCTGCACATATGTTATGGATAGGTGATAGAACAAGAGACTTAAAAGATGCTCATATTGAGTACTTTAGAGGTATTAAAAATCCTATTGGATGTAAAGTTGGTCCTTCTATGAAAGAAGACGAATTAATTCAATTAATTGATACTTTAAACCCAGAAAATGAAGCAGGAAGATTAAATCTTATTGTTAGAATGGGTGCAAATAAAATTGAAGATCATTTCCCTAAATTATTAGCAAGAGTTAAAAAAGAAGGTAAAAATGTATTATGGTCATCTGATCCTATGCATGGTAATACTATCAAAGCTGACAATGGTTATAAAACTAGAGATTTTGAAGCTGTATTAAGTGAAGTTAGAAAATTCTTCCAAATCCATAGAGCTGAGGGAACTTATGCTGGTGGTATTCACTTAGAAATGACAGGACAAGATGTTACTGAGTGTACAGGAAGTGCTAGTTCGGCTATTACTCAAGAAGGTTTAGCATCTAGATATAATACTCAATGTGATCCAAGATTAAATGCTGATCAAGCATTAGAATTATCATTTATGATTGCTGATACATTAAAAGAAGCTAGAAAAGATATAATCGTATAATTATATCTTTGGCATAAAAAAAGGGGAAGTTATAAAAACTTCCCCTTTTTTTTATAAAAATTTCTCTTTATAATTATCTTCATTAAATCCTACAACTACATCATCAGCTGCTTCGATAATAGGTCTTTTTAAAAGCATTGGTTCTTTACATAACCATTCTACTTTACCTTCATCATCTAAATTTAATTCTTTTAATTTCAGAGTTCTATATTTTGTTCCTCTGCTATTGAAAACTAAATCAATACCAGCTTTTGTACACCAAGACTTGATAGAATCAGAAGTTGGAATCTCTTTTTTTGTATCAGAGAATTCTACTTCAATGTTGTTGTCCTTAAAAAACCTTAAGGCTTTTCTAACAGAGTCTCAGGTTTTTATTCCATAAACCTTAATCATGTTAATATTTCCTATTCTATAATTTTTGGTACTACAAAGTACCCATCTTCACTTTTTGGAGCATTACTCATAATGTGACTTGAAAGTTCTAAATCTTGCTTTGCCACATCTTCTCTTAATGGTGTTCCACCTTCAACAGTATTAAATGTAGCCTCTATACTTGATACATCAATTTCATTTAGGTTTTCAACAAAGTTAATAATATCAGCAAGTTCAGATTTAAGATTCTCTTTTTTTGCCTCATCAATTTCTAAACTAGATAGTTTTGATAATTTTGCAATTAAGTTATCATCTACAGTCATAATATTCCTTGTTAATTTATATATTTTGTGATTATATCCAAAAAGAGTTTTGTATGGGATTAAGGAAAAAAAGATTGTAAAAAGTAGGGCTTATTATCTTACTTGTTATATAATTAGTTATAGTAAACAAAAAGTTATTTGTGTATATTAGGGAGAGATATAAATGGCAAATTTGATAGATTCTTATTTGGATGAACAAATTGATTTAGAAGTGGTTACACCGCTATTTGATGATGGTGATTACACAATTTATTGGTTAGGTATAGATAATGAAACAGCTTTTAGATGTAATGTATATTTAATTAAAGCAGGTGAGGAAGCACTGATTGTTGATCCAGGAAGTAGAGGATTTTTTGAGCAAGTAAAATCTAGAGCTTTAGAAGTGGTATCAAAAGAGAATATTAAGGGGCTTATTTTATGTCACCAAGACCCAGATGTATCAGCATCAATGGTTGATTGGTTAGATTATAAGGAAGATATTACGATCTATTCTAGTGATAGAACGAATGTATTATTACCTCATTATGGAAGAGAAGATTATAACTACGTAAGTGTAAATCAAAATCCAGTATTTGAATTCTCAAATGGAAGACAATTAGAGTTTATCGAAGCTCCATTTTTACATTTTCCAGGTGCTTTTGTGACTTATGATAGAAGCTCACAATTTTTATTATCTGGTGATATTTGGGCTGCATTAGATATTAACTGGGAATTAGTTGTAAATGACTTTGATGAGCATATTAATAATATGAACTTATTTCATATAGATTATATGGCTTCAAATATAGCAGCTAGAGGTTTTGTCTCAAAAATTGAAGATAAAGAAATAGATGCAATTTTGCCTCAACATGGTTCAATTATTAATAAAAAATATGTTTTAAATGCTTTAGATTATCTTAGAGACTTAAAATGTGGTACAGATATTATTTATGGAGATATCCATTAATGGAAACACTTGATGAGTATAAAAAAGAGAATAAGGTTTTAAAACGAAAATTAAAACTAATGGAGCAATCCTTATCTCAATTTACTTCAATTAAAACTAATTATGATGTATTAATAAAAAAGTTAGAAGAAAAAGATAAAAATCTAAGAGATATTAATGATAAGTTAGAAGATCTAGTTAGTGAAAGAACTAAAGAATTAGAAAATATTAATACTCAATTAGAGAAGAATTTAAAATTATTAGAAGAATTATCAACAACAGATGCATTAACAAGTCTTAGAAATAGAAGAAATTTTGATGAAATTTTTGCTCAGGAATTTAATAGAGCTAAAAGACAAAATTATGAATTTAACTTCTTAATAATTGATATAGATTATTTCAAAAAATATAATGACTTTTATGGCCATAGAGCAGGGGATGAAGCCTTAAAAGATGTGGGTAAAGTTCTTAATAAATTTGCTAGAAGAGCTAATGATTTTGTTTTTAGATATGGGGGAGAAGAATTCGTATATATAAGCTGTTTTCATGACTTTGAAGAGATCGAGAACTTGGCAAATGCTATTAAAAATGCAATTTTTTCTTTGGAAATTAAACATGAAAAGAACCCTCATAATTTCCTTAGTGTTTCTATTGGAGGTATTGTCTTTAAGAATCAAGATTTATTAATAGATGAAGTATTTAAAACAGCTGATGATAATTTATATACTTCAAAAGAAAATGGAAGAAACTGCATTACAATAACTTAAAAAATTATTTCATTCATTGGAAAAATTACTTCTAATGGATGAAAAATATGGATTATTTCTAAAATATAAAAAATTATTTTTATAAAAATACATATAAATAAATGTCTCTAAATAATAAAAAATATCAATCGATAAGAATTATAAATTATAATTTAAGAAATAATGACTTAATAACTTTTCTTAAAAAAATATAGCAAAAATGCTATACTTTAAAATAACTAAAATTACATAGATACCATTATATAGGCTTTATATGTAAATTTAGAAATTCTTTTTTTTCTTATAAAAAAGTATTTTTATTAGCAAATTGCTATTTTTAGAAATAAAATGAAAATTAAAACTACCTAAAATTGGGATCAAGATCTATAATAAAACTTAATAATTTATTTAAAATAGGAAAGAATTATTTTTTATTTATAGAGTAAAAAATTAAGTTACAGTTAAGTTTTTCTATGTAACAATTACTATAACAAAACAATTAGCCAAACTTATCGCGAGGTAGGGACGGAAAGCCACGGGTCTTTGTTGAAGATAGCCGGGTTGCACTTTTAATAATAATTATTATTCAGTTTATTATATATAATAAATTATACTGCAGCTGCCTATTTCCAACATTAAATTTGTTAATAAAATACATTTTAATAATAGGAGAATGTCATGTTAGATTTTTTAAAAAGAAGATTAAAAAGTGATAAAGGAGCTATGGATAAAATCCTTGTAACTCTTTTACTTGTAATTGTAGGTGTAGCTGCGGTAGTTGGACTTAATACTTGGATTACTACTGAATCTGGTGAAGTGCAAACAGCAGCATCAGGAAAAATTGACTCTGTAACAACGGATGCCTCAGGAAATTAATATAATTGGGGGTATCAGTATTTTACTCCCCCCCTTTTTTTGTTCCTTAGGTATTTGTTTCTTTCAAGGAGCAAGTTATGATGTTTGTATTAAGTTTCTATATATTTTCTTTCATTTTATCTTATTTTGATTTCAAAAAGTTTTTAGTTCCTAACGACATAATGATCTCTTTAGCTGGAATGCTTTTAGTATTTGGCTTTATAGAATCAAAGATTTTTCTTAGTTCAATAATACTTACATTTGTTGTCTTACTATTTTTCATAGCAATTATGTTAATAAACAGACAGATGATTTTAGGTGGTGGAGATATAAAATATATGATGATCGTATCATTATATTTAGGTCTTAAACCATTTGCACTTTTTTTGGTTTTATCCGGTATTTTTCAAACTTTTTCATTACTTTATGTGCAAAAGGTAAGAAAGAGAAGGATAGCACCAATGGTACCGATGATGTTTTTAGCAACTGTAATTGTAGATATTTTGGTTGTTAAAGGCATTTATCCTTTTATATTTTAAAGGACAAGTGATGAAAAAAGCAATAATTGACCAAATAATGTTAGGACTTTTTCTTTTTGCTTCGCTAATTGCAATTGGTGCAACAGTTAGTGATAATATGCAAGCAAGAGATAAGTTCTATAACCTTAAAAAAGTTACTGATAATTCTGTTTTAACATTAGCTAAATACTATGTTCGAGTAGAAGAGAGTACAACTAATGCAGAAACAACAAATTATAATATGTTAGGTGAAACAAAATTAGGAAGTGAAGTTAGAGATAGTATCTCTTACACTTGGGATTTTGTATCTGACCCTAATACTGTAACAGCAACAATAGCTGATTATAAAGAGAGTACATTTTGGTATAAATTTTTAGGATTAGATGCCTTTGATTTAAAAGCTGAATCTCGAGCTACAATTGCTACTATTGATACTGACGAACCTACAAGCGTTTTCTCTTATGGTTTAGCACCTTTTGCTATTAATGATAGGACTTTTACTATTGGGGATAGCATTGATATGGATTATGCTTTAACTGCTGATTGGAACTATTCTGACCAAGATACCTTTTATCCTGTAATTACAGATTGTGATTGTGATTGTGATTTTACATTAAGTAATAAATTTGATTTTTCAGATTTAGGATTTGATGTTGACAATTGTGATAACACATCATCTGGATGTACTACTACAGGAGAGAGTGATTTTAGACACTATACACAAACAATTGGTGATATTTATAACTCTGAACAAAGCATAGATTTTGAAGATGGAAGAACTGACACTCCCATATGTTTAGTGGGAACTTATCTTGGAAATACTACATCAACGTGGAATACTCAAATTAACCACTTAACAGATGGAATCTTTGATATTATTGGTCCTAGTGGATCTAATTTACCTGTTGAAATGGATGTGCTAACACTAGATTCAGGAGCAATTACAAACGGAATAGTAAGAGTTAAAGTAACTGGTTATTCAGTAAAAAGTAATGGACATTCAAGTACTAGGTATATTACTTTAAATACTGAAGTAGTACCGTCAAAAATAAAAGAAATCGAATTAGAGTATTAAGTAAATTAATAAAAGGGACATAAGATGGAATTAGAATATTATCAAAAAAAAATTGAAGAAACAAAAGAGAATTCCACTCTAACTGAACAAATATATGAAATGCTAGAGCTATTTACTGATTTAGCAGATCTAAAATCTCTTTGTTATTATGAATATGATTATGAATATAATGAGTTTATTTATAATTTTACTATGAATAAACATGGTGAAAAAATAGAAAAACCAAAATATGAAAAAACGTATACAATCTTACTTCGAAAAAATAGAATTACCTTTGGTCGTATAGAAATCCCTAAAAAAATCAAAGGTAGCTTGATTTTAAAAAAATTAATAAAGAAAATTAGAAAACAATTAGAGAAACAAAGAGAGGTTCAAAAGAGACTTTTTGGAAATGATACTGCATTTAATATATATTTAATTCATGATGAAGATATAAAAGAGTTTGCAGATAATTTAAAAACTGGTTTACGAGGTTTATTCAATGTTGATGTTACTTTAGATGTATCAATTGAAAGACATTTAGAAGAGATTAAAAATAAAGATAAAAAACATATCATTATATATTTAGTAAGTGATGATAAGAAAATAAAAGAAGATGAAAATATAATCAAATTTTTAAATGAATTAATTATAGTTATTGGACCTAATGACCATGGTATTTCAATGTACTGTGGAAAACTAGGTATTGAAAACTATGTATCAATTAATGAGTTTAAAGCGGAAAATATAAAATCATTAATTATTGAAACAAGAAAAACCCTAATTAATAAAAATAAATTTGGTAATAAAATCATAGGAATCACGGGTGTTTCAGGAGGTCTTGGAACAACAACAATTTCTATGAATACAGCAGATTTATTAGCTCAAAATTTAACTAATAAAAATATCCTTTATATAGATCTATCTGGAACAAAAGCAGTTAGTAACTTATTTTTAGAGAAGAATCCTTTGCCTGAGAAAACTATTATTGATTTAATTAACTCTAGTGAATTCAATATTGAGGATAATCTAAAAAATGGTCTTATTAAAAAAAGAGAAAACTTCTATTGTATTACAGGTATTCAAAAACACATAGATAAAGAATTAATGGAAAAAGATGTTTTTATTGAAAAACTCCTTGGATATATTTCTGATTCTAGTGATTATTTCAATTTTATTATTATTGATTTAGGTTTAGCCGATGCTTCTAGTATGAAGTCAACTCTATATGATGTTGTAAATGATCTATGGGTTGTTACTGAAATGACTCTTCCTCACACATCAAAACTAAAAACATTTTATTCTCTAATGAAAAGAGCAGGATTAAAAGAGAAAGTATCATTTATTGTAAATAGATATGACTCACAAAATGCCATTTCAGTTTCTGATGTAACTTCTATTTTAAATATGAGAGAAGAGGACAAAATACACTTTGATGACTTTAGAATTCCAAATGATTATCAAACATTAGGAAAATGTTGGAATTACTGTGAATTAGCTTCTGAAATAGCAAAAAACTCTATTTTTATTAGAAAATTAAATGCAATTTTAGAGAATAGAGATTTTTACAAAACAGATGATGAAGCCTTACCTCCAAAAAAAAGAGGCTTATTTTCATTTTTAAAAAAGAGTAAATGATGAAAAATTTAAGAGCACTAATAGATGACCATGAATCTCAAGAGAGCGTAAAAGTTCAGTCTTTTCATGCTGATGAGAAAGAAGAAGTTCCAAGTGAGGAGAATAAAGAAGTAAAAGAAAAAATATTTAAACATACTACTTCAAATAGCTCTTCAGAACTTACTTTCCCTGAGATTTATTTAAATAAAGAGTTATATGAGTTGGCTTTAAAAATACAAGACACTTTTATGATGAATTTAAAGTCTGATCAAAAAATTACTAAAGATAGTTTAGAAGAAGTACTTCCTGAGTACATATTATCATTTCCTCAAACAAGACATTTAAAAAGAGAAACTTTAGATGATATAAAAACAATGATTATAAATGGAATCATTGGTTTTGGGCATATATCAACTATTTTTGATATTGCAAAAGATGGTTTAAATGATGTAATTGTAAATACAAAAGATTTTGTTGATGTTATTTACAATGGTAAAACAATAGTAACTCCTTTTACTTTTAGGAATGAAGAGGAACTTAGAAAAGTAATTGATAAGATGCTTGCGGAAAATAATAGAAAAATTGATGAGGCTCACCCTATTATGTCAAGTAAACTTGATGATGGTTCTAGGGTTGAAGTTCAAATTCCACCTATTGCTGCAAATGATGGCTCTTGTATTACTATCAGAAAGTTTAATGAAATACCTCTTCTTTTAGAAATGTTAATTGATGGTGGACAAATGGACATGAAAATGGCCTATTTTTTAGTAAAAGCTGCAAAAGGAAAATGTAATATTATTGTATCAGGTGGTACCTCAAGTGGTAAAACAACATTCTTAAATGCAATGACTAGATTTATTGATGAGAATGAACAATTGATGGTTATTGAAGATACAAGAGAGATGCAACCTCAAATGCCATGTCACTCTATTAGACAATATGAAGCAAGAATGGCAAATGAAGAAGGTAAGGGTGCAATTCCATTAGATTATTTATTAAGATCGGCTCTTAGATCAAGTCCAAGGAGAATTGTAGTTGGTGAGTGTAGGGGTGCTGAGATTGTTGTAATGTTAAATGCAATGAATACAGGACATCCAGGTTCAATGACTACAGTACATGCTGATAATACAAAAGAAGCTCTAGTAAGAGTTGAGAATATGTACCTTGAAGCACGTCCAAGCGCAAATATTAGTTTTATTAGGACACAAATTGTTTCAGCAGTTGATTTAATTATTCAATTAGTTAGATTCCCTGATGGTTCAAGAAAATTAATTGCAGTATCAGAGATTGAGAGAAGAATGGAAGATAATGGAATTATTTCATTAAATGATATTTTTCAATTTAAAAGAGATACAAGTGATATGAAAAAAACCAAAGGAGAATTTCAAGTTTTATCAACTCCATCAAGAACAGTAGATCAAATGAATATGTTTGGTGTTGATATAGACAGAAGAGTATTTGATCCAAACTTTGAAATGCCAAAGTCAATGTTAATTGAAGCATTAGAGACAGATTTACCTTCTGTAATGTGTGGTTGGAAAGATGAATTTATGGATGTTTTCTTAGAAAAAGATCCAAAAATATTCCACAAATGGCCACATTTCCAAAGAATGAAAAGAGAAGAGTAATGAGTAATTTATATCTATTTTTTATTATTGTCATTCCAATGTTACTAATAGGTTTTACAGTTTATGTATATTCTTTTTATGCAAAGCTACATCACCAAAGATTAATAATACATACTTTAGTAAATACTGATGCAAAAATTATAGATAAAAGTAATAAACATAACGATGTATATAGTGATAACTCAAATTTCTTAAAGAAAAAACTTCAATATGCAGGTCTTGGTTCCCATGAGTATGCTGTACAAATTTATATATTTGTTAGTATTGGTTTTTCTATATTAGTTAGTAGTTTTTCATACTTTGTTGTTGGTTCTTTAATTATTACTTCTTTTATATTTTTAATATTTCTATTTGTACCTTATTTGTTTTTAGTGAAACTTATTAAAATCAGAGAAGAAGATTTTAACTTCTCATTAAAAGAGATTATTGATAAGGTTACAAGTATGATGAGAAGTGGTGTTGGTTTTGAACAAGCTTTAAAAAAATCAGTTACTACTTGTAAATCAACATTTACTAGAAGTGTATTTAATATATATGTTAATGAAAAATCTATGATAGGTGAAGATAAATGTTTTGAAAAAATGTTTAAATTAGTTGAATCAAAAGAGCTTAGAATTTTCTATCTAACTATTTCTATTGGTAGAAAATCAGGTGGTAAATTCTCAAATACCTTAGATAAATTAAGAAAAACACTTCAAGATCAAGGTGAAATTAAACAAGAAATTACAGCTTCAACTAGAGAGATAAAAGTTGGAACTTATATGATTATTGGTCTTATTATATTCACATATATAATGATGAACAATGCTGTTGATAACTCATTAAATGCTCACTTCTTCGGTAGTGATCTAGGTAAAGTCCAAATGTTCTTTATTATTCTTTGGGTTGCTTTAGGGTTATTTATTAATAGCTTATTAACAAAGGTAAAAGAATGAGTACTATGTATATATTTATATTGGCTCCTCTTTTGATAGGAGTGTTATTAATTGCTGTATTAATGTTATTTGAAAGAAGAAAAAAACAAAAAAATATTGTTCTTCTTTCAAAACTTGACAATAAAGCAATTATTGAGGAACAACAGTTAAATGACAGAGAACAGAAACAGAATTTAAGTATTAAACTTATTCAATCAGGAATCACTTATAAGGAGTACACAGAAGCTAGATTGTTATTTGCACTAATTGGTTTAATTATTATGGGGGTACTTCCTTTTTTTGTACCTATGATGTATGGAATTATTAGTGTGATTATTGGGGTTATTTGTTTAATCTTTGGTGGTAAATTATATTTACAACTTGCTAAATCTGAGAGAATTGAAAAAATCGATAGAGATTTAGGTGTTTTTTTAGATTTAGTAAATGTAATACTTGAAGCAGGAGGGAGCTTAAAAAATGCCTTCTTCGAAGTTTCAAGAAGAGCAAAAGGGATTATCGATCCTGAGTTACTAAAAGAAGTAGGAATTTTAGAATATGAAATGACTAACTACTCTACAAAAGTTGCATATGAAAATATGAAAAATAGAGTTGATAGTAGAGAGTTAGATAAAATCATTGATTTTCTAATTTTAAGTGAAGAGACAGGTATTGGTGTGAAAAATATTTTCGCGATGCAATCAGATGAGATGAGAAAAGAGAAGTTTTACAGAATTAAAGGAAAAGTTAGTACTTTAAATATGTATTTAATGCTTATAATTTTCTTATTTGTTCTACCAGCTTTTGGGGCATTTATAATTTTCCCAATAATGGGTGGATCATTAACACTTGGAGTATAATTTTAATAAGGATGTGTTATGCAAGTAAATAAACAAATAATTATTATTTTGATTTTAGCATCACTTTTATTCTCAGCTATTGGTGCTGCGTATTATTTTTATAATAAAAATCAACAGGCAATAAAGAGTAAGAATGAGTTGGTAACGGTTTATATAGCAAAAGGTGATTTAGATAGAAATACTTTAATTGAAGTAAAACATCTAGGACAAACAAAAATTGCAAAACAATATATTTTAAATAAACCCTTATTAAAAAAAGAAATTATTGGGAAATATACAAAAGAAAAAATTTATAAAAATGAAGTATTTTTAAAACAAAAATTAAATACTAAAATACAAAAAAATAGAGCTAAATTATTGGACTTTGAAAAAGGTAGTTACAATATGAAATTTAATCTATTTGATAATCCTAACTATACATTAGTACAAGGTGATTTAATAAATATTATCTCTGTATTCCCAATTGGTGAATTAAATAAGTTAAATAAATATACTAATTATGATGTTAGTTATGTATCTCATAATATTAAAGTATTAGGTTTTATTAGAGATGGTAAAGTTGAATCAGAAACAATTACTAAACATAAAGTAAAAAAAGTTGTTAAGAAAAAAGTTATAGAAGAGATAATTGATGTAAAAGCTGATGAGGTGATTATTGATATTGACCCTATGGTTTTAATTTCATTAATCAAAGATTATAACAAAGGTAATCAACTTTGGATGGTAAAAACAAAAGAATCAATTTTAATTGAACCTCTTGATAAAATGTCAAAAGAGAAACAAATAGAAGAGATAGAAAAAGAGAAATTAGCAAGTAAAGATGATATTAAACTTCTTGTTGATAAGAAAAAAGTAAAAAAAGTAATTAAACCTAGAGTGTTTAAATATAGATGGTATAAATCGAAAGTAACAACGATCACAAAAAGTGCAGTTATTGATTATTCTCAACCATCTAAGAAAAAAGATGACAAAAATAGAAAAACAAAAAGTGTAAATATAGTAATTAATCCAAATAAAAAATGTACACAGATCAAGGATAAATTGGTTGTTGGAAATGTGAATTTCTATTATATTAGAAGTGAAGCAACAACAAAATCAAAAACAAGAAAACTATTAAGTAGAAATGTTGTTATCCCTTATCTTGAAAAAGTTAATGGATGGTATAAAACTTGTGATAACTTATTTGTAAGTGAAAAAGTTGTTAAACCAATTTCTTACACACAAGCAGTTAAAAAAATAGGCAGAAAATGAAAACAATAAATAAAAATAGTAAAAACCATACTAATATGAAGAATGCAGTTGTAGATCAAATTGTATTATGGATTGTATTGTTTATTATATTTGTTAGTTTTCTATTTTTTGTTATTGAATACTCTAATGCAATTAAAGTAAAAGATAATACTGATGCAATTGCTGATTATACTGCAAGAATGGTTGCCTTAGGCAAAACAGAGGATGATATTGCAACAAGCATAAATGACAATATTAAAGATGATTACTTTAATAATGTAGCAGGTAGTGGTATCTCATGTGTAGAGGATACTGCAACTTCTAATTATCAAGTTATAGTAAACATTAAAACTACAATGACTAATGATTTTTTAACTTCATCCAATGTTCATTCTCGAACAGTTGTTTTTAATGAAATTAGCGAATTTAAAAAAGAGTGTGATTTGACTCTTTCAATAAAATAAATTAGGAGTTAATTATGTATTTTATATTTAAGATATTATTTACTTTATCTATATTGACAAGTTTTACTTTTTCAAATGATTTAGTAAGTAAAAATTTATACGATCAATATATATCTATAAACAAAGGCTCTTATAAAGTACTTGAATTCGAAAAAGTAATTAAAAGTATAAAAGTAAGTGACCATGAAAATCTTGAAGTTGATTTTTTGGATAGTGTTAATTCACCTCTTCAAGCAATAAAAGTATTTAGTAAGAAATTAGGTCATAGTAATATTTTGATTACATTTGAAGATTCAACATCATTACATATTGATATAAATGTGACAGAAAATCTTACTAATATTATAGAAATTGCTAAAGAAATTAGTTCAAAACTTATAATTAAACAGACTAATGGAAAGATTATATTAAAGGGATTTGTCCCAAATATGAAAGCTAAAGATAAGGTTTTAGATCTTTTTGCAAAAGCTGGTGTGGATTTAAAAACAAGTTTAGTGGATTTAGTTGAACTAGAAAATCCAGATAAAATGATTAGAGTTAAACTTTATGCAGTTGAGATTAATAATGATAAAGGGCAAGATTTAAAAAACAACTGGTTTGTTTCAAGTAAAAACTATGTTCAAAATGTAACTGACAAAGGACTTTTTTATAATACTCCACTTGATGCAAGTAGCAATACAAAAGAGTTTAATGATGCTAATAATCAAAGAAA
>DKNG01000259.1:413-3784 GCA_002470185.1 Arcobacter sp. UBA7394 | reverse complement strand
CTTCTGTTCATAATGCAATTGATGGTCTTATGGCAAATGCTGTATCTTTAACGGGTGGATTAACTGGTGCTGCAAACTATTTAGGTAAATACTTTAATGCAGGACTTACTCTGAATTACTTATCTAGTAAAGGGGTAGCTAATATTTTAGATGAAACTACTCTTTTAACATTAGAGAATAAAAAAGCAAACTTCCTTGCTGGTGGTACGATTTATATTAAAATACAAACTACTACAGATCAAGGTGTTCCTACTACTCAAGTAAGAGATCTTAAGTATGGTTTACAACTTGAGATTCAAGCAAAAAATATTGTTAATGACAATTTTATAAACTTAGATATTGTAACGAAATCTACAGGTGTTGATTTTGCAAATAGAACAGATGGTATTCCAAATTTTACTGAGAAATCTATACATACAAATGTTGTAGTTGGAAATAAATCAACAATTGTATTAGGTGGACTTATTAATAGGGACAATGCTAAAGATGTAGATAAAATTCCTTTATTAGGTGATATTCCTGTTTTAGGATTTATGTTTACTAGTAAATCATTTAAAGAAGGTAAAAGTGAATTAGTGTTCTTCATTACTCCTGAGGTTGTAGATCCAAAAGATAATAATCAAAAAGATTTATTGACAAATACAATTGCTTTCTCTGGTGAAATAGATAAAAAATTTGATAAAGACTTTAGAAAAAGTTTTGATGATAAAAAAGATGATAAGTTAGAAGAAAAGAAAGAAGAGAAAAAAGTTATTGAAGTAAAAGAGCTTCCAAAAGAACAAAGACTAACTCAACAGGAATTACATGAACAAAGAGTTCAAGCTATCTTAGGTTATTAAAAAAAGAGGAATTACTTCTCTCTTTTTTTATAAAACTCTGCTCTAAACTCATCCCATCTATCTTCTAGAATAGCTTCTCTTGCTTGAGTCATTAAGTTTAAGTAGTAGTGAATATTATGAATAGAAGTTAATCTATTAATTGTAATTTCACCAGCTCTAAATAAGTGATTTAAATATGCTCTTGTAAAGTTTTGACAAGTATAACAATCACACTCTTCATCAAGTGGTCTTGTATCTTCTTTGAATTGTGCATTTCTGATATTTAATCTTCCAGTTGAAGTAAATAAAGTACCATTTCTAGCATTTCTAGTAGGCATTACACAATCAAACATATCAACACCTCTATGGATGTTTTCAATTAAGTCCTCAGGAGTTCCAACACCCATTAAGTATCTTGGTTTATCTTCTGGCATAAACTGTGTAGTCCACTCAACTGTATCATACATATCAGCGTTTGGTTCACCAACACTTAATCCACCAATTGCAAAACCATCATAATCTTCTAGGGCACATAATTGTTTAGCAGAAATTTCTCTAAACTCTTTATCTGTTCCACCTTGAATAATGGCAAAGATATTTTGATCAACACCAATACCTTTTTCTTGTTGTGACTTATGATAAGTAATAGCTTTTTTAGCCCAATCAGTAGTTCTTTCAATTGATTCTTTGATTCTCTCTTTAGTATTTGGTAAGGCTACTAAATCATCTAAAATCATCATGATATCAGAACCTAATTCATATTGAGTATCTAATACAGATTCTGGTGTAAAGTAGTGTTTACTTCCATCAATATGTGACTTAAACATAATACCATTTGCATCTGGTTTTGAGTTATCACTAAGTGAGAAGGCTTGGAAACCTCCTGAATCAGTTAAAAATGAATTAGGGAATTTTGAGAAACCATGTAATCCACCCATTTTTTTAATTAGTGGGCTTCCTGGTCTTAAGTATAAGTGATAAGTATTTCCAAGGATGATTTTTGCACCCATTGAAAGTAAATCATTTGCATCTAATGCTTTTACAGTACCTTGTGTTCCAACAGGCATAAATACTGGTGTTTGAATAGTACTATGTGCTGTTGTAATCGTAGCAGCTCTAGCTTTGTTTCTTGTTGCTTCTAATTTAAATTGCATAAATTATATAAACCTTCTATTAAAATTACGCAATTATATCTAAACTATGTTGATATTATATCTTTATCTTTCTCTAAAGATTAGTTTATTTCTTCCTGATCCTTTGGCATCATATAAGGCTTTGTCTGCCCTTGATAATAAAGCATCTATATTTCTATCAAAATCTTCTTTTTTTGCAACTCCTAAACTAATAGTAAAAGCTACATCTTCATATTGAATATTCTCAACATCTCTTCTTATCTTTTCAATTTTTTCTAGGTGGCTTTTATCACAATTTTCATAAACAATTGCGAATTCTTCTCCACCTAATCTTCCAAAAACATCGTCGTCATTTAGATTGTCATTTATTGTTTTTGTAGTAAGTTTTAAGACTTCATCTCCAATATTATGTCCATATTTATCATTGATATCTTTAAATTTATCAATATCAATCATAACAGCATAAATATTTTTTGTATTATTCTCAAATTTTTCACTAGATAATTTGAAAAAGTTTCTTCTATTATTGATTCCTGTTAAAAAGTCAGTTGAAGCTAATTTCTCTAACTCTTTAGTTCTTTCTTTGATTTTATCTTCAAGTGAGTTATTTAATGTAATTAATTCTTCATTTTTAGCTATTAATTCTTCTCTTAATTTAATTGGTTCCATTGCTTTAGAAACAGTAGTAATAATATCTCTAATATCAATAGGTTTCAATATATAAGAAGTAACATTTAATTCAATAGCTTTTTTTAAATAAGAGATTTCTTGATGAGCTGTTGTGATAAGAGTTGGAATATTATCATTGATTTTTTTGATCTCTTCAATCATTTCTAGACCGTTCATAATAGGCATTGATAAATCAGTGATAATAATGTCTATATCATTTATATGTTCATGATATTTTTCCAAACCTTCTTTTCCATTTGAAGCATCAATAATTATTGCATTTAATAATTCTAATGTAACAATGGTGTTCTTTTTGATTGAGTCATCATCTTCAACATATAAAACAGTTAAATTGTCTAAAATATTATTAGTCATAGGATCTCTTTTCTTGTGCTAATTAGATTATGACTAATCTAAACTTTAAAATAACAAAAAGTTATTAATAGATATAAAATATTATCTGTTTTTCGTTATACTTCTATAAGAATACACAAGGATTTTTATGAAATATTTAATACTTATATTCTTATTTATTACTTCATTATTTTCAGAAACTAAAAATATTACATTAGATGAAGCTATCGTTATTGCAAATAAAAATAACAAACAAAATAAGATCTCAAAAATCGCACTTGAAATTGCAAAAGTACAATATGAAAAAGCCTTAAGTGCCAATTATCCCGCTTTAAATGCTTTGGTTTTAGGGCAAAGAGCAAATGATGCTAGTTATTTAGAAATGAAAGGAAGTATT
>DKNG01000259.1:0-308 GCA_002470185.1 Arcobacter sp. UBA7394 | reverse complement strand
GATACAGTTCAAGGAAAGTTAGAACTAGTTTATCCTTTATATACTGGTGGTAAAATCACATCTATAATTAATCAAGCAAAACTAAATAAATTACTTGCTTCAAATACAATAGTTAGAACAAAAGAAGATGTGAACTTTGATGTGAAAAAGTATTTTTATGGATATGCTTTAACTTCTCAATTACTTGATATTGCTAAAAATACTTTAGATAAAATGCAGTATATTTCACAACTTACAAAAGATTTGTATGAACATGGAGAATCCTTAAATGTTAAAAAAACAGATTACTTATCTTCAAGGGTAACTGT
>DKNG01000002.1 GCA_002470185.1 Arcobacter sp. UBA7394 | reverse complement strand
ATGTTATATGTAGTTACATACTGTGATGTTTCAGCTGTTGGGAAAAATATCTTTAATAGTTCAATGTCATCACTTTTAAAACAACTTTATACAAATTCACTTCCAGCTTTTGAGAATGAAGAGTTGTTAAATGAAAGTGCAAGAAGAGTTGCCAAACAAAATACTATTAAAAATCTTAGCAGATACAAAGAACTTCCAAATCAGATAAAAAGAAAGATAATGTATATCTCTTCAAATCAGATTTTCTTACGATTAAAAGCTGAAGATATTTTAGATATTGCTATTAAAGCAAAAGATGTAAATGATTATATTTATAAGATAATTAATGAAAAACAGTTAACTATTAGAATTATTAGAAATGTTCCTTTAAATCTTGGATATTTATTAGGGAAACTAGAGTTTTTAAATATTTCAAATTTAAATATTTTCAAACTTTATGATAATAAAAAAGCTTTTGAAATTAGTTTTAGTGAGAAAGTAGATGAAGATGATATTTTATATATCAAAGAAATTATTGAAAACTCTTTTGATATGAGTAAAACAACAAAACTTATTACACCAGTAATAAAAGAAGAGAATATTAAAATCAATTGTAACCATACAACTTATCTAGCTTCTATGCAAATTAAAGCAAAAGATCAAAAAGGTTTATTTGCTTATATTGCTAAAATCTTTGATGACTTTGGAATAGAGATTGAAACTGCAAAACTTCATACTCTAAAAGGTTATGCAAGGGATTTATTACTTATTGAAAAAAATGGAAACTTCTGTTCAAAACAAGAAGAGATAGTAAATCTAATTTGTGCAAAAGATAAAGCAGAATAATTCTGCTTTATTTTATACTAAAGATTTTGCAAGCTCAGCAGCTTCTTTAAAATTCTTTTTCCCTGTTCCTAGCTTTGGAATATCTTCAACTATTTTTATAATACTTGGAATCATTAATTTATTATCAAAGGTTTCAATCATTTTTTCTTTTAAACTTACGATTTCTTCTTCTTTTATTCCTGAAATTAAAAGAACGACTTTTTCACCTTTTTTATCATCTTCTAGGGTTGTTGTAATGAAATCAATTTCACTATCTTCTTCATCACTTATAATAAGTTTTGCAATTCTAGCCTCAATTGCACCTAAACTTACCATCTCACCAGCAAGCTTGGCAAACCTTGAATATCTATCAACAATTGTTAAAAAGCCATGAGAATCAAGCTTTCCTTTATCCCCTGTAATATAAAAAGTCTGACCTTTTATTTTAATTAGAACTTGTGATGTTTTCTCTTTATCTTTTAAGTAACCTTTCATTACTTGAATACCCGAAATTACAATCATTCCTTCTTCCCCAGTTTTTAGCTCTTTGTGAGTGTCTGGGTCAATTATTTTTACTTTTGTTCCAGGAATAGGCATACCTACACTTCCTATTTGTGTTCCAACTTGAAGTGAATAATCAGGTGCTAATACATTTGGTAAATTACACGAAGCAACAGGTGTTGTCTCCGTAACCCCATATCCTTCTAAAATATCTTTTCCAAATTTCTTTTTAAATTCAACTCTTACATCTTCTCTTAACTTCTCAGCTCCAGCAACTGTATATCTTAGACTCTCAAACATCAAAGGATGTACTTTTGGATTCTTCGTATATAGTCTATAAAACGTAGAAGTTCCAGTCATAATTGTTGCTTTATATTTTGAAACTAACTGCCCTATTCCAACCCCATCAGTAGGGTCTGGATGAGCTACACATTTGATACCTTCAATTAGTGGTAAAAAAGTAGTTACAGTAATACCAAAAGCGTGAAATATTGGTAGTGAGCCTACTAAAGTATCATTATCATCTACATTTAAAATAGTTGCAATTTGTTGAGAATTTCCTAGAATATTATCACTTGATAACTCTACACCTTTTGGAGTACCCTCACTACCAGAAGAGAATAAAATCACAACTGTATCATCTTTTTTTGTTGGTTTTAAATGAATAGATTTTAGGATAAAACTAGGTAAAAACTTCACTGATAATAAAGTCATTAAACCTTTTACTTTTGAAATTTGTGTTTTTAAATCTTCCACATAAATAACATCAACTAATTCTAGTATCTCTGTTAAGTCAATACCTTTAGTTACAAGCTTTTCTACAAACTTTTTAGAAGCAACTATTGTTTGCACCTCTGCTTTTTCTATAGCTGCTTTTAATGAATTTATTTCAGCTGTATAATTTAGATTAACAACTGTTTTTCCTAACATTAAATTAGAGTAGTTTATAAAAGCTCCAGCTGCTGTTGAAGGAAGTAATAATCCAATATTTTGTCCCTTAAGTCTTGGTTTTAATAGATCCTTGAACAAAATAGAAACTGTTAAAAACTTATTTCCTGATAATTCTAAACCTGTTGAATCAGCGAAAATCATCTCCCCTGATACTTCTTTTAATCTATCGAAGATTGTTTCACTTAATGTATCTAAGTTTTCAATATGATTTTTCCATGATTTAGTAGATAAGTTTATCACTTCATTTTTCACTGTAATTACATTTGCTTTCTCTTTTTTCATAGCTTTAGAAAAAGATACGGTAACACTGTTTGTTCTATATGATTTTTTAAACTTTTTACTTGCTCTTGAGAACATTGATTCCCATAAACCTCTAATATAAAAGTTCACAACTTTTACATCAGTTCTACTCATTGAAAGAATTAATTCAAAACCTTTTTTAAACTCTCCTAGGTGACCATTTCTTGTAATTGAACCTTCTGGGAATACTACAACCATATTACCCTCATCTAACTCTTTTGCAATAGTTTTAATAGTTGATTTACTTGAAGCTCCAGAAATAGGAATTGCTTTGAACATTTTTAGTAACCAGTTTAAATACCACTTATCATAAATAGGTTTATGCATTACAAACTTTACTTCCCTTGGACTTGACATTAAAATCACAGCCCAATCAAGCCAAGACACATGATTTCCAAGTAATAATACTCCTCCACTTGCTGGAATATTTTTTACTCCATCTACTTCTAATTTATACTTTAATCCAACCACTGATTTTACAAATAACAGAAGCATTGATTGAGGTAATTTAACTATTGTATAAATTGTTCCAAATAGTGTTATAAATAAAATCAAATAAATTGTATTTTTGGGATCTAAATCATATAAAGATACTGTTGTTGTTAAAGCAAGCATTATAAACATTGCAAGAGAATGGAACCAATTATTTCCAGCTAAAACTGTACCTAATATTCTTTTTTTAGCATTAAATTGGATCAGAGCATTTAATGGAACTACGAATAATCCTCCAAAGATTCCAAAAAATAAAAAACTAAGTGCAAGAAAAGAAGCTGATTCAACTATTGTTGAAATATAAATCATAAGAGCCATACCAATAGAAGCAATTGGAATAGTTCCTACTTCAATATAATGTTTTGATACTCTTGAATAAATAGTTGCTCCAATAGCAATACCAATTCCAGAAGCTGCTAAAACACCATTAATTACAAATACATCAGTGATTTCTAAATATTGTTTTGCGTATGATGGGAATACAGCCATGAGACCTTGAGATACACCCCAAAAAACTGATAGTCCAATAACTGATAAAAAGATTGCATTATTTGAGAAAATTGTATTAATATTTTTTGCTAATAATTTACCTTGAAAGAACTCTTTTTTATTTAACGTTAATGCTTCATTTTTAGTATAAGAAGTTTTTACTCTTCTTAAAATAAATAAAGAAGTTAACATCTCTAATAAAGCTACAGGAGCAATAAAATAAGTTAAAGATATTGTTGCATCAAGTAAGGCTTCTTTGCTAGTAAGTGCTTCTAAATTATTTGCCGTATAAAAACTCTCAAAAATAAAAGATCCACTTCCAATACCAAATAAAATAGCAATAATTGAAATAGCTTGTAGGGCTGAGTTACCTTTGGCTAAATTCTTTTTACCCCAAATATCAAGAATAATACCAAACTTTGCAGGGGAATAAATAGCACTTTGAACAGCTAATAATACAAGATTGAACATTGCTAAATAAAAGTTTCCACTCATATATGAAAATATCATTAAAACAGATAAAACAAATGATGAGATAGCCCCATAAACAAGAATATCTTTCTTATTATACTTATCAGATAGATACCCACTTAGAGTAAATAAAAGTAAGAATGGAATAATAATCATTGCATTAATTATAGAAATCCAAACAACTTGTTCACTTCCATCAAAAATCTTAAAAGCAATGTTTTGTAAAAGTACTTTATGTGATACATCTACAACTGCATTACAAAAAACTACAAATAAAAATGCAAATTTTATTAAAACAATATTTCCTAGGTTGTCTTTTAATTTTCCCATTATATATCCTTCTTAAATTCTTCGATTGTATGACGATTAAAAATATATGGTTTGAAAGAGTTAAGAATATCTAAGACTAAAATCTCAGGTAAGAATCCAGTTTTTTCTAATACTTTGGAACTAAGTTCCCTCTCTAACATTGCAAGTTTTTTACTTGTTTGTACATATTCATTAATAAGTTGTA
>DKNG01000134.1 GCA_002470185.1 Arcobacter sp. UBA7394 | reverse complement strand
TAGGTCTTGATGAAATTCATATTACAAATGGTGAAGGATGCTCACTTGGTCTTTCTAAACCATCAAGAATTATTCAGGCTATGGGTTATGATGAGCTTACAAGTAGA
Source organism: Arcobacter sp. UBA7394 (assembly GCA_002470185.1). GTDB lineage: Bacteria > Campylobacterota > Campylobacteria > Campylobacterales > Arcobacteraceae > Poseidonibacter. The sequence continues at coordinate 3,195 of DKNG01000134.1, read as the reverse complement.
AATGCTTTATCACTTACATTCTGTGAGAAACTTGATAGTAAAACAATAGAAAAAATAGCAAAGACTTTTGCTAAAAAATATAGACAAATAAAGGTTTTAAATGAGCAATAAATTAACATACTTAGATTTTGAAGAAGCATCAAAAAGAAGTCTAGACTTAGCAGATGCTACAACTTTAACAGAGATTGTTCCTTTAGGATTAGCTCTTGGTAGAGTAGTATCACAAGATATTATTTGTGTGAAAAATCTTCCAGCTTTTAATAACTCTGCAATGGATGGATTTGCTTTTAAAGCTAGCGATGCTGGTAAAACACTAAACATAAATAAAATCATTTATGCAGGTGATAAAGGTGAGGTTGTAAAGGCATCTCTTTGGGATAATGAATGTTACAAAATCATGACAGGTGCAAAAGTACCAAGTGATGCAGATACGATTATTCCTATTGAGAATTGTCTAGATGTTACAGATAAAACTGTAAAAATTCCAAGTGATATTAAAGTAGGTGCAAACCTAAGACTTAAAGGTGAAGAACAAAAAGAAGGAAATGTTTTATTCAAAAAAGGTGAGGTTATCAATGCTTCACATATTACACTTCTTGCTTCTCAAGGTCTTACAATGATTGAGGTTTTCAAGAAAATCTCTATAGCTGTTGTATCAACTGGAAATGAACTAAAAGAACCATGGGAGCAATCAAGTGATGAAGAGATTTATAACTGTAACTCTTATGCTTTAGTTTCTCTTCTTGCTGAGAATGGTTTTGAAGCTACATATAGTGGAGTGATTCCTGATAATTTAGAAGCTTCTACGAAGTTTATCTCAAATCTTAAAAACTATGATGTGATTATTACTACTGGTGGAATTTCTATGGGAGATGCTGATTTTGTTGGACAAGCATTTCTTGATAATGGATTAGAAACTGCATTTCATGGAGTGAATATTAAACCTGGTCGTCCTATTATGATGGGAAAAATGTCAAATACAGTTGTGATGTGTTTACCAGGTAATCCACTAACAGCAATGGTAAATATGTATTTATTTGCAGTTCCTGTATTACATAAGATTCAAGGGAGTGCATACTTTCATCACGATGTAACGTTTGCAATGAATCATGAGCAATTCAAAACAAAACAAGGACGAGTAAATGTAGTTCTTGGAAATTTAATTAATGGAGGGTTTAAAGTAACTAGAAACAATAAATATGGATCAGGAATGATTACAGCTTTATTTGAAAGTAATTCTATTCTTGTAACAAAAGAAGAAACATCAAGTATAGATGCTGCAAGTGAAGTTTATGCTATTAAATTTAATAGTAAGTTAGTAGAAACAAAAACAAATATATTCAATTAAATTAAAAAAACAAGGAAGCAAAAAATGATTAAAAAAACATTAGTAACATTAGGACTATCTGCGGTATTAGCAGCAAGTTTATCTGCGAAAGATTCTTTAATGATGGCGACAACAACAAGTACAGATAATACTGGATTATTAGATTACTTAGCACCAAAGTTTGAAAAAGATACTGGAACGGCTCTTAAATGGGTAGCAACTGGTACTGGAAAAGCTTTAAAAATGGGTGGTAATTGTGATGTTGATATCTTATTTGTTCATGCACCTGCATCTGAAAAGAAATTTATTGCTACTGGATTTGGTGGTGATAGACAGCAAGTAATGTACAATGATTTTGTAATCGTAGGACCAAAAAAAGACCCAGCATCAGTAAATGGTATGGCTCCAAGTGCTGCACTAAATGCAATCAAAGAAAAACAAGCTAAGTTTTTCTCAAGAGGGGATAACTCAGGTACTAATAAAAAAGAATTATCTTTATGGAAAAATGCAAAAGTTGATGCAAAATCTGCTTCTTCTTGGTATGTTCAAACTGGTCAAGGAATGTTAAGAACTATCAACATGGCATCTGAGAAAAATGGATATACAATGACTGATAGAGGTACTTGGATCAAGTATATGTCACAAAAAGGTGATAAAAACATGATGAAAGTAGTAGTTGAGGGTGATAAGTCATTATTCAATCAATACTCTGTTGTTTCTATTAATAAAGAAAAATGTTCAAACGTAAAACCACAATTAGCAAAACAATTTACTCAATGGGTAACTAAATCTGAAACTCAAAAAACAATTGCTGATTTTAGATTATTAGGGCAAGCATTATTCATCCCTAATGCAGATAAGTAATAAACAAAAAAATTTAAGGTTAGAGTAGAGAATGAATCTTTTTACAGATGGCTTCAACGAAGCAATAGACTTACTAATATCAGGAAACGAGAGTGTTTACTCTGCTATTAGTACAACAATAACAGTATCATCATGGTCATTATTAATAAGCTTAATAATTGGTCTTCCTTTGGGTTTTGCTCTTGGGTACTACAACTTCTTTGGTAAAGCGGTTGTTAGAACTATAGTTGATACTTTATTGGCATTGCCTACTGTTGTAATCGGACTTGTGGCATATACTATGTTATCGCAAGCTGGGCCATTTGGACAATATGATTTATTATTCTCACAACAAGCAATAATCATAGGACAGATTGTATTAGGTCTGCCTATTATTATTGCGCTAACTGCTACACAAGTGGAAGCTGTTGATAAGAGGTTATATACTTCTTTGAAGGGTTTAGGGGCTCATCCTCATCAGATTTTAGTGGCAACTTTGATTGAAGCTAGATTTGGGATTATGACTGCTGCTATGACTGCTTATGGGCGAATCATTACTGAAATTGGTATTTCAATGATGGTTGGTGGAAATATCAAATACCATACAAGAACAGTAACAACTGCAATTGCTTTAGAGACAGGTAAAGGTGAGTTTGTTACAGGTATTGCTCTTGGATTGGTTTTATTTGCTGTTGCATTGATGGTAAATATTGCATTATCACAACTGAAAAGGAAATGGACACAATGATGAATAGTTTATATGAATTAAATAATATAGAACAACATTATGATGGAAGAAAAGTATTAAATATAGAAAATCTTAGATTAGATGAAAATCAAATCATTGGTTTTTTTGGTCCAAATGGTAGTGGTAAATCAACACTATTTTCATTACTTTCTTTTGTAGATAAACCTAGCTTTGGAGAAATCTCTTTTAATGGTATGTGCAATAAAAAAATGGATTTAGAGACTAGACAAAGTGTAGTGATGGTACCTCAAAATCCTTACCTTTTAAAACGAACAGT
>DKNG01000030.1 GCA_002470185.1 Arcobacter sp. UBA7394 | reverse complement strand
ACTAAGCTTTTTTTTTAGCCTGCTTTTTAGGGCTTCCAATCCTAATTTAGTTAATACTTCTTTCCCATCTATTTAGAAATTCTTCTCTTTTATACATTTTTGCACCAATATCAAATTTATATTGCATATAAGGATGACCCAGATTCCAGAAATGGTAGTTGTTGTTTTTTAAATATTGAGCTAAAAGTATAAGTTGTAACTTTCCATAATTGTTGTACTTCTTTTCTCTTGAACTAAAACCAGTAAGTGAAGTATAAGTATTATTGATTTTATAACCTATTTCTGCTGCTATTAATTCATTTGTTAATATATCTGATACTTCAAAGCTTAATATTTTAAAATCTACGCTCTTACTTTTATATAGAATTAAACTCTTTATTAGATCTTTATATTCTTCAATTAACCAATTTGGATTATGATATTCATCTAGTTTAATGAGTATTTCGTCAATCCTATTATTCATTGTAAATATATAATTTTTTTTATTGATAATTTTTTTTACCTTTTTACTTATGTGTAAATCTTCAAAATCTAATAGTGCATATTCATATTGTAATTCTGGCAGTAAATATAAAACATCATCGTATTTTGTTGTCGTAGATATAAATCCACTTTTTGCTAAATGAATATAAAAATCACAAGAGAAATCATCACTATAATAGTAGTTTGTATTTAAATCTGTATAAATGTGATTCTTTAATATATTTTCATCTTTTATGTCATCATACGTTAAATAGTAAATTGTATTATTTGTGCTCATTAAATATCTTTTTAGAAAATGTTTTAGTTTATATTCCGTATAATCTGTAATTAAAAATAAGGTCTTTTTTGAATAGTTTAATTACAAATACTCATACTTCAAATTTTCATAATTATATAACAAAACTTTTAAACGAATGTAATTCTTTCACTTTTAATGTTGCATTTATTAATTTTTCTGGTTTACAACTTCTATTAGATACTTTTAGAACTCTTGAAAAGAAAAAAATAAAAGGTAAAATTTTAACTTCTACATATTTAAATTTTACAGAAGTCAAAGCTTTGGAGAAAATATTAGAGTTTACAAATATTGAATTAAAAATTTACGATTCAAATAAGACTAATATTGGGTTCCATTCTAAAGCTTATATTTTTGACTTCAGTGATTATTCTGAAGTTATTATCGGATCTTCAAATATTACGGCTAGTGCATTTAAAAGTAATATAGAATGGAATATGACTAATAAATATAATAAAGATGATATGAGATTAGATGATATTATAAATGAATTTAATTATTTGTGGGAACAATCATATTTTGTTTGTGATGAATTTATTGGTGAATATAAAAAGTTTAAAGAATCAATTGTAAATGAAAAAAAATTTATATATAAAAAAGAAATAAAAGCTAATGTAATGCAAAATGAGGTTTTGTCAAAGATAAAGTTTTTAAGAGATAATAATGAGAATAAAGCTTTAGTAGTTGCTGCAACGGGCAGTGGAAAAACTTATTTATCTTTATTGGATATTTTGGTGCTTAAGCCTAAAAGAATTTTATTTCTTGTTCATCGAGAGAATATTTTAAAAAAAGCTATTGATACTTTTGAAAACTCTAATCTTAACAAAACATGTGGTTTATTTACTGGAAACAAAAAAGAGTTAAATAAAGAGTATATCTTTTCAACAATACAAACAATGACTAAAAACTATGAGAGTTTTAAAAAAGATGAATTTGATTACATTGTTGTTGATGAAGCTCATCATATTAGTTCTAAAAGTTATAAAGTTGTAATTGATTATTTTAAAACAGATTTTTTATTAGGTTTAACTGCAACTCCTAATAGAATGGATAATCAAAGTATTTACGAATTTTTTGATGATAATATTGCTTGTGATATTAGATTGAGTGATGCATTAAAAGAAAATTTAATTACACCTTTTCATTATTATGGCATTAGTGATATCTCTGATATTGATTATTTAGAATTGAATATAAACAATATTGATGATTTAAGTAAAGCCTTAATGATAAATAAAAGAGTTGAATATATAATTGAACAAATGAATTTCTATTCTTATTCTGGTAAAAAAAGAAAAGTGTTAGCTTTTTGTTGTTCTAAAAAACATTGCGAATATATGAGTAAGGAGTTTAATAAACTAGGTATTAAATCAATTTCTTTGACAAGTGAAGATTCTGTGTTAGATAGAGAAAAGAGTATTAATAAACTTGAAGACAATGAAGATTCACTAGAGGTAATATTTACTGTTGATATCTTTAATGAAGGTATTGATATTCCTTCTGTAAATACTGTTCTATTATTAAGACCAACAGATTCTAGTATTGTATTTACTCAGCAGCTTGGACGTGGATTGCGTAAACACAAAGATAAAGAGTTCTTAACTATTCTAGATTTTATTGGTAATCATAATAAAGCTTACTTAGTAGCCTTAAGTTTAGTAGGGAATAAAAAAATTGATAAAGAGAGTGTAAAGTTGCAGGTATTAAATGATTTTGCAAATATTCCTAATGCTTTTATTTCGATGGATAAAATTACTAAAGAAAGAATATTAAATCAAATTGAGAAAGAAAACTTTTCTAATATTAAATACTTAAAAGAACAATATTTTGAATTTAAAT
>DKNG01000060.1 GCA_002470185.1 Arcobacter sp. UBA7394 | reverse complement strand
ATCATTTGCAATTACAGCTTTATGATAAACTGTTTTTCCTTCTAAATCTTGTGCTTCTACATTCACTCTAAACTTTAGGAAAAATACTAATCGTTCTAAAAATCTTTCTTTTTCCTCTTTGTCTTTTACTTTAAGACCCTCTTCTACTAAAATAGACAAGGGAGTATTCCCTTCTTTATCTATTAAGTTTGGATTCATTCCATAATTCAATAAAATACGAACTAACTCAAAGTGATTGTAATTTACTACTTCAAATAGTATTGTTCGACCATTTAGTTTTACTCTATCTAATTTCGGTTTTAGTGGTAGAAGTTTTTTAAATAATACCAAATAGTTTTTCTCGTCATCATCTTCTTCTAAAATAGATGAATCACTTTTAACTATTTTTTCAATTAAATAGTCAAAAATTGTTTTTTCTTGATTATCTCTATTTTCAATATCTGCACCATTTTTTATTAGATATGAAATCATTTTAAGATTACTATGGCCTTTCATTATCTCTGTATATAAAAGTGTTTTGCCTTTTTCATCTCGTACATTTATATTTGCACCTGATGTAATTAAAAACTCTATGTTCTTATAATCTTTATTTCCAACTTCTTTACTTAAAGTTGTATTTCCTTCATCATCAAACTTATCAATATAAAAACCATATTCAATCATTAAAGATACTAATTTTAGATATTGGGTATCTTCTTTTATAAAATGATATTTACCTTCTAATTCTTTAAGATTACCTTTTTGCAATTTTAGAATATATAAAACTTCATCTAGAATATTTTTATTTTCATTATCAACTATATTTAAATTGATTCCTTTTCTAATCAATAAAGTTAATAATTCAATATTATTCGTACCTTTAATTACTGTATTAAAAAGAGCATTTTGTCCATTTACATCTAAAATATTTAAATCAATTCCATTTAAAACTAAAGTTTGTGCAACTTCTGTATCATCTTTTAGAACAGATGGGAAAAGAACTGTTTGCCCATTTTCATCAAGAAGATTTATATCATCTATATTATTTATCACTTCTTTTACAATATTTACATTTCCACCATCAACGGCATCAAAAAGTACTGTTTTATTGTAATTATCTTTTAGATTGAAATCAGGTTTATAATTCATCAGTACTCTAAATACTTTATAATCACCTTCTAAGGCTACATCTTGAATTATTGTTCTATTTGAAGAGTTCTTGTGATTTATCGAAGCTCCATTATCTAAAAGGAAACGAATCATCATTCCATCACCTTTTGATACAGCCTCTGCTAAGACAGTTTTTCCGTAGTCATCTTCTATGTTAATATCAATTTTGTTTTCTAGAAGAATTTTGATTGCGTCAATTTTTCTTTTTGAAGCAAGAGAAAAAAGGAAGGTTCTTCCTTTTTCATCTCTTTGATTTATATCTATGCCATCATTGATAAGTTTTTGCACTTTATTTTTATCTAGAGTACTTTTTAGAAGCTCTTTTTCTAAAATTTCCGAGGTATTACCCTTAAACAACTTCAACATTACATAAATCCTTAATAACTAGCAATAGATTTTTGACTTATTTTACCTAAGTTTTTATTAATTTTTTTATTTAATATCTTTTTCTTCTTCTAGATTCTGTAAAAGATCTATTTTTATTATTTTTTCTATCACTATCTCTTGAATCACTTCTTTTATAGTTATTTCTACTGTTAGTTCTATTGTTACTATCACTTATTAAGTTCATTTTTAATGATTTTTCTATAAAAGAATTAAAAGAATTTCTTAAAATATATGCTTTATCATGATCAGGAAAGATTTCTGGCATTTTATAAGAAAGCCATAAATACAATGATATTTTCTTCACTTCATCCTCAACTAAAAGTAAATCTCTTTGAGTAATTGCTTTTTTTGGAAGTGTAATTGATGGTTTATAATGACATTGTTTCTTTTTGATAATTGATGCAATATAAGCTTGATAAGCTTGTAATATAATCTGAGATCTAGTAGATATTGGAGCTTGTGCAAGAAGATATTTTTCTTCTAGTTTTAAATTATGTCTTGTATCAACAATTCTTGAAGCTTCTAACATTGAAGATAAGTTTGCTGCTACAAAAGGTCCTGAGAAAATCATATTTTTGGCAAAGTAATTTAATATTTTTGTCAAAGAATTAGTTTTAATATGACTAGCTAAGTTTTCTAATTGATTTGCATTTATTTTTACTTTAAATGGTGGCTTAATAGTCTTAACAGGTTTTTGATACTCTTCTTCAATATGCATTAAAACATCTCTTTTTGTAGCACCTAAAAAACCTCCTTCAAACTGCCCAAATCTTCCCGCACGACCTGCAATTTGAACTATTTCATTTACATTAATTTTTCTTTTACTAATACCATCAAATTTTGTATCAGTTGTAAATAGAATTGTCTCAATAGGTAAGTTTAATCCCATTGCAATTGCATCTGTTGCAATTAAAATATCAGATTTACCTTCTCTAAATCTTCTAGCTTCATCACGTCTTACTTCTGGTGATAAGTTTCCATAAATTACAGAAACTCTATATTTCTTTTGTAATTTTTGTTTAAATTTTAAAACATCAGATCTTGAAAAAGCAATAAGAGCAGTTGCTGGTCTTAAATTATCTAAAGATATATGTTTTGGTAAAATTTTTAATTCATTTTTTCTTTTATGTCTTACAATTTCTAGCTCTTCATCTAAATAAGCTGCAATTTTTTTAACAGCTTCTAAAGCATTTACAGAACCTGTCATAATTACTTTTTTAGCAGGACATCCAATAATTGCATTAACCCATGCCCAACCTCTATCTGCATCATCAAGCATTTGAACTTCATCTATAACAGCAACATCAACATCTAAATCAAAGTCAATCATTTCAATAGTTGAACATACATGAGCTGCATCTTCATTTAACATTTGTTCTTCCCCTGTAATTAGGGATGCATCCATTTTTGAAGCTTTTAAGTCTTCATAACCTTCTAGGGCTAATAATCGTAGAGGTGCTAAGTATAAACCTGAGTTTGATTCTTTTAATTTCTGCATTGCATTATATGTTTTACCAGAGTTTGTAGGTCCTACATAGAATTCCAGTTTTCTATTAAGGCTTCTAGCTAAAGGATATAATGATTTTAAATCACAATTTAAAAGGGTGTGTAGTTGTTCTTGCCAATTTTCTTTCATGGGCGTATTATAGTAAATACTATATAATATCGCATTAAACAAAAGAGGATAATTGATGAATTGTGAATATTTTGGTAAGTGTGGTTCATGTACACTACACGACAAAACTTATGAAGAGCAACTAGAATTTAAAAAACAAAGAGAAGAAGCAAGATTTTCAAATTTTACAAATGACAAGTTTGACATCATCACAAGTGCACCACAAAACTTCAGAAATAGAGCTGAATTTAGAATTTGGAAGAATTTCGACGAAAAT
>DKNG01000240.1:19007-32965 GCA_002470185.1 Arcobacter sp. UBA7394 | reverse complement strand
TCGGCAGCCGCATCAGCAGCAGCAGCTATTGGTATGAACGTACCAAGTGAGTTAGAGGCAAAAGCTAACGCAGCCGAAGGTGGTTGGAGATGGGACAAGGCAGCTTGTAGATTCTGTGGTACTGGATGTGGTATCATGATGGCAACGAAAAATGGTAAGATCGTTGCAGTAAAAGGGGATCCAGCAGCACCTGTTAATAGAGGTCTTAACTGTATCAAAGGATACTTTAATGCAAAAATCATGTATGGTGCAGATAGATTAAAGCAACCATTACTAAGAGTTAATGCAAAAGGTGAATTTGATAAAAAAGGTAACTTTGCACCAGTTTCATGGGAAAGAGCATTTGATGAGATGGAAGTTAACATCAAAAAAGCACTTAAGGCATCTGGTCCTGAAGGTGTTGGTGTATTCAGTTCTGGACAGTATACTGTTATGGAAGGTTACGCAGCTCAAAAAATGATGAAGGGTGGATTCAGATCGAATGCATTCGATCCAAATGCTAGACACTGTATGGCATCTGCCGTAGTTGGTTTCTACCAAACATTTGGTGTTGATGAGCCTTCTGGATGTTATGATGATATCGAGTTAACTGATACTATCTTAACTTGGGGATCAAACATGGCAGAAATGCACCCTATTTTATGGTCAAGAGTTACTGATAGAAAATTATCTGATCCTAAAAAAGTTAAAATTATTAACTTATCAACATACAGACACAGAACATCTGATATTGCTGATATCGAAATTATCTTCAAGCCAAACTCAGATTTAGCATTATGGAACTATATTGCTAGAGAAATTGTATATAACAACCCTGAAGCGATTGATTGGAAGTTCATTAAAGAACATATCGTATTCGCAGCTTCTCCTGTAAACATGGGTTACGGTATGAGAAGAAAAAATGAAAAATCAATTAAAGATGGTAAATATACTGCTAAAGAAATGGAAACTATTTCTAAAGAAATGAAAAAAGTAGTTTCTAAAGATGAAGCACCAGCATTAGAGCCTTACGGATATAAAGAAGGTGATGTAATGGTTAATAAACCAGCTGGTTTAAAACACTGGGAAATCTCTTTTGAAGAGTACAAAAAATTCTTAGAACCATATACAGCTGAGTATGTAACTTCAGTTTCTAAAGGTAACCCTGATGAATCTGACGCAGATTTCATGAAAAAAATCAAAGAAATGGCTGACTTATATATTGAGAAATCAAGAAAAGTAGTTTCTTTCTGGACAATGGGTATGAACCAACACACAAGAGGTACTTGGGTAAATACTTTAGCATATAACGTTCACTTCTTATTAAATAAACAAGCTAAGCCAGGTTCTGGAGCATTCTCATTAACAGGTCAACCATCTGCTTGTGGTACTGCTAGAGAAGTTGGAACATTTACACATAGATTACCTGCTGATATGATGGTAAAAAATGGTAAGCATAGAAAAATTGTTGAAAATTCATGGCAAGTTCCAAACGGAACTATTAACCCAGTTGGAAATCAACACATCATGAAAATCCATAGAGATATTGAAGATGGTGTTATTAAATTTGCATGGGTAAATGTTTGTAATCCTTACCAAGATTCAGCTTCTGCATCTCACTGGATTAAAGCTGCAAGAGAAATGGATAACTTTATTGTAACTTCTGATGGATACCCAGGTATCTCTGCAAAAGTTTCTGACCTTATTTTACCATCTGCTATGATGTATGAAAAATGGGGAGCATACGGAAATGCTGAAAGAAGAACTCAACACTGGAGACAACAAGTATTACCAGTTGGTGATGCAATGTCTGATATGTGGCAATGGGTAGAGTTATCAAAAAGATTTACTGTTAAAGACTTATGGGGTGAATATACTCTAAGAAACGGTAAAAAATTACCAAACGTTATTGCTGATGCTAAAAAAATGGGTTACGATGAAAATACATCTATGTATGACATTCTTTTCGCAAATGAAAGAGCTAAAGCATTCAAAATATCTCAAGATGATCCTATCCAAGCTGGATACGATAATACTGATGGTGTTGGGGATTCAAGAAACGTTATTGGTTCTGACGGTAAAGTGTTTAAAGGATACGGATTCTTTATTCAAAAATACTTATTCGAAGAATATGCAGACTTTACAAGAGGTCATGCACACGATTTAGCTGACTTTGATACTTACCATAAAGTAAGAGGATTAAAATGGCCAGTTGTTGATGGTAAAGAAACTCAATGGAGATTTAATACTAAATATGACCCATATGCTAAAAAAGCAAATCCAAATGGTGACTTTGCATTCTACGGAAAATTAGCTAAGAAATTAGCTCAAGGTGACTTAAGAGGAATTAAAGATAAAAACAAAAAATCTTTAAAAAATAAAGCAAAAATCTTTGCTAGACCTTATATGGATGCACCAGAAATGCCAGATACTGAATATCCAGTATGGTTATCAACAGGTAGAGTATTAGAGCACTGGCATTCAGGAACAATGACTATGAGAGTTCCAGAATTATACAGAGCAGTACCAGAAGCATTATGTTACATGCATCCAGAAGATGCTAAGAAATATGATGTTAAACAAGGTGCTTTATGTTGGGTTGAATCTAGAAGAGGAAAAGTTAAAGCTAGAGTTGAAACTAGAGGAAGAAATAGACCTTCTAAAGGACTTGTATTTGTACCTTGGTTCGATGAGAAAGTATTCATCAACAAAGTTTGTGCAGATTATACTTGTCCACAGTCAAAACAAACAGACTTTAAAAAATGTGCGGTAAAAATTTATAAAGCATAATTAAGGAGGGTATATTGTCTTGAGCAATATTAATCCTCAAAGTAAAAAAGAGTCAAAAATGAAAGCGCAAGCAAAAGAACCCATGAGTGACAGAAGAAAGTTTTTCCTAAAGATTGCTAGAACAACAGGTCTAGCAGTTTTAGGAGCACTTACTTGGAGTGCCTATGTTGATGAAGTTAAAGCAACTGAATTAATACTAAGACCTCCAGCTGCACTTAATGAGGAAGATTTTCTTGCAACATGTATTAAGTGTGGGATTTGTGTAGAAGCTTGTCCCTTTGATACACTTAAACTAGCCAAACCAGGTGAGAATAAACCTCTTGGAACTCCTTATTTCGAGCCAAGAGACACTCCTTGTTATATGTGTCCAGATATTCCTTGTGTTCCGGTTTGTCCCACTGGAGCACTTGATATAAAATCTGTGCAAAATGAGAAAAAAGAGCTAGATATAAACAAAGCCGATATGGGTGTTGCAGTTATTGATGATAATAGTTGTATTGCTTTTTGGGGTATTCAATGTGATGCTTGTTACAGAGCTTGTCCACTTTTAGGAGAAGCTATAACTGTAGAGTATACAAAGAACCCAAGAACAGGTAAACATGCCTTTTTAAAGCCTGTAGTTCATGCTGATGTATGTACAGGGTGTGGCTTATGTGAAAAAGCCTGTGTAACAGAAAAAGCAGCAATATTTGTACTTCCTAGAAAAGTTGCCGAAGGCAGAGCTGGGGATTACTACATCAAAGGCTGGGACAAAAATGATGAGAAAAGACTTGAAAATGCAACAAGTGAAGAAAATACCACTGGTATTAACGAAAAATCTGCACTGGATTCTTTAAATAGTTCAATGGAGGATTTATACTAATGAAAACATTTTTTTCAAAATATAGATACCTTCTAGCTAGAAGAATTGTTCAAGTTTCAATAATGGTTTTATATGTAATAGCAAATATATATGGAATTAACGTATTAATGGGGAACTTAAGTTCGTCTCTCTTTATGGGTGTTATACCTTTAAGTGACCCTTATGCCGTTTTACAAATATTTGCAACAGGTGCAGTATTATCATTTGATGTACTTTTAGGTGCTTTAATCATTGTTTTATTTTATATGACAGTTGGTGGAAGAGCTTTTTGTTCTTGGGTATGTCCGGTAAATATGATTACGGACTTAGCAAACTACCTAAGAAGAAAATTTGGTTTTAATCAAGTTCAAAAAAAGCAACCAGCTTCTAGAAATATAAGATACTGGGTTATTGTTATAAGTTTAGTTATCTCATTTTTAATGGGAGTAGCAGCGTTTGAATTAATATCGCCGATCTCTATGGTTCATAGAGGTATTATTTTCGGCTTTGGTTTTGGCTGGGCAGCAATACTTGTAATATTTCTTTTTGATTTGTTTGTTTTAAAAAATGGCTGGTGTGGTCATATATGTCCTCTTGGTGGAGCCTATTCACTAATAGGGAAGTTTAGTTTTATTAGAGTTCATCATAATGTTGATAACTGTACAGAATGTATGAAATGTAAAGAAGTTTGTCCTGAGGTTCAAGTTCTTTCAATGATTACAAAAGAATCAAAACCTGTCTTAGGTGCTGAATGTACTAATTGTGCAAGATGTATAGAAGTATGTGATGATGATGCTCTTAATTTTTCAATAAAAAATTTAAAGAAGGAAAGACAAAATGAAGTTCAGTAAATTAACAATTTCAATTGCAGCTATCGCAGCAATATTTACTGTTGGATGCTCTACAGCAGCAAAAACAGTAAGTGAAGAATCTTTAGGGTTAAGAAAGACAGATTTATATTCTGAATCTAATACAACTGGAGATAAAACTCAATATAGTAAAACAGTAGCAGGAACAAGTAAAAAGATTGAAAGAGCGTTTGAAAATGCACCACCAATGGTTCCTCATGATACAGAAGGTATGTTACCAATTACTATTGATAATAACCAATGTAAAACTTGTCATGTAGATAGTGCACCTTATGACAAAACTATTCCTGAAGTACCAAAGTCTCACTTTACAGATTATAGACCAATGACAACTTTGGCAAATGATGGTAGAATAGAAAAAGAAGGTAAAGCAGTAGATAATACTAGTGATTTAAAAACTACTAGCAAATCTTTAACTACTTTAGCAGGTTCTAGATTTAACTGTTCACAATGTCACGCACCTCAATCAGAAGGTAATAATGTTCCACAGAACGTATTTAAAGCTGAATTTAGAGGTACAGGATTAAATACTAAATCTAATTTAGTAGATAACATTAATGAAGGTGTTAAATAAATCATGAAAAGAAGAGAGCTATTTAGCTCTCTTGCTTCATCCATCAAAAAAGATGAAAAGCAAGAGAAGATTATAAGACCCCCATATTTTGAAGACGAATCTGTTTTTTTGACTAACTGTATAGAATGCGATGGAATATGTAGTACAGTTTGTGAAGAAAATATCATCATCATGCAAGAAGATAAAACTCCAAAACTAGACTTTACTAATAGTGGTTGTACTTATTGTGATGAGTGTGCAAATGCATGTCCACATGATGTTTTACTACTTGAAAATAAAAAGAATATAGATGCTAAAATAGAAATAGATGTATTAAAATGTTTATCATGGAATCAAACAATGTGTTTCTCATGTAAAGATCCATGTTTAGATGATGCAATTGAATTTATTGCCATGTTTAGACCAGAAATACAAGATAATTGTACATCATGTGGCTACTGTATTAAGACCTGCCCTGTAGATGCTATAAAAATAGTATAAGCACTAATAAGGATATTTATGAATCTATTTAAATTTGTTTTTTCAATTCTTTTACTTCTTAATTTTTTAAATGCAAAAGATATTGATCCAACTTTTACGTATATGGCAAAAGGTGGAGTTACTGATTTAGTTTTTTCTGAGAATAAACTTTATGCAGCTACAGCTGCTTCAAGTGTAGATGTTTTTGATATAAAAACAAAAACAAAAATCAACTCAATCGTATTACCAAAAATTAAAGATTTCATGGGAGATATAATTGATTCTAAAATATATAGTGTTGATGTATTAGGGAATAAAACATTAATTTTATCCCAAGGTGAAAAAGGTGGAAGAGCTGTCAATATTTATGCAAATAAGCAGCTAAAAGAAATCATTTCTGCTAAAAAAAAGATGTATATAGCTAAAGCAAAATTCATTGATGAAAAAACAATTATTTTTGCCCTACTTTCTAATGAAGTTTATACATTTGATTTAGTTAAAAATAAGATAGTAAAAATAAAACAAATATCTCACTCAAAATTCTCAAATTTTATTTTGACAGAAGATAAGAAGAGTATCATCATAGCAGATGAAAGTGGCAATTTACATATGTTAAATTCTAGAACCTTAGAAGAAGTTAGAACATTTGAAAATCAAAACTTAGATAATGTATTTCAAGTAGATACAAAGAATGGAGTTATAATAACAGCCGGTCAAGATAGAAGATCAGTTATTTACCATTTGAATAATAGTACTGTATATTATAAAACTGCTTCTTTTTTAATATACAGTGCAGGATTAAGTCCTAGTGGAAAGCTTGCAGCTTATGCAAGTAACGAAGATAATGAGGTAACAGTATTTAATACCGTTACTAAAAATGACCTTCACACTCTAGTTCAAAACCCTGCAACATTAACAAATATTTTATTTATTAATGAAAATGAGATTTTTGTTGCAAGTGACCATAAAAAAATAAATTATTATAAAATTGATTAAATTAAAGGATTAAATTATGAATATTTCTAGCATTGTAGTACAAACTTTACCAAAATTTTTAGACGAGGTTGTTGAATCATTAAAGAACTGTGATGTATGTGATTATCATTTACATGATGAAAAAGGAAGAATTATCATCACTATTGAGGGTAAAGGTGTAGAGGAAGAGTTAAAAAAACTAAAAGTAATTGAAAATATTCCTCATGTTGCAAGTGCTGATATGCAAATGGCATATAGTGAAGATGAATTAAGTAATCATATGGAAGTACTTGATAACGCAGAAATTGTTCCTAAAGTATTAAATGATAAAGATATTGATCCAAGAGATATTGTTTATAATGGAGATTTAAAGAAAAAAGATTTAGAAGGTTTTGCAAGAACATTTGATAAAACTGGAAAAGATAAATAACACGTAACTTCCACAAATATATTGTAAGATTAGTTTATGAAAAATATAAAACATATACTAATCTTATTCTTACTACTTAATCTCTCACTTTTTGCTTACTCATCAAAAGTAACCGCTGCATATGCAATTGGGATATTTGATGAACAAGGTAATGGTGAAAATATTCAACATATTAGAAAAACAAAAAATGACTATAATGGCACTTGTTACTCCAAAATCGTAGTCTTTGGAAAACTCTTAGGACAAACACCAAAAGTAAAGATTGGAGACTCTAGAGGGCATTATATTAAGTCTATTCCCATATATAATAGAAACAAAATAAAAATTGCCCAAGAAATGACATTTAAACATTATAATTTAAAAAAAGGTTATTTTGAAGTTAGAGTGGGACAAAAACTTTTTGATACAAAAGTTTTTGTTAAATAAAGCTATTTACTAATTATTTCTTTTAAATACAAACTTAAAAGTTTTGATTTTAATATACTTACATGGGTTTCATTAAAACCATATACTAGTGCTGCTTTTTCTTGTGCTTTTTCAAATAACTGACTACTTAATGAGATTACTCCATCATTACTGCTATCAAGAATTAATGAATTTTTTCCTTTATAAGCAAAAAACAAATAATGATCTAAAGAATTAGGTAAATTCTTATTCAAAATATTTGTCTGAAAAGCACTTCCTGGTGCCATATTAGAAAAAGATGGCACAATATTTTTTCCAAATTCTGCAAACTTTTGACCATTCCAAGGAGTAGCAATTGTTGAGAAACTTTTTATATCAATATTTTCTGCATAAACATTAATAAAGCCTCTAGATACTAAACCACCCATACTATGAGCAACTATATTAATATCATTAATTTCATACTTATTTCTTAATTTTTCAAATGAGTACTTTAGTCCATCAACCGCATAATTCAAGTTAATACCAGTGGGATAAAAATAAACTATTGGTAGGTATTTTGTTTTATCTAAACTATTAATTAAGAATTCAAAATCCCTAGGTGTTCCACTCATGCCATGTACGAATAAAACTGGTATTTTATCTTCACTATATTCATCTAATAAATAAAGACCACCTCCGTATTTAGAGAAAAACTCTAAAGGTTTCCATAAACCAATAATTGCTTTTTTTCTATCAAAAATAGTATCTTCAATTCTTGTTTCTCTCACTTCTCCAAACTTATCAAAAATTCCTTTTTGGCTAATTGAAGCAATTAATATATTATCATCTGATACTTCTATCTCTTCATCTGACAATTTGATATCTAAATTTACAATTTCATTAGTTTTTAGTTTTATTAAATTAGAGTAGAATTCATAAGCAAAACGTTTTTGTTTTAAGACTTCTAGATTTTGACAAGCATATAAAAAGTATGTTCCTTCCGTAACATTAAATTCATATTTTTTAGAGTTTGAATGAGAAGAGAAATCTATTAGTTTATAGCTAGTTTCATTTTTTACATTTCCTTCAATATGTTTATACAAAATTACATATATATTTTTTGAACTCTTTTGATTTTTTACTATATTACCTTTAATAGTACTTTGATTATATTTATTAACAGTAAGATCAAACTTTAAATTTTGTTTATTATTAATACAACCAGATAAAAATAGTATTGAAAATAAAATAGCTAGTATTTTTATATATCTCACTTTAACCTCTTTCACTTATTTTATAATTAAATTTATTATATCAAATTATAATTTAATTAAATTTACCATTCAATTCAAATGAAGAGTAAAAATAGCAATAATAACTCAACTAAAGCTTCTATTAGAGCATAAAAACAAAAAAGTAATTTATTTTTAAAAGTTTTACTATTATTCATCTATAGAAATAACCTTATTTTAATAATAAAGTAGCAAACTAGTAATAAAATAGCTTATTAATTGTCCTTAATTACGTTAATTAATGATAAATTTTAAAATTCTTTTTATAAACGTAGCATTAAAGTAGCATTTTATAAATTTTTCTGCTATACTCTCTTTCATAAAACAAGAAGTTTTATCTATTATCTCTCCTTAGTTAAAAAAATTACGTAGCTGTAACAATTTTTTTCAGGATGAAACTTCTTTTTTATTCTCACTAATATTAAACAATCATAAATTTTTATTCTGTTTAAACAAGTTTTATTTGCATACAATTTATAAAATATTTTTATATAAAACTTTAAGTGCGCGAAAAAAAGGGAAGTTGAGCGAACAACTTCCCTATTTTTTTTTAATCTTGCTATATTTCTCAAAAATTCAGATACACTAAGTACAATATCAATAATACTCGATCTGTATTATAATATCGTTTTTGCAATCCTTCAAAAGCATAAAAACAACCTATTCTAAGCCTAGATCTACACGAATTATCACTAACATATTTATGTTAGGCTTGTCTCAATGCACTTTTATTTTATTATATCTATACATTACCATACTATGAAAAATTGCTGCATACATCCAAGGGAACTATTAATGAATATTGAAATTGTTACAACTTCTAATGAAGAGTTAAAAGAGAGTGGATTTGGAAATCTGAAATCTTGTAATGACGTATTAGAATCTATCATAAAGATGGGACATAATGTAAAATTAAATTTGTGTACAAGTAAAAATGACTTAGAAAAAGTAGTCAAAAGAAAACCAGATTTAGTAATATTAGCCGTAAAGTATTTATCCTTTGATAATGAAAAGAATATTTGGTTAAGTGATTATTTTGATAAACATATGATTAATTATACTGCATCACCAAGAGAGATATTAAGATTTGACTCCAATAAAGTTCTTGCAAAACAACATCTAAAAAAAATGGGTATTAAAACTGCAAATTACTTTACAGCAGTTCCTGGCGAATATAAATCTGAAAAAGAATTACCTATTGCATTTCCACTGTTTCTAAAACCCATAGATGCAGCAAATGGAAATGGAATTGATGATTTATCCTTTGTAACAAACTTTGCTGATTTTGAAAGTAAGATATTATCACTAGATAATACATTTGGACTACCAATATTAGTTGAAGAGTATTTAGATGGAAAAGAGTTTACAGTAGCCATAATAGAAACACTTAATAAAGAACTTGTGGTTTCACCTATTGAAATAGTACCAATGCCATCTACAAATGGACTTAGAATATTAGGCCAGAAAGCAAAAAAAGATGATTCAGAAGAACTCAAAAAAATAAGAGATACTGCATTAAAAATAAAACTTACAAAACTTGCATCTGAGGTATTTATTGCCTTAAAAGTAAGAGATTATGGAAGAATAGATATAAAAACAAATAAGGCTGGAGAATGTTTTTTTATGGAAGCTAATTTAGTTCCAGGAATGACAAAAAAATCTAGTTATTTTCCAAAAGCACATGAAATTGAAAATGAATTTACTTATGATAAAGTTATTGAATTGATGTTATCAAAAGGCTTAAATCGTATTCCTTCTATCCTCCCATCCCATATAGTTACTCCATTAATTAAGAACCCAATGGTATCTTAGTTATCTATTAACTTTTATTTTTACAAACTATATTTTCATATAAAAAATAGTTTGTAATTTAAATAAACATATTTATTGGAGAAACTATTATTCTTTAATAAATTACAATTATTGAATTTTCAATAAAAAGGAAACAACATTATTAATAAATTAAAGATAGGAGTTATTGGAACTTCAAAGAAAGAAGACGAACAAAGGTATCCAATCCATCCAGAACATTTATCACGTATTCCCGAAGAACTTCGTCAGCAGCTTATATTTGAAAAAGGTTATGGTTTACCATTTGATATTTCTGATTGTGAAATTGCTAAATTGTCAGGTGGAATTGCCACACGTAGTGAATTACTAAGAGATATTGGTACAGTTATTATTAATAAACCTGTCTTAGATGATTTAAAAGAACTTAAAGAAGGTGGAACTCTTTGGGGTTATGTACATTGTGTACAACAAGCAGATATTACTCAAGCTGCACTTGATCGTAAGCAAACACTTATTGCCTTTGAGGATATGTTTGCTTGGTCTGAATCAGGTAATATTGGTAGACATACTTTCTACAAAAACAATGAAATGGCTGGTTATTGTGCAGTATTACATGCTTTACAGCTTAAAGGAATTGATGGTCATTACGGTAACCAACGTAAAATAGTCATTTTTGGTTTTGGAGCAGTTAGCCGTGGAGCAATTTATGCTCTTAAAGCACATGGGTTTAGAGATATTACTATCTGTATCCAGCGTGAAGGATATGAAGTCCGAGAAGAAGTACTTGACTGCCATTATGTAAAGATCAGAAAAGGCAATAAAAGTGAAGAAAGAATGATGCTTGTAGAACATGATGGTTCAGAACGACCACTTAGTAATTTAATTAATGAAGCAGATATTATTGTAAATGGAATATTTCAAGATACAAATAAGCCTACACACTTTGTAATAGAAGAAGAGAGTTCATCTCTTAAGCAAAATAGTCTAATAATTGATGTTAGTTGTGATGAAGGAATGGGATTCTTTTTTGCTAAACCCACAACTTTTAAGAAGCCAATAATTAAATATGAAACTATAAATTATTATGCAGTGGATCACACTCCTACTTACCTATGGGAAAGTGCAACAAGATCAATCTCTGCTGCTTTGATTGTTTATTTAGATACTGTTCTTTCTGGCCGAGATAATTGGTTTAAGAATGAGACAATTAAAAATGCTATCAATATTAATGAGGGTGTAATTCAGAATGAATCTATTTTATCATTTCAAAATCGTGAATCATATTATCCACACGAGTATATCAAATCAAAAAAGTTTTAGAGAAATAGTATAAAATACCACTTTTAAAAAGTGGTATTTCATGAAAATTGTAGTTTTGTAAATATAATTTACATATATTTTTTAAGTACTTCTGGAATTCTTACACTTCCATCTTCATTTTGGTAATTTTCCATAATAGCTAATAGTGTTCTTCCTACTGCTAATGATGAACCGTTTAATGTATGAGTTAATACATTTTTCTTTCCATCTTTATATCTGATTTTAGCACGTCTAGATTGGAATTCTCTAGTATTAGAAATTGAGCTAATTTCTCTATATTTATTTTGACCTGGTAACCAAACTTCTAAGTCAATTGTTGTTGCAGCTGAGAAACCTAAATCACCTGTACATAATTGAACTTTTTGATGTGGTAAACCTAAAGAAGTTAATAAATCACTTGCACAATTTACCATCTTTTCAAATACTTCATCAGATTGCTCTGGTTTAGTAATAGCAACCATTTCAACTTTATCAAATTGATGTTGTCTAATTAATCCTCTAGTATCTCTACCAGCAGATCCTGCTTCTTTTCTGAAACAAGGAGTATAAGATGTAAGTAACATTGGAAGTTCTTCATCTTTTAAAATCTCATCGTTTACTAGGTTTGTTAATTGAACCTCAGCAGTAGGAATAAGATATAAATCTTCTCCATCAATTTTGAATAAATCATCTTCAAATTTTGGTAATTGACCAGTCCCTTGAAGTGCATTTGAGTTTGCCATAAATGGAACATACCACTCTTCAAAACCTCTTTGTCTATTGAAATCAAGCATATAGTTGATTAATGCTCTCTCCATTCTAGCTCCATCACCTTTTAAAGCTGCAAATCTAGACTTAGCTAATTTAACACCTCTCTCAAAGTCAATCCAACCATTATCTAAATCCCAGTGTTCTTTTGCTTCAAAATCAAAAGTAGTTTTTTCACCAATAGTTTCTAAAACAACATTCTCATCTTCATCTGCACCATCTGGAACACAATCATCTGGAAGGTTTGGAACACCTAAAGCAATAGAAGTAAGTTTTTCTTCTAATACTCTTACTTCATCTTCTAAATTTTGTTTTGAAGCTTTAAGTTCATTAATATTTGCTTGTAATGGAGCAATATCCAGACCTTCTTTTTTATATCTTCCAAACTCTTTTGATAATTTATTTTGCTCAGCAGTAACATTTTCCATCTCTTGTCTTTTTGCTTTTGCATCTTCTGAGATAGCTTTTAAATTATCTAAAATCTCGCTGTCAACACCTTTTCTTGTAAGGGCACTAGCAACGTTATCGAAATCTTTTTGTAATAATTTTATATCAATCATTTCTATCTTTCTTATTATATTTTTCGCCATTATATCTAATTTTTTCTATGTGAAGGCTTTTTTGTTATTCTTTTTTTCTGCTTGTCATGATAAGAAATTAAATAAGAGTATATTTATATTATTTTGATTATGATTCTCAAAATTATTCATAAAAGAAAAAATATAAAAGGGATACTTTAAATGCAATTAAAACAACTAAATAAATTACTACTTACAAGTATGATAAGTATTTGTACAGCAAATATTGCTTTTGCACAAACAAAACAATCTGACATTACACATGATATTATCAGTTTTGAAGATAGTGCATATGGAGAAACTAAAGGTTACTTAGCAAAAAAAAGTGCTACAGGTTCTAAAATGGACGTAGATATTAGTGAAATACCTCAATCTTTATCTGTTATCACAAAAGACATGATTAGCAATAGAAATGCTCAATCTATTCAAAATGTTACTTCATATACAGCAGCTATTGTTAATCCTTATGGGGAAAATGGTGATGGAAGAACTAACTATGGAATCATAAGAGGAATTGGATATATATATAAATCTTCATTCTTAGATGGTCTGAAATTATTACATGGAGGCCATATGATTCCTAAAATTGATCCATATGCCCTAGAACGAGTTGAAGTTTTAAAAGGACCTTCATCTGTTCTTTATGGAGCTAGTGGTCCTGGAGGTTTATTAAACTTACAAAGCAAAAAGCCTAGTAATCAAGCAACAAAAGAGATTGGTATTTCTTATGGCTCTTTTGATAATAAAACAATCTTTGCAGATATTAATGAGAAGATAAATGACAAAGTATTAGTAAGACTTACATCTAAATATAAAAAAGGTGATAATGCCTTAGATAAATCTACTAATAAATCATATTTCTTTAATCCTTCACTTACATATTTAATTGATGATAATACAACTTTAGATTTATATACATCTATTGC
>DKNG01000240.1:5813-18864 GCA_002470185.1 Arcobacter sp. UBA7394 | reverse complement strand
GCAAATGAAATTAACAATGCAAATTTATCAAGTGAAATGCTTATTGGATTACCTAATCATGAGATTTTTGAAAAAAGCCATAAATCAATTGGAGCTAATTTTAATAAAAGTATTAATGAAGATATGAAGTTTCAATCAGCATTTAGATTTATGAAAATGGATGGACAATATAATTTCTCAAGTCCAGATGCATCTAGATTAGCTTTATTATATAGTGATCTATCTAATATTCCAATGGAATATGTAGAAATTGATTCTGACTTAACATCTTTTGCAATTGATAATAACCTTGAATATAAATGGGATACAAATAATACATCTAATACTTCATTATTTGGTTTTGATATCCAAGATGTAAAAGTTAATAAAAGAGACTCAGATGCAGCAAAATATTCATTTGATGTATTAAGCCCTAACTATTCTCAAACTATTACTGTACCAACTACTGCAAAACTTAATACAGAAACAAAAAGTAGACAACTTGGTTTTTATGCACAAAACCATATGAAAGTAAATGAGAAACTTGTTATTTCATCATCTCTTAGATATGACAAACTTAAAGAGACAAATACAAATAGACTAACAGACTCAAACTCAAGTCAAAAAGATAGTAATTTATCTGGTAGATTAGGATTAGTATATTTATTTGAAAATGGATTAAGCCCTTATATTACTTACTCAACGTCTTTTCAATCAAATGTAGGTTCAGATAAAAATGGAAAAAAATTCGAACCATCACTTGGAAAACAAATTGAAATAGGAACAAAATATAAGCCTAAAAATATGAATGCACTATTTACACTTGCTGCATTTAAAATTGAACAAGAAAAAAACTTGGCAAAAGACCCTAGTAATTCAAGCTTTAAAATTCAACAAGGTGATGCAGAAGTTAAAGGTATAGAGTTTGATGCGTTAATGAGCCCTAGTGATGCTAGTAATATTACTATTTCCCTAGCTAGGTTAAGAGGAAAAGAGACAAATATGGCTAATCCAGCTTATGAAGGTAGAGATTTAGGTGATTTACCTAAACTTACTGCTTCAATTTGGGCAGATTATACTTTTAGAAAAACTACAATTGGTGATTTAAAACTTGGTGCAGGAATTAAATATATAGGGAAAAACAAAGGGATAAGTACAGACTATTTTGCAAGTGGTAGACCACAAAAATCATTTGATGTTGACTCGTATACATTAACAGATGCATTAATTGCTACTTCTTATAAAAATACTGATATCTCATTTAACGTAAATAATGTATTTGATAAGAAAGCTAGAATAAATAATAACCTAATTCAAAGTGGTGAGACACAAGGAAGAACTGTAAGTCTTACTATGAAATATAAATTTTAATAAAGGAGCTATTGCTCTTTTATTATCAAAAAGATAAAAAATGAATATAAAAAACAACCTATTTTTAAAAGACAAAAACTCCTCAATTGGCACAATAAGAATTTTGTGTGGAATTTTTGGTGCCCTATTCTCAGCATATATGACTATTTGTTTTATTGCAAACTTTTTAAATTTCTCAATATTTGAAAATATAGTAATTGCAATAATAATACTTCCTTTTCTTTGGTGTTTTTTTGCTTTATGGATAATATTATCCCCTACAAAAATTCAAGCTATTACTAAAACTATATTTCTTTTAGCTATATCATCACTTTCTTTATTTTTACTAGGATTATCATGAAACAAAAACTTTATAATATACATAAACTTATAGGAATAAATGTAGCATTGATTTTTTATATATCTATATTTTTCGGATTATTAACTATTTATAAACCTTATATTCATATTTGGGAAAGTAATGGTAAACATTTTGGAAATATAAAGATAGAAGACATAAACTTAGATAAATGTATAAATAAACTTATTACATATAAACAAGAGCATTTAAAAAAAGAAGATGTAATCACTGTTTTATTACCTAATATTAATTTTACCGCCAATAACTCTATTGCTTTACTTGAAAAAGATGGAATTGATTTAAACCCATATACATGTGAAGAAATACCTCATAAAGATTTTGAGATTTCTGATTTTTTTGAAGTTTTACACTATGGAGGAATTGGAAGTATTATTTTTACACTCTTATTTGGTTTTGCTTCTGTTGCAGTTTTATTTTTGACTATAAGTGGAATATTTATGATTATAAAAACAAAATTTCCAAATAAAAAGACAAAATCATCAAAAGCTTTTTTTGCTAAGTATCATAGAGTTTTATTATTATATACAACTCCTTTAATAGTAATGTTTGCATTAACTGGTGCCCTATTTAATCTAGGAGTATATACTTCTCCAATTATTACAAACTATTTAACACAAGGGGAAACTTCAAATATATTAAGTTTGGAAAAAAATATTTTAAGAGATAAAAAACTTGAAGTAAAAAAACAAAATATAGAGGTCCCAAGTAAAAGTTATAATACTTTATATAAAAAAGCAAAAAGTGAGTTTGATGATATTTCATTTTATAAAATGGAAGTTTATAACTACAAGGATAAAAATTCTAGAGTGAAATTCATAGGATATGAACCTCAAACTTACTTTTTAAGTAGTGTTTATAATGACACAAATATTGTATTAAATAGTACAAATGCACAAGTGATTTCAAAAAAACTTGCAAAAGATGGTACTTTTACTGAAAAGTTTTTAGATTCAGTTTTTTACCTACACTTTCTAAAAACCTTTAATGACTTACCTAGGCATATTTTCATATTACTCTCATTTTTCATTTTAGTTGGGGTTGTATTTGCTTTAACATTATGGCTTACAAGATCAAAGGAAAATACTTTATCTTACAAAATTTTAAGACCACTTACTTTTACAATTATTTTAGGAAGTATTTTGTCAACAGCTTTATTATTTGCAAGTACATGGATTATTCCAGCAGAATATTTAGCTTATCAAGAACAGCTTTTTTATATTTCATATTTGCTTTTATTTATTTATATTTATATAAAAAACAATCTTTTTAAAAGTGCAAAATTCATTCTATTTCTTAGTAGTCTTTTGTTCTTAAGTTCTGTAATATCACATCAAATATCTACTGAATATTCTGTTTTTAGAGCTTACCAAGAGAACCTAAATGAAGTATTTATTATGGATATAGCTTTATTGGTTATTGCCTTAATACTTTTTTTATCTTCAGTAAAGTTATCAAATAAGTATTTTGATAAATACTCCAGTAATAAAAGCAAAAAAAGAAGTAACTAATTGCATATACTTGTCGTGAATTATACTTAAATAAGATAGCTTTTAGTTAAAATTGATTATGATTCTCAAAATTATAGATTTATATTGAACAAATAGCTCATTTGTGATTTTTGTGTTATTTGTTTTCATTACAATTACAAGAAAAACCTATAAGTTCAAATACAAAAGGAAAAAAATGGACAAAATAACTAAAGCTATTTTAGCTATAAGTTTATTACAAACAGCACTTTTTTCAAATCAAATTGATAAGTCTATTACTACAATTAAAAATAGTAATACAACTTTAAATACTTATCAAAAAAAGATTGATAAAAATGAAGAGAAAAGAGAAGATTTATTAAATGAGTACAAATATATTAATGGCTCATTAAAAAGTACAAATACATATAATGAACAATTAGAAAAAATTATTCTATCTCAAAAAGAAGAATTAGCAAGTCTAAATCAACAAATTATTGATATAGAAGAGACTCAAAAAAATATCTATCCACTTATGGTTAATATGATTACTTCATTAAAAACACTTGTAGCTCAAGACACACCATTTTTAATGAAAGAAAGAAATGCAAGAATTCAAAGGTTAGAGAATACTTTAGGTAAAGCTGATATTCAAAACCATGAGAAATACAGAATCATCCTAGAAGCCTTTAAAATCGAATATGATTATGCGAAAACTATTGAAGCATATCAAGATCTTATAGATGATAAAACATTTAACTTTCTAAGAGTTGGTAGAGTTGCTTTATATGCACAAAGTTTAGATCTTAAAGATTATGCTTATTTTAATAAAGAAAGTAATTCATGGATAAATATAGATGATAGTACATCTAAATCAAATATTAGAAAAGCAATTAAAATTGCTAATAAACAACAAAATGTTGACTTCTTAAACTTACCATTTTTAGCTAAAAAGGAATCTAAATGATTAAATATATTTTAGGCTTAACACTATTTGTAACATTTGCATTTTCATTAAATTTAGAGACTCTTTTAGAAAGTGTTAAAAATGAATCTAATAAAGAATTAAAAGAAGAGAAACAACGTTTACAAGAGTTTATTGATGATAAAAATCAGCAAGCTATTTTATTAAACATGAGTAAAAAAGAGTTATCTTTAGCTGAGAAAAAAACAAAAGAGTTAAAAAAGATAATTGAAGAGAATGAATTAATACTTGTTGAAAAAGAGAATGAACTATCTGCTAAAGCCGCAAACTTAGGAGAAATGTTTGGAAGTGTTAGACAAACATCAGCAGACTTCTTAACAAATTTTCAGAATTCACTTACAGCCTCTCAAGATTTAAACAAAGAAGATGTTTTTACAAAATTTGCTAATTCAAAAAAACTACCAAATATAAATGAATTAACTACATTTTGGCACTCAATGTTAGATGAGATAATTCAAAGTGGAAATATCTCTCAATATAATGCAAATATTATTTTAAATAATGGAGAAAAAGTAAATGAAGAAGTTACAAGAGTAGGATTATTTGCAGCAGTTTCAAATGGGCACTATTTAACTTATTCTCAAGATATGAAATCATTAGTAGAATTATCAGTACAACCAAATAATTCTATTTTAGATGAAGCACATCACTTTGAAAAAGCTAATGATATAACAAATATTACTATTGACCCTACAAGAGGTACTTTATTTGAGATGTTAGAGAATAATCCAACTATTCTTGATAGAGTTAACCAAGGTGGAGTTGTAGGATATATTATTTTAGTTCTAGGTGGACTTGGATTATTATTTGCATTCTTTAAAATGATTGTTTTAAATATCTATTCAGTAAAAATAAAATCACAAATGAAAAAATTAGATACTCCTAACACTTCAAATTCATTAGGAAAAATTGCTGATATTTTCTACAAAAACGTAGATGATTCAATTAATGATTTAGAAATCAAAATAGCAGAAGCAATTCTAAAAGAGACTAATAAAATCAAAAAAGGTCAAAGTTTTGTAAAACTTCTAGCAGCTGTTACTCCTTTACTTGGACTATTAGGAACTGTAACAGGAATGATTGCAACATTCCAAGCAATTACACTATTTGGTACTGGTGATCCTAAACTAATGGCAGGTGGAATTTCAACTGCACTTATTACAACTGTTTTAGGTTTAGTTACTGCAATACCTCTTCTATTTGCATATACATATATCTCTTCTAAAGCTGAAGAGCTTGTATCAATTCTAGAAGAACAGAGTATTGGTTTATTAGCTAGAACGTTGAAATAGTATGTTTGACTTATATATAGACGATTTATTAGCCTTCTTTGATAAGGGAGGCTTTGTTTTATATATCGTATTTGCTATTGCAATTTTTTTATGGACTTTATTAATTGAGCGATATATTTATCTTAGTTTTGAATATAAAAAACAAAAAAAAGCCATTTTAAAAGATGCTAAAACATTAAACATCAATAATAAATTTAAAGATGAAGTAAAAAGGTATTTAGTAGAAGATTCAAATCTAAAACTAAAATCAGGTCTTGATTTTATTAAAACATTAATTATTGTTTGTCCCCTAGTTGGACTATTAGGAACAGTAACAGGAATGATTGAAGTATTCGATGTAATGGCAATTACAGGAAGTAGCAATGTAAAATCTATGGCAAATGGTGTATCAATGGCAACTATTCCTACAATGGCTGGAATGGTAGTAGCATTAAGTGGAATACTATTTGAAAAAAGATTAGAGTTATCAATCAAATACCACAAGCAAAAACTAGAACTTGAACTTTCAAAGGTTATATAAATGAGAAGATTTTCGCAAAAACATCATAAAGAAGAAACAGAAATAAATCTAACACCTATGCTAGATGTTGTATTTATTATGCTTATATTTTTTATTGTAACAACATCATTTGTAAAAGAAGCAGGTATTGAAGTAAATAGACCAAGTGCAAAATCTGCACAACAAAAAGGGACTGCAAATATTTTAATAGCTATTAGAAATAATGACGAAATTTGGATTGATAAAAGAATGGTAGATATTAGATCTGTTAGAGCAAATATAGAAAGACTTAAAGCTTCAAATACTCAAAGCTCAGTTGTAATTCAATCAGATACTGAAGCTAAAACAGGTGTTTTAGTAAAAGTAATGGATCAAATTAGACTTGCTGGGATTTTTAATATCTCAATCTCAACACTAAAAGCGAACTAAAATGAGACTCTTGCTTGCTCTTATTTTAGCTTTTAGTATATGTATTTCAATATTTTTTGGAATGCATTTAATGACTAATAGTGAAAATTCAAATAT
This sequence comes from Arcobacter sp. UBA7394, assembly GCA_002470185.1. GTDB lineage: Bacteria > Campylobacterota > Campylobacteria > Campylobacterales > Arcobacteraceae > Poseidonibacter. The sequence continues at coordinate 12,386 of DKNG01000240.1, read as the reverse complement.
ATCAAAATCACAGCAAAGTAAACATCTTGTTTTCCTAAGAGAAAAAAAAGATTCTAAAATTGAAAGAAAAAAAAGAATTAAACCAAAAGAACCAATTAAAAAGCCAATTAAAAAAATTAAACTCATTAAAACAAAAATAAACACAAAAGTTAATGATAATGTAAAAATCAAACCTTTTAAGGTTCAAACAAAACCAATTGATATTTCTGCTATTTCTTCATTAAATGGAGCTCAAATTGAGATGGGAAGCGGGTTTTTGGATGCAAATTCTTTAATGGCACTAAGAAAAGTAAATCCCAAATATCCTAGAAAAGCCAAACTAAAAAGACTAGAAGGTTTTGTTCAATTGGCATTTGCCATTAATGAAAAAGGTCTAGTATCAAATGTAAAAGTACTAGATTCCAATCCAAAGGGTACTTTTGAAAGAAATGCTGTACGTGCAATAAAAAGATGGAAATTCAAACAAAATGAAGTAGAAAGATCTGCTAGTATCACATTTAATTTTAGGTTAGCAAAATGAAAAAAATAATATTAATATGTTTAGTTTTTGCAAGTATATTAAATGCAAAAACAACTATTTCACAAAAGAGTTATAAACAATTACAAAAAGCAAATAAGCTAATTGAATCAAATCAGTACTCAAATGCAAAAGTGATTTTAGATAATTTATTAGCTAATAGTAAAAATGACATGGAAAAAACTTATGCTTATCAAGCCTTAGCAAATATTTACATTAATAAAGATCAGTATAAGAAAGTAGCTGTTAATTATGAAAAGATTTTAAAACTAAATGTTTTAGAAACAAAAGATTTAGAGAATATCAAATTCTCTTTATCTCAAATATATCTATCAATTTCTAATTATAATAAGAGTATTTTTTATTCACTAGATTTACTAAAATCAGAAAACACTAAAAAAACAAAGATTCAAGAGAATCTAGCTTTAGCTTATTATTATAATAAACAGTATAAAAAAAGTATTCCTTATGTGAAAAAAACTATTCAAATAAAAAAGAAAAATGAATCATGGTATAGAATGCTCTATTCTGCATATATTGAGATAAAAGATTATAATAATGCAATTAAGACTTTAAAGTATATGGTAAGAAAATATACAAAAGAAGAGAGTTACTGGATGCAGTTAATCTCAATATATCAAAATACACAAAGATATAAAGAGTCCCTAGCTACAATTGAATTAGCATACAAAAAAGACATTATTAATAAAAAGAAAAATATTATGTATTTTGTAAATATTCTTTTACAAAATAGACTTTACAATAAAGCTGGAACAATTATGGAAGAGAGTTTAAATAAAAATATTTTAAAAGACTCAAAAAGAAATTTTAATATATTGATCTCTTCATATTTAAATGCTAAGAATTATAAAAAAAGTATCTATTTTCTTAAATCATCAAAGTATGCTAAAACGGATAAATATCAATTAATTTTAGGAAATATCTTCTACAATAGAAGTGATTACAAAAACAGTATTAAAACGCTAAAGGCTTATAGTTTTAATAAAAATAGTAGAATTTCTGGTCAAAAAGATATATTAATTGCACTTAGTTATTATGAAGTTGAAAATACAAAACAATCTAAAAAATATCTAAAAAAAGCAATGGCTAATAAATATGAGAAAAAAAGAGCTAGGAATATTGCTAGGGATTTATCCTTTAAAATCTAATTTTTATTTAGCCCTTTTTTATCCATTGTTTTAATTTATAATTAATTCATGGGTAAAGAAGAAATATTTAATTATTTAAAAAATGCAAAAATTCAAGACAAAATGTTAGAACGGATTTGTTTCTATTTCGCCAAAGATTTCACAGCAAGTCAAACAGCAGTAGAATTAAAAATTAGTAGACAAACAATAAATAACTACTATAAGATTATTAGAAACTTATTACTAGAAAAACAAGAAGAGATAATTCAATTTATGAAAAAGAATAATTTATGTCAAAATAGTTTTTCTATAAAATATGTAAAATCAGGTAATAATATCTCATATTTCATTGAGTGTAATGAAAAAGTCTTTATTTTAGAAAAAAGTACTTTGTTTTTACCAAAGATAGAAGATTTTATAACACAAAGTTTGAACACAAAACTATTAAAAAACTCAAAAGCTAATAGTGCTAAGGTTATTTTTAATATTAAAGACGAAAGATATTTAATTACTAATCTATATAAAAGTCATAATTTCATGCAGGAGTTTATAGATAAACGATTAAAAAAGTTTAGAGGTTTAAATAAAGAGAATTTCTCTTTACATTTAAAAGAATCACAGTTTCGATATAACTATTCCCAAGAGTTTTTATATAAAACTATAACTGAAATATTAAACCTCAACACTAAAACACGCGCCTTTTGATGTATTCAAAATATTAATCTCACCCTTAAAATGAGATTCCACAATAATTTTGGACATATACAACCCTATTCCACTACTCTTGTCCTTTGTAGTGAAATAGGGTTCAAATACTCTTTCAATATCATTACTATTTATTCCTCCCCCATTATCTAAAACAGACAAAATACTTTTATTTTCTTTTATTTGTAGATTTAACTCTATTTTGGGTTCTTTTACATCTCTTTGAATTAATACATCTTTTGCATTTGTCAAAAAGTTTAATACAACTTGAGAATACTCATTTTCATAAGCTTTTATTTTTTTATCATTTTCTATTTCAAATACTAAATCAATTTTAGCAACTTCTAAAGAGGGTTTTATAATATCAATTGCCCTTTGTGTTGCTGAACTTATTGAAAAAAACTCCTTTGTTTTCACAGGCTTATAAAAGTCTTTAAAGTCATCAATTGTTTGGGACATAAAATCTATTTGATTATTGGATTCATTTAGTTTATCTAGTAAGTATTTTTTATCTAAATCATTATCTTCTTGTGCAACTTGTAAATCCATATTAATAAAAGACAAATGAGCCAAAGGCTGTCTCCATTGATGGGCAATATTATTAATCATCTCTCCCATGGAAGCTAATTTACTTTGATGTACTAATATTTTCTCTTTTTCATTTTTTTCATCTGCTGTTTGTTTTAGTTTATAAGCTAGAGCAAAACTAAGAATTAAAGACTCAAGTGGTAAACCAATATGAATCACATATAATTCATCAATACCAAAAAGTTCTTGCTCTGCTATAAATAGACTCAAAAATAGAATCATCCAGCCAATAAAATAAAAAATAGCTGTTTTCTGACCTTTTATTAAAGCAATAATTCCAGCTAATACTAAAACAGATATAACAACTGACCTTGGCAGGTACTCATATAACAAAGAAAGATTAAAAATGAAAATAAAGATTAAATCTACGATATTTAAATAAATCAAAAAATTTAATACCTTGTTCATAGACTTCATTGTTTTCTTAGTATTTAATATCTCCTTTGAAAAGAGTATTGTAAATAATAAACACAAGGTTTCAAGAACATCAATATATATCTGTTGAGTTGTTGTTATAAATGTTTGAGAAAACAATACAGTAATAGTTGGTAAAATTATCAATAAGCTTAATTGCATTAAAGAGTAATATAAAAAAGATCTTTGAAATGTATATAAAAAGATTGCAAAATTATATAAAAAAGCTGAGAGGATTATTCCATAAGCAATACCATAAATCAGACCCTCATGTTTTGCTATATACTTATACTCAAACTCATTTAATATAAAAAGCCTAAAGTTTAAATTCACAGCTTCTTGGGTTTTAAAATAAAAAAACAACTCTTTTGGAGTATCTTTATCAAATTTGAAAATAATAGTATCAAAGCTAACTTCGTATTTTATATTTGAAAAAACTATATCATCTACATTACAAGTTACCTTTCCATAGAAAGTATCTTTTTCTAAGAGTTTTTTATTCACATCTAGTTTTATAGTAAAATTACTAAACTTTGTTTTTTCAAGATTATAGTTTCTAATCTTTTCATATTTCTTATTTTCAACCGAGATATATTTTTCTTTTATTAGTTGATCTTTTAAAGTTTCACAAAAAGAAGTGGAGAGGATAAAGATAAATAGTAAAAAAAACCTCATTTAATACTACTAATCTTATACCCAATTTTTGCAATGTTTTCTAAGCTATTAGAAGGAAGTTTTCTTCTTAAATTCCTAACAAGCGAACGTATTGCATCATCACTCATATACGAGTCGTACCATATTTTATTTTCTATTTCCTCATAAGTTACTGCTCTTGTATTATTAAGACATAAAAGATCTAAAAATTCCAGTTCATTTTTTGTTAGTTTAATTAATTCATTATTGATAACTAGTGTTTTATTAAAAGTATCATAGATTGAAGTTTCTGTAATATATTTTAGATTTGATTTTTTCTCTTTTAAATTATTTGCACATTGTAATAAAACTGGTAGCATTTTGTCATGACGTATAGGTTTTACTAAATATTTCACAAGACCTAGCTCTACGGCTTCTAATAGATAATTTGTATCTGTAAAGGCCGTTAAAACAATTACTAGGGTACTTTTATCTACTTCTCTTAGTTTTTTTATAAGTTCTATTCCTGACATTTTTGGCATTTTGATGTCAGTTATTATGATATGTGGTTCTTTCTCTTTTATTACTTCTAATGCTTCAAATGCATCTTTTGCTTCATAAACAGTATCAAATAATCTTTGAAAATAGCAAAGTGCATTCTTTCTTATATTTTCATCATCTTCAACATATAGTATTTTAATATTTTTAAATGCTTCTTTTCCCATGAGTTATTATACACATTAAAATATTAATTTTAATAATTATTCTCATTTATATAAAAATATTAGATTTTTATAGTTTTTTTCGTATTAACTTTTAGTTAATTTATTGCTATAAAATAAACTTCTTATATTAACTTTTTAGTCAATTTACCCCTATTCTGTTTACTATTTGTTAATTTTTCTCTAGATATCTTCAATTATTGATATATATCATTTTTTTTAGTTTTGTTTTAGACTAAAATTTTTCCATAGTTCTTGTATTGACAAAAGAGGAGAGAATCTATGGAACCAGTTTTAATTATAAGACCAGAAATTGCACTTGAGGATTTCTTACCTATATTTTTATCGTCTTCATTTGTATTATTATTTGGACTGTTTTATGTAGCGATATATACGCTAGTAAAAATGGAAAAACTAAAAAGTATCTATATGCCTTTTGCATATATATTTTGGTGTTTACAAACATATTGTATGTATTTTGTTGCAACAAAGATTCAAAGTAATGAGTTTACTATAAAAGCGTTAATGGTAACAATGGTTTGCTATTTAATTCTACCACATCTATATTACTTCTTAAATCTTCGTTCTGAACAAAGATATGAGCAATAAAAAGAAGGAGGAACAAGTGTCAAAAAAAGTTGTTTCAGTATGGACGAGTATTCCTTTTTGGAGAAGATCAGCTGCGTGGGTAACTGGTTTTGCTGCAATTTTATTAATTTGGTTAACGTTTGATTCGTTAGGTCAAATTAAGATGGGAACAGATGCCGATCTTAAAAATGGTATTACTAAAAGAGTACCAGGTCCAACAGTAATTAATTATAAGATTACTTACGAGATGGATAAAAGAAGAGGTCATGAGGTGCCAGTTATTGGTGAAAAAGAAGAATTCTTTGGTAGAGATGATTGGTCAGAAGAAGAAGCAAGAGAGTTATTACACTTAGGTAAACTAGGTTCTCAAGCTAAAAACTGTATGAACTGTCACACGTTACTTGGAAATGGTGCTTATTATGCTCCAGATTTAACTAAAGCATGGTTAGATCCAGCATGGGGACCAAATGGGCCATACTTAGGTATGACTAATTCTAAAACAAAAGAAGAGGCAATGTCTAAGTTTTTACAACACCCTTCTCAGTATCCTACTCATGAAAGAATGATGCCTAATTTAGGTATTACAGAGAAAGAAGCAATGGGATTAGTTGCATTCTTAAAACACATGTCATCTATTGATACTAATGGTTTCCCTAGAAACTTCGGAAGAATGTCAACTGATGGTGTAACAGGAGCAATTCATGGCAAATAATTTAAAATTTGAATCTCAAAAATTAGCTATTAACTACTTCACAGTAGCAGCTATTTTATTCGGTGCACAATTATTAATGGGTCTTATTGCAGCAACTCAATTCTTATACCCTAGCTTCCTTTTTGAAATCTTCGATTTCTCAGTAGCAAGAATGGTACATATTAATGCCTTAGTTGTATGGATGTTATATGCAATGATCGGTTCTGTTTATTACTTACTACCTGAAGAAACTGGTATTGAGACTGTTGGTATCAAACTTGGTAAGATTGCTTTCTATATATTAACTGCTGCTGTTACAGTTGTTGTTTTAGTATATATTATCGTACAAGTTGGACCTGCTGCTGAATCTACTATTTGGTTAATTAACGAAGGTAGAGAATATATTGAAGCTCCAAGATGGGCTGATATTGGTATTGTTGTTGTAGTACTTGTATTTGTATTTAACCTTTTTGCTACGGCAATGAAAGGTAATCAAACTGGTGTTATAACTGTTCTTATGGCAGATGTTCTTGCTCTTGCAGGTTTATACCTTGCTGGTATGTTCTT
>DKNG01000240.1:3851-5653 GCA_002470185.1 Arcobacter sp. UBA7394 | reverse complement strand
GCTAGAAGAGAAGTAGTTGAAATGTGGCTATGGATTGAAGTATCAATGTTATTTGGATCTGGTATCTTAGGTATGGGTCACCATTACTTCTGGATCGGTACTCCTGAGTACTGGTGGGAAATCGGTGCTTTATTCTCTGCATTAGAACCTGTTCCATTAGTAGCAATGTTCGTACACGTTATTTATGACTGGGGAAAAGAAACTGGTCTTAAAGAAGGTGAAAAAGTAGAAAAAACAATGAACAACTCACCAGCATTTTCTTGGTTTGTTGCAAATGCGTTTGGTAACTTCTTAGGTGCAGGTATTTGGGGATTCTTCCATACTTTCCCTCAAGTAAATATTTATACACACGGAACACAGTTCACTTCAGCTCATGGTCACTTAGCGTTCTTTGGGGCTTATGCAACTATCTTAATTGGTATGTTCTACATGGGTGTTCAAGGGAAAAATGGTATCAGAGTTATGAAAGCAACATTTGATTCTAAAATGGCAATTACATTATTATGTATTGGTGTTATGGGTATGACTGTTTCATTAACTGTTGCTGGATACGGACAAGTTCTTGTTGAGCGTGCACAAATGGGTGCAACTTGGGAAGCATACTTTGTATCTCAAGATATGGTTTGGTTCGTTCAAGGTCTTGGATGGAGATTAGCAACTGGTATCGTTACATTAATTGGTTTTGTATATTTAGTTAAAGATTTATTAACTACTTCTAAAAAATCAATACACGAAAGATAAGGAGATATTATGTTTGAACCAATGACAGACTTGGTGCCTAGTTTTTTTGCAACATTAAACCAAGGTCCATTAACATTGACACTGTTTCTTCATACATTTATTGTACTTCCAATGTTTTGGATTTACAAGTCTGAAAAGAAAAGATTAGAAGAAGAAGCAGAAGCAGAAGATTAAAAAAATGAGGGGATACGTGGTCCCCTCATTAAGAAATAAGTTTAAAAGAAAACTCGCCGAGAGTATAGCCAACTTTAAGTAAAAAAGCTAATTTCTTGGCCACAGATTATTTATTTATATATTCAAATGTAGGAGAATATTATGAAAATGGGAAAAGTTTTAAGTTTAGCAGCGTGTTCAGTATTAACAGCAGGTTCTTTATATGCAGGTACATCAACTATGGATTTTCCAGAAGTATATGAAAAAGAGTGTCAAGGTTGTCATGGACCAATTCACCAAGGTGGAGTTGGATCAGATTTAAGACCAAAAGCTTTAAAGAAAATGGAAAGACATGTACTAAGAGATGCTATTTTAGCTGGTGTTTCTAATACTGCAATGCCTCAATGGGATCACATGTTCTCAAAAGATGATGCAGATGGTATGGTTGACTGGTTAATGAACTGGAAAGATAATACAAACTACAAGTTAGACTTTGATCAAATCCATGGAACTTGGACAAAATTAGCAGATAGAGAAGAATTAGCTAAAAAATATCCAAAAGCTGTAGATACAAAATCTGTTTTAGATATTACATTCGCAACTGAAAGAGATGCATCACTAGTTGACTTCATCGATTCAACAAACGGAAAAGTATTATCAAGACATAAAGCAGGTTTCGCAGTACACGTAACTGTAACAAATAAGAAAAATCCTAGATATGCTTACTCTATCTCTAGATCAGGTAGATTAACAATGTTTGATATTGCAGCACCAGGTCAACCTGCACTTGCTTCAGTACAAGTAGGATTCGAGTCTAGAGGACTTGCAGTATCTCCAGATGGTAAATATGTAATTGCTGGTAACTACACTCCAGGTGGAGCAGTATTATGTGATGCAATGACTTTAGA
>DKNG01000240.1:0-3739 GCA_002470185.1 Arcobacter sp. UBA7394 | reverse complement strand
TTAGCTGATACACCTTACGGTCCTTACTTTGCAATGGCATTAAAAGATGCTGGTAGAGTATATATTATTGATTATTCTAAACCTGATTTCCCAATTGTTGGAGATGTTCCAAATATTGGTGAAGTATTACATGATGCCTTCTTAAATGAAGACAAAGGTGAAGATTTCGGTAGATACTACATGATTGCATCTCAAGGTTCTGATGTAATGGGTATCGTTGATTACAAAGAGAAAAATTTAGCAGCGAAAGTTTACACAGGTAAAAAATCTAAGCCACATCCAGGTCAAGGTTCTTCTTGGTATAACAAAAAAATGGGTAAACAATTACATGCAACAGTTACTATGAACCAAGGTTCTGTAGTAATTTGGGATTCAAGCTGGGAAATTGTTAAGAAAATTAAAACTTCTGGTGGTGGATTATTCATCGGAACTGCACATGATACACCATATTTATGGGCAGATACAGTTCTTGGTAAACCAGCAACGTATAATGAAGTTTACTTAATTAACAAAGAAACTTTAGAAACAGATAAAATTGTAAAAGTTGGTAAGAAAGAAGGTCAATTAATTGACGCTAAAACTAAAAAAGTATTACAAACTTGGGATGCTACTCAGTACAAAACTGTAACATTCCCAGAATCTAAACCAAAAATTGGTAGAGATAAAGTTGTTGAATATACTTCTAAGTTAGGTGACAAAGTTAAAAATCCTGTTCAACCAAGATTATTACATGCAGAGCCAGCAAATCACGGTAAATGGACTATGATTTCTGAGTGGACTACTGGAAGAATTGGTATTTATGATTCTGTAAGTGGTAAATTTATTAAATATATTAATAACTTAACTACTCCAACATTCACATACTCTGTTGAACACAGACAACACATTCCTGGTGCTTAATTAGGAAATTAAATATCCATCCTCTCGGATGGGTATTTTTTTATTCATGAATAAAATACTTCTATTATTAATCATACTTTTTTCATCACTATACTCTGAAAATATAAAGTGGCATAGTTCATACGATAAAGCTTTAAATATTGCACATAAAGAGAAGAAAAATCTTATGATTTTTATAGCTTCTAGTAAAACTAAAACATCAAATATTATATTAGGTAAGTATTTTAAAAATGAAAAGTATAATAAGTTTTTAAATGAGAATTTTGTTAATGTATTAATTACAGTAGAGTATAAAACTTCTTATCCAATTGAACTGTTTTATACAAATGTATTTCCAAGTATATTTTTTGCATCATATAAAGATGAGTCTTTTCTAACTCACCCTATTTATGGTTTAAAAAATCAAGAAGATTTTTTAAACACTTTATATTCTTTAGGCTATAAATAATATAAACCTGAACCTACAATAAGTGATAAAACGATTGTAAGTACAACAGTTGAAATATTGTACATTCTATCACTAATCTCAAATTTTGTTTCACAGAACTCAACTATTTTCATAGCTGGATAAACCATAAAAATTAACAGAACTGATGAAAAAACTAAAGTAAGTACTATTTCCATAATCCTATTCCTTTATATATTCTTCTAGTTTAAATTCATCCCATAAAGATTGGGCTTTCATATTGCCAGTGTCTTTTGCTTTTTTAATATAAAAAGCTGCTTTTGTTAGATCTTTTTTCACACCTTGTGCAGAAAGATACATAAAACCTAAATTGATTTGAGCTTTAGTATTTCCTAAATCCGAAGACTTTTCATACCAAGATATTGCTTCTTTATTATTCATAGGTAATGCTAAACCAACAGTATTCATATAACCTAAAATATATGAGGCTTCAGAGTTACCTAATAAAGCTGCTTCTGTAAATAAAGCAACAGCTTTTTTATAGTCTCTTTGTACTAAAAAACCTTGCATATAGTTATTGGCTAATTGTACCATTGCATTAGTATTTTTTGAATCAACTGCTTTTTTAAGCCAGCTAAGAGATTCATCATTATTCTTTACAACCCCTTCTCCATTATTATACATAATTGATAAGTTATGAGCTGCTTGAGAGTTCCCATTATCCGCACTCTTCAAGAAGTATTCATGTGCTTTTTTAAACTCATGTTTTTTATAGGATTCTAATCCTAAATCATAATTATTAGCAAATAATAATGAAGCACAAGTTATTGAAAATAATATCTTTTTCATAATTGTCCTTTACACAAATATATCAATAATTTTAGCCAAATTAATATTTTTTTTATTGATGAGTGTCAAGTATAAAATTTTTCATTTATGTTACTATTATTTACACTAAACATAAGGGGTACTCAATGAGTATTTTCTATAGAACAACTCTGTTATTAGTATTTTCTCTCTCTATATCAAATGCCTCAAATATAAGTGGGGAAAAAGTATTTACTGATTATTGTTGGGGATGTCATCACCAAACTTCTGTTGCGTTTGGACCATCATTTGAAGAAATTGCTAATAAGCGAACAATAGGGGAAATCCAAGGGCATATTATTGCTCCAAAATCTACATATAAACAACTAGGTCATAAAAGATCTGTAATGCCAAGTTTTAAAGATAAATTATCTCAAGATGAATTGACTGCAATTACTAAATTTATTATGTCTTATAAATCTAAAAAGGATAAATAAATGTTTAGATTATCTAACTTAATAAAATCTACACTAGAAGATCAAAAGTCAAGAACATTAAATGGTTCAATTATGATTTGGAATTTTACAAATCGTTGTAATTTATTGTGTCACCACTGTTATAGTAAAGCTGATGCAAATGAAAAAGACACATTAACTTATGAAGAGATTGAAGCCACTATTTCAAGACTTAAAGCTGGTGGTGTTAACTTTGTAATTTTCTCAGGGGGAGAACCTCTTTTAAGAAAAGATATTTTTGATATTGCAGAGTGTATGAAAAAACACAATATTATCACTTATCTTTCTACAAATGGTATATATGTGGCTGAAAAGAATGTTGATAGAATTATTGATACATTTAATTATATTGGAATTTCAATTGATGGTATTGAAGAAATTCATGATCAATTTAGAGGACAAAAAGGTTCTTATAAAAAATCAATTGATGCAATTAAACTTATTCAAGCTCACGGTGGAAATGCAGGAATTAGATTCACAATTACTAAAGAGACTGAAGATAGTTTTTATAAAATGTTTGATTTAGTTGAAGAGTTAAATGTTGATAAATTATATCTATCTCATCTTGTTTATTCTGGACGAGGAAAAGAGAATCTTGATATTGATATTTCAAAAGAGAAAAGAAGAGAGTTTGTTGATTATATAATCAATAAAGCCTTTGAATACTACAAAGATGGTAAAAATATTGACCTAGTTACAGGAAATATGGAAATGGATGCCATTATGTTACTTGAAAGATTCAAAAAAGATTACCCTCAAAAAGTAGAACTATTAGAGCAAAAACTTAAAGCTTGGGGTGGTAACTCTGCTGGAAATAGACTTGGAAATATGGATTGGGCTGGAAATGTAAAACCAGATCCTTTCTTCCCATTTACTATAGGAAATTATCTTGAAACTCCTTTTGATCAAATCTGGAAATCACAAGAAAATGAAATATTAAATAAATTAAGACAATCACCTAGACAAATCAAAGGTAAATGTGCATCATGTGATTACATTGATATTTGTAATGGTGGTTCAAGAGCAAGAGCATATGCAATTACTGGTGATTTATGGCAAGAAGATCCTTCTTGTTATTTAACAAATGAAGAGATGAGGAGATAAAATGAAA
>DKNG01000256.1:29415-30328 GCA_002470185.1 Arcobacter sp. UBA7394 | reverse complement strand
AAAGTTGTACTTAAAAAAGATCAAAGATCTGGTAAATTGACTTTAGGTAAGGTAAAAAAGCTTTTAACAAACTCTGCTTATCATCCAAGAGGTATAAAAGTCATGCTTGAAGATGGTCAAGTTGGACGTGTTCAAGAAATGGCATAACTTAAGACCCTACATAAAGTAGTGGTTTTTTATCTTCTAATAATAGTACTGGTTCAATAAACGGTGCTAGATTTAGAATAAAGTTTATTATTGAGATTATAGGTGTTGCATAAAAGAATTTAACTCTATTATTGTAATGCCATAATCTATCTGCATATTGATACATTTTATATGATGTATCTCCTATATTATTTCCATCTGTATCAAAACCTGCATATTTATCCCAATAGTTATTTTCAACAATATTTTTAGAAGTAGTATTACCTCTTACACTTTTTACCACATCTTCAATATTTCCATTAATTGTATTATTTTTTATAAGGTTCTGTTTTATTGCACCATGGAAATGAAATGCTTCATTATTGTATGAAATATCATTATTAGTAAAAAACCTTTTTATTTCTGTCTCATTATGTTTTGCATCTATATAAAAAGCTTTATTGTTATACTTTAATGTATTATCCTTAAATCTAAAATCTGATACCCCTTTTACTAATACTGCAATTCCAGCTTTTCCATTTGAGTTTGTGATTATATTACTTTGAACTGTAGTTTTTTTTGCTCCTGCAAAGATAAGTCCTACAGAGTTTGCAATAATATGATTATCTTCAATTGTATTTGTATTGGATTTTTTTATATGTAAAGCAAACCTTGATCTTTCAATATGATTTTGAGAAAACATATTTTTGTGTGAATAGGCAAATGTTGTATCTCTACTATTATAAATCTCATTATTTCTGATTTTATTATTGTTACTATAATAAAG
>DKNG01000256.1:28324-29318 GCA_002470185.1 Arcobacter sp. UBA7394 | reverse complement strand
TTCAATACCGTATAAAGTATTTTCAATAGTACAATTTGAGATTACAGAATTAGAAGAGTTGGATATTTTTATTCCTGCATCTATTTTATCCATTCTATTACCACTATTTATGATTGTTAAATTTTTTAGAACTACATTTGATGAGGTAATATTTATAACAGTATTTTTATTGAGACCATCAATAATTACATTATCACTTTTACCAATGATTGTAAGAGCTTTATTTATAGTAATATTCCCTTGATAGATTCCTGAATCTAGTTTTATTGTTGAACCAGATTTTGCCTTATTTATAGCATCTTGGAGAATATTTGCATTTAGCGATATAGAAGTGATGAGAGTTAAAATAAAAAATTTAAACATTATTTATCCATATAATTTTTATTGATTTTATCGTAAAAGAAAATAAAAAAAATTGTTTTATATTAAGAAAATAGAAAACTTTCTTAATCTTATTTTTTGTATACTCACAAAAAAAGGAGAGAAATGAAACTTTTTATTGATGGGGATGCTTTCCCTAACTTATTAAAACCAATAGTTTTACGTGCAATTGAGCGAGCTTGTCTTGAAACTTATGTAATTGCAAATAAAAAGATTAATATTGGAAAGTCTTCTTTTATAACATATATGATTGTTGAAGCAGGTGCAGATGAAGCTGATAATAAAATAGTTGAATTATTAAAAGAAAATGATTTAGTAATAACAGCTGATATTCCATTAGCTGATAGAGTTATTACTAAAAATGCACATGCTATTGATCATCGAGGTGAGTTGTACACTGAGGATAATATCAAAAACTATTTAGCAATGAGAAATCTAATGCAAGAAATTAGAGATAGTGGAGAAGTAACAAAAGGACCAAAAGCTTTCAATCAAAAAGATTGTCAAACTTTTGCTAATTCACTTAATAAGTTCCTTCAAGGAATAAAGAAGTAAACTCTTTTTAGTTTACTTCCTAATTAAATACTGGTCTAAAAAAACTTCTTTCATAAGA
>DKNG01000256.1:0-28237 GCA_002470185.1 Arcobacter sp. UBA7394 | reverse complement strand
TTTAAATGAATCATTTCTATACTTTTCATATTCTGAAAGAGATGGAAATGTAAATAGAGCTAATGCAATATTATTTGCACCTTCACTTGGCATAAAATATCCATGATGAGTTCCACCAAACTTATTAACTAATGGAATCCATAGTTTTGCATAGCGTTCAAATTCATTTATTTTCTTTGGGTCAATTTTGTAATTTAAATAACATGTAATCATTTGTATCCTTTTATAAAAACATATTCTATTATTTTCTACTTACTTTATATATTAAAATAATGCTAATTGTTTGAGATAAATAGAATTATGATTATTATCTACTTTGGTTTAAACCCTATACAAAACTAATCTAAACTCTAATTAAGGTTACTTTCAGTATAATTCGCAACTTTTTTAGTAAACTCAACAGTTTCCTAGGATTGAGTATCGTCCCAACAATATGTCGGGGGTAAGCGAGAAGCTTGAACAGAGCTTATCTGTTCAACCAATTTTTATAAAGGAAAGAAATGCCTACAATCAATCAGCTTGTAAGAAAAGAGCGAAAAAGAGTGATTAAGAAATCAAAATCACCAGCTTTAGAGAAATGTCCACAAAGAAGAGGAGTATGTACAAGAGTATATACTACTACACCAAAGAAACCTAACTCGGCTTTAAGAAAAGTTGCAAAAGTTAGATTAACTACTGGTTTTGAAGTAATTTCATACATTGGTGGAGAGGGTCATAACCTTCAAGAGCACTCGATTGTTCTAGTAAGAGGGGGTAGAGTTAAAGATTTACCTGGTGTTAAGTATCACGTTGTAAGAGGTGCCTTAGATACTGCTGGTGTTGCAAACAGAACTGTTGCAAGATCTAAATACGGTACTAAGAAACCAAAGAAATAAGTAGAAGGATAATAAAATGAGAAGAAGAAAAGCTCCAGTTAGAGAAATTATGGCTGATCCTATCTACAATAGTAAAGTGATCACTAAATTTATTAACACAGTAATGTTAGACGGTAGAAAATCTACTGCACAAAAAATCATGTATGGTGCAATTGCAAACTTAGATGCAAGAGGTGAAGAAGCTGGAATCGAATTATTCGAAAAAGCTATTGAGAACATCAAACCACTTTTAGAAGTTAAATCTAGAAGAGTTGGTGGAGCTACTTACCAAGTACCAGTTGAAGTTAGACCTGTAAGAAGACAAACTTTAGCATTAAGATGGTTAGTTGACGCAGCTAGAAAAAGAAACGAAAGAACTATGGTTGAGAGATTAGCTAATGAGTTATTCGAATCTGCAAATGAAAGAGGATCATCTTTCAAGAAAAAAGAAGATATGCATAAAATGGCTGAAGCCAACAAAGCATTCGCTCACTATAGATGGTAATCGTACTGTAATTAATTACATACATACAATTAAAAGGGTGTTTCACACCCTTTTTTTTTATCGTTTTTAAGATATAATCACGACAATATATAAAACTAAAAGGAAAACTTAAGATGGCAAGAAAAACTCCTCTTAATAGACTTAGAAATATCGGTATTGCGGCTCATATTGATGCAGGTAAAACTACAACTACTGAAAGAATTTTATTCTACACAGGTGTTGAGCATAAAATCGGTGAGGTTCATGATGGTGCTGCTACTATGGACTGGATGGAACAAGAACAAGAAAGAGGTATTACAATTACTTCTGCTGCTACAACTTGTAACTGGACTCACCCAAAAACAAATGAAGAATTAATGATTAACATTATTGATACTCCAGGTCACGTTGACTTCACTATTGAAGTTGAGAGATCTATGAGAGTTCTTGATGGTGCTGTTGCTGTATTCTGTTCAGTTGGTGGAGTTCAACCTCAATCTGAAACTGTTTGGAGACAAGCAAACAAATATAGAGTACCAAGAATGATTTTCGTTAATAAAATGGATAGAACTGGTGCTGATTTCTTCAACGTTGAAGAGCAAGTATCTACAAGATTAAAAGCTAATCCTGTTCCAATTCAAATTCCTATCGGAGCTGAAGAAAACTTCCAAGGTGTTGTTGATTTAGTTGAAATGAAAGCAATCGTTTGGGATCAAGATGCTGCAATGGGATCTAACTACCATGTTGAAGATATTCCTGCTGATTTACAAGAATTAGCTGAAGAATATAGAGAAAAAATGGTTGAGTCTGCTGCAGAGCAAGACGAAGAGTTAATGGAAAAATACCTTGAAGGTGAAGATTTAACTAATGAAGAAATTGTTGGAGCTCTTAAGAAGGGTTGTTTAGCAATGGAAATTACTCCAATGACTTGTGGTACTGCATTCAAAAACAAAGGTGTTCAAACTTTACTTGACGCTGTTGCTATGTATATGCCTTCTCCATTAGAAGTTGAAGACATCAAAGGTGAAACTCAAGATGGTGAGCCTGTTGTTGTTGAATCTACTGATAACGGTGAAGTTGCTGGTCTTGCATTCAAGATTATGACAGATCCATTTGTTGGACAATTAACTTTCACAAGAATCTATAGAGGTGTTCTTAAGTCTGGTACTTATGTAATGAACTCTACTAAGATGAAAAAAGAAAGAATCGGAAGACTTCTTAAGATGCATGCTATCAAAAGAGAAGAAGTTACTGAATTATATGCTGGAGAAATCGGTGCAGTTGTTGGTTTAAAATCTACAATTACAGGTGATACTTTAGCTTCTGATGCTGATCCAGTAATCTTAGAGAGAATGGATTTCCCAGAGCCAGTTATTTCTGTTGCAGTTGAGCCAAAAACAAAAGCTGACCAAGAAAAAATGGGTATTGCTTTAGGAAAATTAGCTCAAGAAGATCCATCATTCAGAGTTGCTACAGACGAAGAATCTGGTCAAACTATTATTTCAGGAATGGGTGAATTACACCTTGAAATTCTTGTTGATAGAATGAAAAGAGAATTCTCAGTAGAAGCTGAAGTTGGTGCTCCTCAAGTTGCATATAGAGAAACTATTAAAAATGCAGTTAAACAAGAGTATAAATACGCTAAGCAATCTGGTGGTAAAGGTCAATACGGTCACGTATATTTAACAATTACTCCAATGCCTGCTGATTCTGAAGAAAACTACATCTTTACATCATCTATTAAGGGTGGATCGGTTCCAAAAGAATACGTTCCTGCTGTTGATAAAGGTTGTCAAGAAGCTATGGCTGGTGGTATCCTTGCTGGTTACCCATTAGTTAACATTGCAGTTGATTTATATGATGGTTCTTACCATGATGTTGATTCATCTGAAATGGCATTCAAACTTGCTGCTTCTATGGGATTCAAACAAGGTTGTAGAAGTGCTGCTGCTCAACCTGTAATTCTTGAACCAATTATGAAAGTTGAAATCGAAACTCCTGAAGATTATATGGGAGATGTTATCGGTGACGTTAACAAAAGAAGAGGACAAGTTCAATCTATGGATGATAGAGCTGGTGTTAAACTAGTTGTAGCAATGATTCCATTAGCTGAAATGTTCGGTTACTCTACAGACTTAAGATCTATGTCTCAAGGTAGAGCAACTTACTCTATGATTTTCGATAACTACATGGACGTTCCTAAGAATGTTTCTGACGAAATCATTAAAAAGAGAAATGGTTAATAACTAATTTTAGTTTCTAACTATTACTTATAAAAAGCCCCGACATTATGTTGGGGCTTTTTTTTACTTCAAAAAATCCTTTTAATAGAAAAAATATTACAATATGTAATTATAAACCTCTTCATAATATAATTATGTTAAAATCTGCCAATATTAAATAAGGGAATAACAGTTTGAGAATAAATGAAAAAACTGAATTATTAAACAATCCTACAAAAGCAGGAATAATTTTAAAGCCTTCAAGTCCAGAATTAAAAGAGTCATATTTTAAAATAAAAGATATGTTCTATAATGTTGGTATTGATGTTATTTTAGAAAGTAACTCTGCAACTATGATAAAAGAAAAGGGTATTTCTTTAAATAGACTTTGTAATGAAGTTGACTTCTTAGTATCTGTTGGTGGTGATGGTACATTATTATCAGTGGTTAGAAAGTCATTTAATTACGAGAAACCAGTATTAGGAATTAATTTAGGAACTCTTGGCTTTTTAACTGATATCAATATGGATGAATTAGAAAAGTTCCTTAGTGATTTTAAGTCAGGTGTCTATAGAATTGATAATAGAATGATGGTTGAAGGGGCACTAAATCTTAATAGTTTTGTAGCTTTTAATGATATTGTTATCTCAAGAAAATCAATTTCTTCAATGATTTCAATTGATGCTAAAATAGATGGAAAACCATTCAACTCATATTATGGGGATGGTGTTATAGTTTCAACTCCTAGTGGATCTACTGCTTATAATTTATCTGTAGGAGGACCTTTAGTTTATCCTTTAACTGAAGCTTTTATTATCACACCTGTTGCACCTCATTCTTTAACACAAAGACCTTTAGTTATGCCTGCTGATTTTGAAATAGAATTTACTATTTCTGATAATCAAGGTGCAGTAGTTATTGTAGATGGACAGGATATTTATGAAGTAGAACAAAATGAATCAATAAAAATTAGAATTGCAAGTAAAAAAGCAAAAATGATTCATAGAGTAGAACGAAATTATTTTGATGTATTAAATGAAAAGTTAAGATGGGGTAATTAAACATGATTAATAGGATTTATTTAAAAGATTGTCTTTCTTTCAAGGAAGTAGATTTAGAGTTCAAAGAAGGACTTAATGTTTTTACAGGCCCTAGTGGTGCTGGTAAATCCATATTAATGCAAGCTATATTATCTCTTTTTTCATTATCAGATGTTAAATCTTCATTAGGAGAAGTATCTCTTATTGATTCAAAGATCAAAGATGAAGCTTATGATATTGATATAGATGATGAAATTATTATCAAAACAATAAAAAAAGAAAAAGTTAGATTTTTTCTAAATAATCAAAGTATTTCAAAAAAGAATCTAAACTCTTTTTCTTCAACTTTAATAAAACATCTAAATTTAAAAGATACATCAGATTTTCAAAGTACTAAGTTAATTAAATTTCTTGATAGTTTAGCTTTAAAAAGAGATAAGAAATTTTCATCTTTAAAAGAAGAGTTTGATTCTAAATATGAAGATTTAGCTAAGAGTAGAAAAGCTTTAAAAAAGATACTGGAAGATGAATCAAAGCTTGAAGATTTAAAAGAGTTTGCTAAATTTGAGATTGATAAAATTGAGGCAATTAATCCGCAAGTTGAAGAGTATGAAGAATTAAATCTAATAAAAAGAAAACTTGCTAAAAAAGATAAAATTGAAGATGCTATTAAAAATGCTAATGGAGTATTGAATTTTAATTCTCAAGTATCAACTGCATTAGAATTAATGGAAGAAGATTCATCTTTTTTTGATGAAGCTATTAATGAATTAAACAATATCTTTGAAAAGTTTAGTGATTCATTATATGAATTAGAAGATGTAAATATTGAAGAGGTTCTAGATAGAATTGAAAAACTTTCATCTTTACAAAAAAGGTTTGGTTCAATTGCTGAAGCGATTGAATATAAAGAGACTAAGAAAAAAGAGTTAGAGTCTTATGAGAATATATCTTTTGAAAAACATCAGTTAGAAAAAAAAGTTTCTAAGTATAGTGAAGAAGTTATTTTGTTAGCACAAAAAATTTCATCTTTTAGACTTGAATCTGCAGTTATTTTGGAGAAAAAAATTAACTATTATTTAAAGTTTTTATATTTATCAAATGCAAAAATCATTATTGATAATAAAGAGTTAGATTCTAATGGTATTGATTTCATTAATTTTGAATTAAATGGTGTAAACCTTGATACTATATCTTCTGGAGAGTTTAATAGGCTTAGACTTGCTCTTCTTACTTCTATGAGCGAATTTGATATTGTAGATAATGGAGTATTGTTTTTAGATGAAATAGATGCAAACCTAAGTGGTAAAGAAAGTGATGCTATCTCTAAAGTATTAACTAAACTTTCGAAGTCTTATCAAATATTTGCAATTTCTCATCAGCCACAGTTAACATCAACTTCTGAACAGCATTTTTTAGTTGATAAAAACAAGGGTGTTTCTTCTGTAAAATTATTGAATGATGAACAAAGAATCTCAGAAATAGCTCGTATGATCTCAGGAGAAAAAATAACAGAACAAGCAGTTGATTTTGCTAAAGATTTATTAAATAAATAGGTTTTTTAAACTTATTTATTTCCCATCCTATTCTTCAAAAAATCAAAAAGTTTAAAAATAACAATTATAAGTATTTAAAATTACTTATTAGTAATTCTTGATATAAGTCAAAAAAAAATTTACAAAATGTTACTATAATATACAAAATCAATTAAAATATATCAAAAAATCAAAAAAAGTTTAATTTAATAGTAAGATAAAATTTAATTATCTTTAATATAACTTTTACTTCTCATTATCAAAATCATGTCATTTTTCTGCTATCCTTTTGCTATTTAATCTAATATAATAAGTGCTATTTATAATATACATATATATAATTTATAATAAAATTTCTCCTCCTTATAATAAGAAAAATTTATACTTAACTATTTAGTTTTTATTAAGATATTAAAACTATAATAAATCTGTTTTACAAGGTATTTTTTACAATACCAATATAATAAGGAGGGGAAATGACAAAAGTTAGTGAAGTTTCTAATAAAGATGTATCTACTACTTCTGAATCAAAATTAAGTAGAAGAGATTTTTTTAGAAAAACTGCAGTTTACTCAGCTGGTGCTATTGCAGCAGCAAATGTAGTATCACCGGTAAAAATTAAAGCTGATGATTCTGCAATTATCAATGAAGCACCATGGGGACAAAAACTTGGTGACCCAATTGATAAAAATCTTTATGGTATTCCATCGCCGTTTGAACATAATAATATTAGAAGAACTCACTCTTTATTCTCATCTGGAGATTATTATGCGTCTGTTTCAATGTGTCCAATTCATGAATCTGAAGGTATTGTAACTCCAAATGGTTTATTCTTTACAAGAAATCATGGTGGAACAGCACATGTTGATCCAAATGAGTGGAGATTAATGATTAATGGTAAAGTTAAGAAAGAGATTGTTCTTACTTTAGATGATCTTAAAAGATATCCAAGTGAATCTAGAATTTACTTTATTGAGTGTCCTGCAAATGGTGCACCTGAGTGGAGGGGACCTCAGTTTAACTCATTACAATTTATGAAAGGTCTTATGAGTGCAGCTGAATGGACTGGTGTAATGCTTAAGACAATTTTAGAAGATGTTGGATTAGAAAAAGATGCAGTATGGATGCTTGCAGAAGGTTCTGATAATGCATCTAACCCTAGAACAATTCCTGTTGAAAAAGCACTAGATGACGTTATGGTTGTTTGGGCTCAAAATGGTGAAGCATTAAGACCTGAACAAGGTTATCCAGTAAGATTAATTGTTCCAGGATGGGAAGGTAACTTAAATACTAAATGGTTAAGAAGATTAGAATTCTCTGATAAACCATGGCATTCAAAAGAAGAAACTTCTAAATATACAATGGTTCAACCTGGTGGAAAAGCTATTAGATATTTCTGGGTAAATGAAGTTAATTCAGTTATTACATCGCCATGTCCTGAAAAACCATGGACACATCTAAAGAAAGGTGACATGGTAGAAATTGAAGGTATTGCTTGGAGTGGTCATGGTACAATCTCAGGTGTAGACATTTCATTTGATGGTGGAGACAACTGGGCTGAAGCTAAATTAAAAGGTTTAGTATTACCAAAATCTTGGACTAGATTCTCATATGTTATTAAGTGGGATGGGAAGCCTCTATTATTAGCATCAAGAGCTAGAGATGACTTTGGAAATATTCAACCAACAATTGATCAGGAAACTGAAGCTGTTGGTGTTGAATCTGTTTATCATAGAAATGCTATTGTTACTTGGGAAATTACTAAAGAAGGAGTATGTAATAATGTTCAAATTAGAAAACACAATAAAGCTTAAGTCAATATTTACAGCTTTTGGATTATCTACTCTTTTAGCAACAACTCTTGTAGCTAGTAATGACAATAGATCTATTGATGGTGCTGTTAAATATGATTCTGTAAAAGGAAAATATGGACCATACCATTTAAATACACAAGATACAAAAAACTATGATAATGGTAGATTAGCAACAAAAAAAGAGATTAAGGTTTGGAATCTAGATGTTAAGCCAGATGGTACTGGTTTACCAAAATATGATATCAAACATGGTGAGACTGTAATGGAAGATGGTAAGCCTAAAAAGGCTGAAGGTTCTGTTGAATGGGGTGAAGAACTTTATGATGCCCAATGTGCTATGTGTCATGGTGAATTTGGTGCTGGAGGAAAAGGTTATCCTACATTAGCAGGTGGAGATGTTAAAGATTTACATATTCAAAGACTTAATCCTGCACACAATCCTCCAAACCCAGATGTATCATTAAAAACAATTGGATCGTACTGGCCGTATGCAAGTACACTTTATTGGTATATTCAAGAATCTATGCCTTTTACAGCACCAAAAACTTTAAGTAACAGTGAAACTTATGCAATCACTGCCTTCTTATTATCTGCAAACGGTATTAAAGTTGATGGGGAAGAGATGGATGAAGAATTTGTATTAAATAAAGACAATTTTAGTAAAATCGAAATGCCTAATGTTAATGGTTTTTATCCAGAAGTAGATACAAAAGACCCTCACCAAGGTCCAAAAAATATGAAAAAACTTTTATCTGATCCTACTATTTATGGAAAAGGTGATAGATGTATGAGTAATTGTATTGAAAAACAGTTTGGAAAAGGTAAGACTACTGATGATTTATTACTGAAAATCAAAGTTGATTTAGCTCCAAATGCTAATGAACCTTTATCTACTGAAAGAACTTGGAAAGAACCAAAAGTTGAATCTACAAATGGTGCTGATCCTAAACTTGTAGAGAATTATGCAACTTATTGTTCTGCGTGTCACTCAAATAAAGCAATTGGGGCTCCAGTTATTGGTGATAAAGCTGCATGGGAAGAAGTTCTTGAAAAGGGAATTGAAGAAGTTTATACAAATGGAATTGATGGTATCAATGCAATGCCTCCAAAGGGAACTGCAATGAGCTTATCTGATGATGATTTCAAAAAAATTATTGACTATATCATTAGTGAAAGTAAATAAGGAGAGAGTATGAAATTAATTAAAAAGTTACTAATAGCATCTGCTATTAGTAGTTTAGCAATTATAGGTGCGAGTGCAAATGATTCTTTAGTTAAAAAAGGTGAAAAAATCTTTATGACAAAGAAACTTGGTAATTGTATTGCTTGTCATGCAATAGAAGGTAAAAGCCTTGATGGGCCAGGAAGTTTAGGGCCAAAATTAATGGCATTACAATACTGGCCTGATGAAGCATTATACAATAAAATTTATGACCCATATACTACAAATCCAATCTCTGCAATGCCTGCATTTGGTAAGAATGGTTGGTTAAGTGATGGTGAAATTAAAGCACTTGTTGCTTATTTAAAAACAATTAAATAAATAATTTAAAGGAAGAAAAATGAATAGAAGAAACTTTTTAGGATTAGGAATTGGTGCATTAGCTGTTTCAATAACAGCTCCATCTACATTAAGTGCAGTTAATTTTAGAGAAACTAAACCAAAAGCTTGGGATGCAACAAAAGTTGATGCTGCAATTAAAGAAGTTTTTGGAACATCAACAACTACAAATGGTAAAGTAAAATTAAAAGCTCCAGATATCGCTGAAAATGGTGCAGTTATTCCTGTTACTGTATCTTCAAAATTAGCTGGCTCTAAAGTTGCAATTTTACAAGATGCAAACCCTGAATCATTAGTAGCAGTATTTACTGTACCTCAAGGTGGAATCATTGATTATTCTGTAAGAATTAAAATGCAAAAAACTGGTAATGTTACTGCAATTGTTGAAGAGGGCGGGAAATTATACTCTTCTTCTAAATTAGTAAAAGTAACTATTGGTGGATGTGGTGGTTGATTTAATTCCAACTACTAAATAATATTTTATAAATTTGAATCAAAATAAAAAAGAAAAGCAAAGGAATTAAAAAATGGCTAAAAAAACAAGAATTAAAGCAAAATTAAAAAAGGGTATTGTTACGGTAAAAGCTATGGCTAATCACGTGATGTTATCTCACCAAGAAGCTAAAAGAGCAAAAAAAGAAGCTAACTGGATTAATTATATGACTGCAAAAGTTAATGGTAAGTTAGTATATGAAGTTTCTACTTCTCAATTCTTATCTAAAAACCCTTACGTTAAATTCAAGTTTAATGCAGAAGCAATTGGTGCTAAAAAGGGTGATAAAGTTGAAATTACTTGGGTTGATATGAAGGGTACTACTCAAACAAGTAAAGGGAAAATCAAATAGTTAACTACTCTTATGAGTAGTTAGACGATAAAATTAAGGAGAGATGATGTTATCAAAAATCGCTAAGACAACAGCCTTAGTAGCATTAACTACGTGTGCATTAAATGCAGCAGACTTTAATGCACAAGCTGAAAAAGATAGACTTGCTTTAATTAAATATTTTGAAGCGAAATTCGAAAATCCTGAAAAAAATAGAAATACTTTTTTCCCATATTCGACTGATGATGAATTAAAAAACAATATTATAAGTGGAATTAAACATAAAGAGTTCTCTATAGGAAACTATGCATTCTCAAAGAATGGTAAAGCATCTTATGATGAAATCAAAGAATTCCCTCCAACTGAAGAGTGGGTTGAAGCGGGTGAAGAGTTATATGGTAAAAAATTTGCTAATGGTAAATCTTTTGCAAACTGTTTCCCTGATCCAGTAAAAGCAGCTACAAATCATCCATATTTTGATGATAAGAAAAAAGAAGTAGTGACTTTAACTGTTGCAATTAATCAATGTTTAACTTCAAATGGTGAAAAGAAATGGAAAACTTCTAAAGGTAAAATGGCTAATTTACAAGCTTATTTTGTTCAATCTGCACAAGATGAAGAAAAAATGGTTGATGTAAAAATAGAATCTAAAGCTGCTTCGGAAGCTTACGAAAGAGGTAAAGAGTATTATTATTCTCAGAAAGGTTATTTAAAACTTTCTTGTGCAACTTGTCACGTACAAGGTGCAGCTCAAAGAGTTAGAAATGAGTCTTTATCTCAACTATTAGGACATACTTCACATTTCCCTGTATATAGATTAAAGTGGGCAGCTAAAGATGCTAACAATAATGGTCTAGGTACATTAGAAAGAAGAATGGCTGGTTGTGTTAAAGATCAAGGTCAAAATCCACCAAAAGCTGATAGTAAAGAGATGAGAGAGTTATTATACTTCATGTCTTATATGTCAAATGGTATGCCAATTGATGGTCCAGATATTAGAAAGTAAGAGGAAAAGATAATGAAAAAGATTTTAATAACGTCAGTAGCAATCGCATCATTAGCTGTTACTTCAGCATTTGCTCATAATCATGGTCATTTAACTCCTGAAAAATCTGTTAAGTTAGATGTAAAAGAAGTATGTAATGTTGAAAAATTAGGTATTAAAAAAGTTTTAGCTAACGCAAAAAAATTCAATAAATCTGCTATTAAAGAGGGTGTTGAATTTAGAAGATTAAATGTAAATAATTCAGATTTAATTCTTTCTGTAGATGAAGCTTTAAAAACTGGTTCTAAAGAAGTTAATCCTTTACACTTTAAAAGTAAACCAAATAAAATCAAAAGATCAAAAACTAAGTTAGCAGTTGATTATGCAGCTTGGAGAGCTTGTTCTTTTGGGCTTAGAGCTTTACAACAAAAAGAGGAAGCAAAGACAACTTGGAGACTTTCAGTTCCAGGTGATGGTTTTAAATACTAATTTTCGAATATAGATAATTAGATAAAAGTCAAGATTAATATCTTGACTTTTTTTATAATGATATTTTTTTAGAATAGAAAATATCATTATGAAATATGATAATGGAGGAGAAAGTTTATGAAAAAAGTTAAGAGTTTATTAGTATCAACTGCTTTATTAGCGTCTTGCGTTACATCTGCTTTAGCTAGTGAAGGTAGTTCTAAATTTGTGCCTATTTCAAAAGGTGTTAAATCTATTGAGATGAATTTAAATGGTGAAAAATTCACGTTAATGAGAAATCAGTCTAAGTCAAGTAAAGTATCTGCTTTATATGAAACAACTTTTAGAGGGACTCCTCAACCAATTAAACTAACAGAAAAAGTAGAAACTGTAGGAGAGATTGAATTCATTGAGTTTATGAAAAAAGCTCAAACTGACGAGAGTATTGCTATTGTTGATTCAAGAAAACCAGGGTGGTATGCAAAGTTAAGAATTCCTGGGGCGATTAATGTTCCATTTACAGGCTTTTCTACTAAAGAATCTTCAATTGAAGCAATGGAAGATGATTTAGGTGTTGTTGAAAAAGAAGATGGAACACTTGATTTTTCTAAAGCAAAAACTGTTGTTGCCTATTGTAATGGATATTGGTGTGGTCAAACTCCAGGTATGGTTAAAAATGCAGAATATTCATTATTAAATATGGGATATCCAGCAGAAAAAATTAAATACTACAGAGGTGGTATGCAAGCTTGGACTTCATTAGGTTTCACTGTTGTTGGTGAAGCAGCAAAATAGTAAAAAGAATAATTAAAAGGTTAAATTAAATGAGTAAATTAAGTAGAAGAGAATTCGTTTATATGATGGCAGTACTAGGTGCTGCTCCTGTATTTGCTAATTCTCACACAAGAATGACTGATACTACTAATAAATTAGAAGATTACTATAAATTAAAGCCATTTGGTAATGCAAGATTTTTACATATGACAGATTCTCATGCACAATTATTACCTGTGTATTTTAGAGAGCCAAGTGTAAACTTAGGTTTCCATGGAAACTATGGAAAGCCTCCTCATATTGTAGGTGATAAGTTATTAGATTACTATGGAATTAAAGGTAATAAAAGACTTGAGTATGCTTACTCTTGTGTAAACTTTGAAAAGCATGCTAAAGCAATGGGTAGAACTGGTGGTTTTGCTCAGATTAAAACTGTAGTTGATTACTTAAGAGATAGTTTTGGAAAAGACAAAACTCTTTTATTAGATGGTGGGGATACTTGGCAAGGTTCATGGACTGCATTACAAACAAGAGGTAAAGACATGGTTGGTGCTATGAATTTACTTGGTGTTGATGTTGCTGTAGGACACTGGGAGTTTACATATAAAGCCCAAGAAGTTTTAGATAATGTAAAAATGCTTGATGCTGAGTTTATTGCACAAAATGTTATGGTTAAAGAAGATGCATTAATGGATGAAACTGAAGTTGCAATGCAAGCTTATGATGAAGATTCAGGTCATGCATTTAAACCATATACAATTAGAAAAATGGGTAATGCTAGAGTTGCTGTAATTGGTCAAGCCTTCCCATATACTACTATTGCAAATCCTCAAAGATTTATTCCAGATTGGACATTTGGAATTAATGATGATGCTATGCAAGAATTAGTTGATGAAGTAAGAGAATCTGAAAAACCTGATGCTGTTATTGTTCTTTCTCACAATGGATATGATACAGATAAAAAAATGGCAGAAGTTGTAACTGGAGTTGACTTTATTATGGGTGGCCATACACATGATGGTGTTCCTGAAGCATATCCAGTTAAAAATGAAGGTGGTACAACATATGTTTGTAATGCTGGATCAAATGGTAAATTCTTAAATGTACTTGATTTAGATATTCAAAATGGAAAAATTAAAGACTTTAAATTTACACTTCTTCCAATTTTCTCTGATATTATTGATGAAGATCCAAAAATGAAAAAGTATATTGAAGATGTAAGAGCTCCATTTAAAAAAGACCTAGATAGAGTTATTGCAACTACAGAAGATACATTATTTAGAAGAGGTAACTTTAACGGTTCTTGGGATCAAATTATTTGTGATGCATTAGTTGATGTGAAAGATGCTGAAATTTCACTGTCTCCTGGATTTAGATGGGGAACATCTGTAATGCCTGGTCAAGACATTACGTTTGATGATTTAGCAACACAAACTGCTATGACGTATCCTGAAACA
Source organism: Arcobacter sp. UBA7394 (assembly GCA_002470185.1). GTDB lineage: Bacteria > Campylobacterota > Campylobacteria > Campylobacterales > Arcobacteraceae > Poseidonibacter. The sequence goes on along the minus strand of DKNG01000256.1, from coordinate 14,219 downwards.
TATAGAAGAGCTATGACAGGAACACAATTAAAAGAGATTTTAGAAGATGTTGCTGATAACTTATTCCATGAAGATCCATTCTATCAACAAGGTGGAGATATGGTAAGAACGGGTGGTATTTCTTATAAAATTAACCCAACAGCTAAAATGGGGAATAGAATTTCTGATATTGTACTTACAAGAAATGGTAAACCGCTTCAAGCTAATAAAGAGTACCAAGTTTCTGGTTGGTCAACAGTTGGTGCTAAGTCACCAGGTGAGCCAGTATGGGAAACAGTTGAAACATACTTACAGTCTGTTAAGCATGTTAAAAACTTAAAAGTGGACACTCCTGATATTGTTGGTATCAAAGGTAATCCAGGTATTGTTTAGTATGACTAAAAGCATAAAGTTTAACTTTATGCTTTTGTCAATTTAACAGTTTTTTGTAGGCAAAAAATTGTTAAGTTGAGAAAAAGGATTAAAATGTTTAAAAAAGTGTTACTTCTTACGCTTCTATTACTATCTATAAATTTAAATGCCTCATATGAAGAGGGTAAAAAAATCTTTGAAAATAAGTGTGCTTCATGTCATGGGAAGTATATATCTATTCAGAATCTAAAAATTAACTTTTTTGAAAAAAATAATGAAATGTATAAACTTACTGTTCCCACTGTAAATATGTTAGCTTATGCAATTATGGATAGTTCAAAAAGAGTTGGGGACCCTGAAGATCCAGAGATGCAACAAATGGAAATTGAAGAGTATTTAAAAGGATATTTAGAAGATCCAGATATTACTCAAACTATTTGTGATGATCAAATTATAAAATATTATGAAAAGAAAAAACCTATTATTATTTCTGATGATGAAGCTGTAAATTTAGCACAGTTTTTTATGAATTATAAAAAAATGAGAGAAAAAAAACATCCTTCAATACTTAAGGTTTTAAAAGATGGTTATGATGAAAATAAGATTTTAGAACAGGCTAAAAAAGAGAATAAAAAACTAATAATTTATGCTACTTCTGATACTTGTTATTATTGTAAAAAAATGAAAAATGATGTTCTTTCTTTACTTGATATTCAAAAAAGAATTAATAAAGATTTTATCTTTTTAGAAGTGAATGTTGATTATATAAAATTACCTTTTGAACTAAAAAAACATTTTAAAGGTATCACACCAACATTCTTTTTTATGGACAGTGATAAAAAACTTTTAAATATATATCCCGGTGCTTGGGTAAAAAGTGATTTTATAATAATACTAAAGGAGAATAACAATGGAAAATAACAAAGGAAAAGTGTTAGGAACTTTTAGTGCAAGAAAAGGCCAAAGTGGACTTCCTAGACCAAAAGTAAATGAATTAAATATTATTAGTGGTTTTGGAATAGAATTTGATAGGTTTGCTGGTCAAGAAGAACATAAAGCTGTTATGCTTGTTGGAAAAATTGCTTATGATATTGCTTTTGAAAATGGCATGGATTTAAAACACGGAAGTTTTGGTGAAAATATGTTATTTGATTTTAATCCACACGATTATAAGGTTGGAACTATATTTAAAATTGGGACAACAGTTCTTCAAATTACTGAGAAGTGTACTATTTGTAATCACTTAAGTGTATTTGGTAAAAAATTACCTTATTTAGTTAAAGATTGTAGAGGTCTTTATTGTAAAGTTTTAGAAGGTGGACATGTTTTAAAGGATATGGAAATTGAAATTTTACTAAACTGGAAAAGTTTAAAAGCAGCAGCTTGTTAAAAGGATAAATTATGATTAAAAAAATATTATTAGTTACATTACTTAGTTTGTTTTGTTTCGCTGAATCAACATTTAGTGATCCTCAACCAAATTTTGATAATCCGAGAAAAGTTGTAATTCAGTTATATGATTCAGAGTTAAAAAAAGTAAATCATAATTTAAGTACTATTTACAATATTTTAAAAGAATATCCAAGTGAGTCTTTGAAAGTTGTAGTAGTTGCATACGGAAATGGTATCAGAGCATTAAAAAAAGATTATGATAAAAAAACACTAACTAGAATAGAATCATTAGTTGAATATGATGTTGAATTTATTGTATGTAAAAATACAATGGAAACAATGAAGTGGACAGAAGATGAATTTATAGAAGATGCTTCTTATGTACAAGCTGGAATTGTTGAATTAATTGAAAGACAAATAGATGGTTATATAGGAATTATTGCTTATTAAAAAGAAGTACATAAGTACTTCTTTTCTGATTTCTAATTTTACTCAAACTCCATTTGTTTAAATAGAGTTGCTATATTTTGCCTACCTAATTCTTTATATGTATCTAAATGTTTATATTCACTCATATCTATGTTATAAGCATCATTTAATCCACCATCTTCATCTAAAATCTCTTCAATTTTTTCTCTTAAATAAACAAGATAATCTTTTGTATATTTTGTAACTGTTGCCATGTCAGTAGTATCTCCATGACCTGGAACTACAATTTTTGCATCAAGTGCTGAAAATTTTTCCCATGCAATTAACCACTCTTGTGTTTCAGTAATTTCAAAAATTGGTAATAATCTATTATTAAATGCTAAGTCACCTGCAAAAATAATTTTCTCTTCTGGAAGCCATAATGAAATATCACTATGCTCATGAGCATAACCAAAGTATTTAGCTTCTACAATTTTCTCACCTAAATCAAATTTCATATTATCTTTAAAAAACTTATCTGGCATTATAAGTTTTGTTCCATCAAATTTATCTCTTAATGCTTTTTTTAATCTATTAAATACCCATTGACCTTTCTCTTCAATCTCTTCTTTTACTATCTCTTGTGCCACAATTGTTGCACCTTGTTCTTTCCAATAATTAGAACCTAAAATTGCATGACCTTGTGAGTTTTCTAATACAACGTATTTAACTGGTTTATCAGTAATCTTTTTTATTTCTTTATGAAAGGATTGTGCTAATAAGTAACTTGACCCTGCATTCCATACTAAAACAGAATCTTTTCCTATAACAAACCCAAGATTGTTATTATGTGCAGTTGATTCATACCAATATGGTGCTGTAATACCAATAGATGTATATACTCCATCTGCAATTTTTTCAATTTTATTATAAAGTAGTGATTCTGGATATTTATCAAGTGAACTTGTTTTTAGTCCTGCTTTTTCCCAACCTCTAAAACTGTCTTTATACCAAATTACATTTTTATAACCCATATCTTTCAGGGTTTTAGCTGCTAATGAAGATCTATTTCCATCATAACAAGAAACTATAATTTTTTCATCTTTTTTTGCATACTCAGGAATTAAAAATTCTAATTTATCTCTTGAAATATTTGTATAGTTATTTGTTTTAATATAACCACCATCTTTATTGATTTCATCTCTTGTTCTTACATCAATAAGGGCTGTATTGGGCTCTTTTTTTAGTAGTTCAATTAATGCTTTTGTATTTATAGTATTAATTTCACTTTGTGCTTTTTGTAATAAATCTTTAACTTCTACTGCATTTACCATAGTAGCTGATGATAAAGATAAAAATAGTGCTGTAATTATTGATTTTTTATTAATCATTTTCTCTCCTTAATTATAATAAAATATTATATGTTACTAAATCTTTATTATTTATTATTTTTATATTAATAATACTTTTTCAATTTGAAGTGTAACCTTTTTAGAGATATAATTTCTATATAAAATTTACAAAAGGAAGTCTTATGATTAGAAGAGTTTTTTTATTTTTACTTTTTATTTTTTTTACAAATAGTCTACTCGCAAATAAAATTGATAAAAATCAGTGTAAGAGTTTAGGTGACGAGTTTATTTTTTCAAGTGAAGAGTGTATTCAATATAAGTTTTTTGAGGGTGACGATAATGAACATATAATTATCATAGTTCATGGAACTTGGGATGAAGGTACTAATACTTTAGGAAGATATGCTCCTTTTGCTGAGACAATGAATTTAAATACAGATTTAACAACTATAACATTTGCTTTACCTGGTTATTCTAAATCATCAACAAATAAGCTAAAACCATTAGCCAATAAAACTGAAAAAAATCAAGCAGGTAAAAAAGAGTATGTTATTTTTCTTGGAAATTTAATAAAAGATTTAAAAAAGAAATTTGACGCAAGCAAGGTTACTCTTATAGCTCATAGTGCTGGTGCAAGAATGGGTGCAACACTTATGGGATTAGAGCCTAATCTTATAAGTAATATTGCCCTTGTTGGTGGAAGATATGAAGTAAGAGAAGAGAATAAAAATAGTGGTTTGATTGCATTTAAAGATGTTATAAAAAATGCAAATAAAAATGCAAAATATTTGTTTATTTATGGAACTGAAGATAAAATCTCAAAACCTGAAGTAACAACTGACTTTTTCCCTTTTGCACAAAAGAGTGGTTTAAATGCTAAATTAATCAAAGTAGAAGGTGCAGGGCATATTGATTTAGATATGACAGATGAATCAGTTGAAGCAATAACTGAAATGATTGAAGAAGAGTAAAAACAAGAATTAGGAATTAGGATAATATATGAATAAAAAGAAGCAAATGGCTTTTAACCTTAATAATTTTTTATTATCAATGTCTCAGGCATTAGATAGTGTTGAAAATAGGGTATATAATACAAGTGAACATCATTCTAAAAGAGTTGCTTATATAGCTTTGAAACTAGCTTTAGAGTTCAACTATAAAAAAGAGGGTTTATTTGATATCTGTGCATACTCTTTATGTCATAATATTGCATTAAATAAAACAAAAAAAATAAATAAAGAGTATTGTGAATTATCAAATGAGTATGCTAATAAACTTCCTTTTGTAAGTGAACAAAAAGATGTTCTAAAATATCAAGCTGAGCATTATGATGGTAGTGGAGTTTATGGCCTAAAAGAGCATGACATACCACTATTCTCTCAGTTTATATCTTTTGCAAATATTTTAGATACAAAATTTGATTTAAGTAAAAGTAGTATTGATAATAGAAAAGAGATTTTATCTTTTATCAAAGCAGAAGAGAATAAACTTTTTTCAAGTGATATGATAGAGTGTTTTGAAGAGTTTTCAAAATCAACAAGTTTTTGGTTAGATTTACAAAATGAAAATGATGTTATGTCTTTTATTTTTAGTAAACTTCAAGACTTTACTATTGTTTTAGATTTTGAAGAGATATTAGATATTACAAAAATATTTGCAAAGCTTTTAGATGATGAGAGATTACTATTAGAGTCATGTGAAAAATTAGCAGATTTTTATGATTTTGAGCATAAAGATAAACAGGTGTTTTTAATAGCAGCTTCATTAAGTAAATTAGGTAAATTATTTATAGATGAGAGTATATTAAATAAAAAAGATACTTTAAGTCAAAATGAGTATGAAGTAATTAAATCATACCCGTACTATACAAAAAAAATATTAAGTAATATTATAGGCTTTGCTGATATTGTAAGTTTATCTTCAATGGTTCAAGAAAGAATTGATGGAAAAGGGTACCCATTCAATTATAAAGCAAAAGATTTATCATTAAAGCATAGAGTATTAGCATGCTTACTTGTATATAGTTCTTTGTTAACTAAAAAGAGTTTTAGAAATGAATATACTCATGAAAAAGCTATTGAAATTATGAATAAAATGTCAGAAAAAGGTGTTTTAGATAGTAGTATAGTATCTGATATAGATAAGACTTTAAAATAGAAAATTTAAAACTACAGCTTCAATATAATAGCTCCTTTTAGCTACTTCATGATTACTTATTTATAGTTTAATAAAATAGTCATCTATTTTTTATGAAAAAATTGGGTATAATGTCAAATTTTAAAGAATATATACAATAAATGATAAAGATTATAGAAGGAAAATTATGAGCGAAAAAGTAGAGCTACTTTCCCCCGCGGGAAACCTAGAAAAATTAAAAATTGCAATCAATTATGGTGCAGATGCTGTATACGCTGGAGTTAGTCACTTCAGTTTAAGAATTAGAGCTGGTAAAGAGTTTACATTTGAAACATTTAAAGAAGGTATTGACTATGCTCACGCCAGAGGAAAAAAAGTTTATGCAACAATAAATGGATTTCCATTTAACAACCAAATTGATTTATTAAAGAAACACATTGAGAAAATGGCAGAAGTAAAACCAGATGGTTTTATTGTTGCAGCTCCTGGTGTTGTAAAATTATGTAGAGAGATTGCACCTGATATTGATGTACACTTATCTACTCAAGCAAATGTACTTAACTATCTTGATGCACAAGTATTCTGGGACTTAGGTGTTAGAAGAATTGTTGTAGCTAGAGAGATTTCATTAAAAGATGTTAAACAAATTAAAGAACACTTACCTGATATGGAAATTGAAATTTTCGTGCATGGTTCTATGTGTTTTGCATACTCTGGTAGATGTTTAGTATCAGCAGTACAAAGTGGAAGAGTTCCTAATAGAGGTTCTTGTGCAAATGACTGTAGATTTGAATATACATTATATGCAGAAAGTCAAAACCAAAATACTTTATTCAGATTAGAAGAAGAACCAGGTGTTGGTACATATATCTTTAACTCAAAAGATATGAACTTAGCATCACATATTCAAGAAATCTTAGATTCTGGTGCTGTTGATTCATTAAAGATTGAAGGTAGAACAAAATCTCCATATTATGCAGCAGTTACAGCTAATGCATATAGAGAAGCTATTGATGATTATTATGAAGATAAGTTTGATGCAGATAAATACCAAAGAGAATTACATACAACAAAAAATAGAGGGTTTACAGATGCTTATTTAGTACATAGACCATTTGAAAAACTAGATTCTCAAAATCATCAGTATGCATTATCTAAAGGAACATATGAAGTTTCTGGATTAGTAACTGAAGATGAAGCTCACTTCTTATGTAAATATAAAATTTACCCAGGTAATGATGTTGAAATTTTTGCTCCAAGAAATTCTGAGATTGTTGAATGTGAAAATGAACTTGGTAAGATTTATAAAAAAGAAGATGGTTTATATTATGTAAACTTCAATAAAATTTTAACTGAAACTAATAAAGAATTAGAATCAGTTCACAGTGGTAATACAAATAAGATTCAATTACCAGGGAAATTACCATATTTAACTATGTTAAGAGTAGAGACAAATGATGAAGGTCAACCTATAAAATAAGTATGATATTTTTTAGAGTTACTAACAGCATAAATATTAAAACAACAGATGGGACTTTAGTTAAGTATCTTAAGTTTAAAGAACCATCTAACCTTAATAACGAAACTGCCTATATCACTACAGCAGACGATTTTGAAGACTTAAAAGAAGTCTTCAGAAACGTTGATAAAATTAAATATTCAGCAAGATTACTAAAAGAGTCTAAAGTAAGAGAAGTAGAAGATTTTCCAATTGAATTAGGAATATCTAATGCCAATGAATATACAAATCAAGTAAACTATGAAAAGAGAATACAAGAGAATTTTATAAATGATAAAGATGAGGTGAATTCTTTTTTATTTTCTAACCAAAAAGCAGATATCTACAAACAATTAACTATTAAAAAAGACAGAGTTTCTATTGCTGTAATTGGAAGTGTTGGAAGAAGTATTGGTGAAATGGTTGCAGGATCCACAGCTCTTAGAATTTTATATACGAAACTAAAAGAAGTGTATAAAGAAGTTGTTTTAGATCTTTATATAAATGCTTCTAATAATACTTTTTATTCAAGGGATAAAGAGATTTATAAAAAACAAACATTTATAAATAAAGTATATCCCCTAAGTTTAGATACTAAAAAGTTTTGTTCTTATGATTATTTTATTGATAATAGTTCAGTTGATCTAAAATCAATGTATTTTAAAGAATTAAATATGATTGATGCTTGGTTATACAAATTTGGAATTGATTATTTCAAAATTCCTGATAATATGAAATATAATCAACTAAATATGAATTTATTTGAACCAAGTGATGATTTAAAAGAAAAAATTAAAAATGCAAAATTAAAAGGAAAACTTTTATTGTTTCATCCTTATTCTGCAAAAATGGAAAATTCAATACCCCAAGAAATTGCAATTTCGATTTTAAAAAAACTTATAAAAAAAGCAAGTGATTATACTATAGTTACAACTTTAAATTTAGATAGTAGAAATAAAGATTCGGATGTAATTGATTTTTCAAAAGAGTCAAAATCTTTTAATGATTTTTCTTATATTATCTCTAATATGGACGGTATTATTACTTCTGAAACATCAACTTTTCATATTGCGGATGCATTTTTAATCCCAAGTGTTGTAATATTTACAAACCCTGATTATGAAAGAAAAATAAAATATTATAACTATGTAAAAGCAGTGGAAATAGTAGATGAATCTAAGAGTTTTTCTCAGTTTATTTTTAAGAATAATAGCCTTACTTTTTATAGATTTGATTCATGGCAAAAACTTAAAGTTTCACGGATTATAAAACTATTAGAAACTTTTTGATATAATCGCTACTTTTAAAGAAAAAATTAAGGATTGATAAATGAATTTTGTATCTATTATTATGGGTAGTAAATCTGACTACGAGATTATGAAACACTGTGCTGACACTTTTGAAAAGTTCAACGTTAAGTATGAAATTGTTATTTCATCAGCTCATAGGTCTCCTGATAGAACTAAAACTTATATTAAAGAATCAGAAGAAAAGGGTGCTGTAGCATTTATTGCTGCTGCTGGTATGGCTGCTCACTTAGCTGGTGCATTGGCAGCAGGAACTACTAAACCTGTAATTGGTGTACCTATGAAAGGTGGAGCAATGGATGGTATGGATGCTATGCTTTCAACTGTTCAAATGCCTGCTGGTATGCCTGTTGGAACTGTTGCACTTGGAAGATCTGGTGCAGTTAATGCCGCATATTTTGCAATGCAAATTCTTGCAATTTCTGATAATGAATTAGCTATTAAATTAAAAGAAGACAGAATCGTTCAAGCTAAAAAAGTTGAAAGTGATTCAAAAGAAATCGAAGTAATTTTATAATAAGACTTAGCACTAGAAATAGTGCTTATCTTATTTCTTTATGAAAACCAGATACAACTGTATCAAAACAATGTATTAAATTTTATCAAATATAGATTCAAGTTTTTCCTATTTTTGTATAGGTAATACTTGAATTTATATATTGATTGAGAAGAAATTAAAAACTAGGAATTAAATAGATGGTTACATTTTCACAAATTCTATTAAAACTACAAGAATTTTGGGCAAAACAAGGATGTAATATTGTACAACCTTATGATATTCCAGCTGGTGCTGGGACATTTCACCCTGCAACACTTCTTAGAAGTTTAGATTCAACTCCATGGTCAACTGCTTATGTTGCACCAAGTAGAAGACCAACTGATGGAAGATATGGTGAGAACCCTAATAGATTAGGTGCTTATTACCAATTTCAAACTTTAATTAAACCAAGTCCTGACAATATTCAAGATTTATATTTACAATCTTTAGAGTATTTAGGATTAGATTTATCTAAACATGATATTAGATTTGTTGAAGATAACTGGGAATCACCAACTCTTGGAGCTTGGGGACTTGGTTGGGAAGTTTGGTTAGATGGTATGGAAGTTACTCAATTTACATACTTCCAACAAGTTGGAGGTCTTCCTTGTGATCCCGTTGCAGTTGAAATTACTTATGGTACTGAAAGACTTGCAATGTATTTACAAGGTGTTGACTCTGTATTTGATATTGTATGGAATGAAAATGACTTTGGAACAACTACTTATGCAGATGTTCATAAAGAAGGTGAATTTGAGTTTTCTAAATATAGTTTTGAAGTAGCTGATACTGAAATGTTATTTAGACATTTTGATGATGCTTTTAATGAGTGTAAATCTTGTTTAGATGCAGGTTTACCTTTACCAGCTTATGACCAGTGTATGATTGCTTCTCATGCTTTTAATACTTTAGATGCAAGAAAAGCTATTTCTGTAACTGAGAGACAAAATTACATTCTTAAAGTTAGAGAGTTATCTCAAGGTTGTGCAGTTTTATATAAAAAACAAGAACCTCAAAGATTAGAAAGAGTTAATACTAAGTCTTCTCTAGAAGCTTTAGAAAAACTAAAACTAAATAATCCTGAATTATTTGAATAGGAATTATTTTGAAAGTTAAAGATATATATGACATTTTAGATATTCTATCTCCTTTTTCACTACAAGAAAAATGGGATAATGCTGGACTTCTAGTAGGTTCAATGGATGACGAAATAAAAAGTGTATATATTAGTATTGATTTAGATGAGAGATTAGTTGATGAAATGAAAGAAAATTCATTAGTTATAACTCATCATCCATTAATTTTTTCAGGACTAAAAAGAGTTAATTATGACTCTTATAGTACAAAACTATTAAAAAAATTAATTAAAAAAGATATATCTTTAATTTCAATGCATACAAATATTGACAAAACACATTTAAATAAATATGTTGCACAAGATATATTAGGTTTAGAAGTTTTAAATAGTGAAGAGTTTATCTCTTATGCTAATGTCAATATGAATTTTGATGATTTAGTAAAAGATATTTCAAAAAAATTAAATTTAAAAACAACAAAAGCAGTTAGATGTAAAGAACACATTAAAAATGTTGCAATTGTTACAGGGGCAGGAATGTCATTATTAAATGAAGTTCAAGCTGATTGTTTCTTAACAGGTGATATAAAATATCATGATGCTATGGAAGCAAAAGCTAGAGGAATTTCATTAATTGATATAAGACATTATGAGAGTGAAAGATATTTCAGTACCTTAATTGAGGGACTTCTTTCAGAACATTTGAAAAAAAATGAATTAAAAGCTATAATAACAGCTTCACAAAATCCATTTGAGTTTTTTATAGAAGGAGAAACTATTGAATAAGTATTTACAGGATCTAATCAAATTATCTAAATTTGACACGTCAATTAGTATGTTTGAACCAAAGATTGAAAATGAAAAAGCTAAACTTGCTACATTTATTGAAACAGCAGAAGCTATTAAAACTTCAATCAACAACATCTATTTAGAAGTTGATGAAATCAAGTCTAAAAGAACAAAAAACAATATTCACTTAGCTGAGTTAAAATCTAAATTAGAAGATATTGCTAAAAAGAATAAAGACATTCAAACAGAAAAAGAATTAAAAGCTTTACAATTAGAAGAAGAAATTGCTAAAGAACAAATTGCTTTTGCTAATGAAGAAATTAATAGATTAGATACTCTTGCAAGTTCAAAAGAAGAAGAATTAAAAGAGTTACAAGTTAATTTAACTGAAGAAGAAGAATCAATTAAAGAAATTCAAGTTGCTGTTGATACTACAATTGAAGAAATCAATAAAGAAAGAAACGTTGTATATCAAGAAAGAAGTGAATTATTAGAAAAATTTGATAATAAAATTTTAACTTTCTATGAAAAAATTAAAAGATGGGCTAAAGATTCAGCTGTTGTTCCTGTAAAAAAACAAGCTTGTTATGGTTGTTACATGAAAATTAATGACAAAACTTATGCTGAAGTAATTAAATCTGAAGAGATTATAAACTGTCCACATTGTGGAAGAATTCTTTACAAAGAAGATGAAACTGAAGAGGCTTAATTTTGAGCCTTTTTAGTATATTTTATTACATACTCGCATTTGTAGTATATGTACTAGCTATTCCATATCTAATATTTAAATCAAGAAGTTCAAAATATAAAGTTGCAATCCCTTCAAAATTTTTTTTAAAGAATAATCCAAAATTTGAAAAATCAGGTGTATGGTTTCATTCATGTTCAATGGGAGAAACTAAAGCTATAAAACCATTAATAGAAGAGTATATTAATGAGGCTAATGTATCTGTTATTACTAATACAGGATTTGAAGAGGCAAATAAGATAACGAAAAATAGCCGTTATTTACCTTTTGAAATATTTTTACCTTTTTGGATAAATAAACAAAAAGTACTAGTTGTTATGGAAGCTGAACTTTGGTATATGCTTTTTTTATGTGCTAAATCAAAAGGAACTAAGACTTTTTTGATTAATGCTAGGATTTCTGATAAATCTTATGCATCATATAAAAGATTTTCATTTTTTTATAAAAAAATATTCAAGCATATAGATAAAGTATTTGCACAAAGTGAATTAGACAAAGAAAGATTAGAAGAGTTAGGTGCAGCTAACGTTGAAGTTATTGGTAATATTAAATTAGCACAACTTCCTAAAGTAAAAAATAATTTTGTAAAACCTGATGCATGTGTTATTACAGCAGGTAGCACGCATGAGAAAGAAGAAGAATTAATTTTAGATGCTTATAAAAAAGAGCATGGAAAATTAATTATTGTTCCAAGACACCCTGAAAGATTTGATAAAGTTGACTCTTTAATAAAAGAATTTATTAAAGATAAAAATATAAGTTATCAAAGATATTCAAAAAAAGAAGATTTTGAATCTGATATAATACTTGTTGATAAAATGGGTATTTTAAATGATATTTTTTCAATATCTGATGTTGTGATTCTTGGAGGAGCATTCGAAAAAATTGGTGGGCATAATCCTATTGAGCCTGCATATTTTGGATGTAAAATTATAAGTGGTAAAAATATTTTTAATCAGAAACCACTTTTTGAATGCGTAAGTAATTATTATTTAATTGATAATGAAAACTTAGGTGATTACCTAGATAAAATAGATAATTTAGAAAAACCAGTTTTAACAAAAGCTGGTTCATTAGAACCTATAATAAAGGAAATAAATGGCTGGATATGATAAAGCATATAAAGTATTAGCAAAACAAGAAAATATTTCAAACTCGAAAGCAAAAGATTTAATTGACAAAGGTTTAGTTAAATCTGGTGGGAAAAAAGTTCTTATTGCAAGAGGTGAAATTAGCACTAATGCTCAATTTACAGTAAAAGAAGTTGCACCAATTAAGATGATCTTCCAAGATGATGATATTTTAGTTGTTGATAAACCTGCGTTTTTAACAGCAGATGAAGTAGCAAGAAAATTCCCAAATGCAATCTTATTAAACAGACTTGATAAAGAAACATCTGGTGTTATGATGTTTGCTAAAAATGAAGAGTTTAGAGTAAAAGCTATTAAAGAATTTGCAGCGAATAGAGTATATAAAGAATATGTTGCAATCGTTGATGGAAAAGTAATTGACGAAATTGAAATTGATAAACCAATCTTAACTACTAAAGATAGAGGTCAAGCAAAATCAAAAGTAGATACAAAAAAAGGTAAACCTGCAAAATCAACTGTATATCCAATGTTAGTTGAAGGTAGATTTTCAAAAGTTAAAGTTGTAATTGAATCTGGAAGAACTCATCAAATTAGAGTTCATTTAAATTCAGTTGGTTACCCTATTATTGGTGATGCAATTTATGGTAAACCAGCAGCAAATATTAATAGAGTTTTACTACATTCAAAAATCACTAGAATTTTTGATTACGAGTTTGAATCTAAAGAACCAAGAGAATTTAGAGTATACGAATTTAATTAAAAATTAAGTTTATAAAAAACTACTATATAATAACAATTCCCAAAATACGGGGATTGTTATACTACAAAAAATACTAACAAAATTAATTTTAACTTAATATACCCACTGTTTAACCTTACTTGAAGCAAATGAAAAGTATAATCCACAAAATTTAAAATCTTGGAGTACAGTTTTGTTCGATTCAATAACCGGTTCAATACGAAGTGCAGTAAATAAAATAAGACATAAAGACGATGTAGCCTCTTTAAAAAAAGCAATTACAGAGTTAAAAAAATCTTTACTAAAAGCTGACGTTCATCATAAAACAACTAAAGAATTAGTTAGTGCTGTTGAAATAGAAACTAAAAACAATGGAATAGGGCAAGATTCATTTTTAAATGCATTAAAAGATGAATTAACTAAATTACTTACTACTGAAGGTAATCAAGGCTTTGTATTCTCAAATACGCCTCCTACAACGATTTTAATGACTGGTTTACAAGGTTCTGGTAAAACTACAACTACAGGTAAACTTGCAAACTATTTAAAACAAAGAAAGAAAAAAGTATTAGTTGCAGCTGCGGATTTACAAAGACTTGCAGCGGTTGAACAATTAAAACAAATTGCAGCTCAAATCGAAGTTGATGTTTATTTTGATGATAATGAAACTAATCCTATTAAAATTGCTAAAGCAGCTCAAGAAAAGGCTAAATCAGAGCACTATGATGTATTACTAATAGATACAGCTGGTCGATTAGCAATTGATGAAGAATTAATGACTCAATTAGAAGATGT
>DKNG01000023.1:6300-12213 GCA_002470185.1 Arcobacter sp. UBA7394 | reverse complement strand
AATGAACCAGCTAAAATTAAAAGAACGTTTACCATTAATAAGAACATATATTTGTCAACATTTGCTTCAATTAACGCATTTGTAATTCCTTGAGGAATATTTTCAATTGTTAAGAAGTGAGCAAATAACATTGCATTTGCAATAATAAACATAATCATTGCAGTTGTTTTTGCTGACTCTAAAGAAACAGACCAGAAATCTGGAAGTTTAATATCTCTGTATACAAAAACAGAAATAATAAATGCCCAAATACAAGCAACAGCTGCAGCTTCTGTAGGAGTGAATATACCACCGTAAATACCACCAATAACAATAACAATTGTCATTAGTCCCCATGAAGCATCTTTCATTTTTTTAAGTCTTTCTTTAAATGGAGCTGGTTCAGTTCTTTTGAAACCTAATCTTCTAGCACCAATATAAGTAACAACCATCATCATTACTCCAAGCATAATACCTGGAACAACACCGGCCATAAATAACTTACCAATAGAAACTTCTGCTGTAACACCATATACAATTAATACAATTGAAGGTGGAATTAAAATACCTAATGAACCTGCAGTTGCAATAGTACCAACAGCATATTTCTTAGGATAACCAGCTTGCATAATTGCACCGAACATAATAGAACCAATAGCAACAACAGTTGCAGGAGATGATCCAGAAACAGCTGCGAAAATAATTGAAGCGAAAATTGCTGAAATCGGTAAACCACCTGGAAGGTGACCAACAATTGATTTTGCAAACTCAATAATTCTAGTTGCTGCAGAACCCTTAGATAATAAGTTACCTGCTAAAATAAACATTGGAATTGCCATTAATGAATAATGCTCAATTTTCTCAAACATCATCGCTGATACTTCAATTGGAGAGATATCAGTAAATAACATTAATGTTGTAAACGTTGCCGCACCTAAACAAATTGCGATTGGAGTTCCAAGAATAACTAGGAAGAAAAATATACCAAATAATACTGCTACACTCATTATAACATTCCTCCTGTTTTCTTTTCTACTTCTTTAACCATGTCATTTAATTCTTTAACATGCTCATTTGAATTGTCTTTTGAACCAATTCCCATACCAGCTAAAACTTGTTCAGCTTCACTTTCTGCTACAACTTCATTATGAGGAGTTTTAATAATTTGAACTATTTTTTCACCCACTCTATAAGCTGCAAATGAGAAAGCAACAGGAATAACTAAATACACTATCCACATAGGCATATCCCATAAATCAATCGATCTTTCATCTATTTCATTAACAAGTAATAAATATTCGTATCCAAAATATGCAACGGCAATAAGAAATATAATTGTCACTGTATGTGAAATTAATAACATTGGTTTTGCAATATGTGATGGAACAACATCTAATACAATTGTTACTGCAATATGAGCATCTTTTTTGAAACAATATGCAGCTGCGAAGAATGCACTCCATAAGAATAAAAAGATTGTAAGCTCAGTTGCCCATACTAATGATGCGTCAAATACGTATCTTGCAACAACATTAGTAAAAGCAATAGCAACGCCACCGGTAATACCGATGACAGCTATTGATTGATTTATGAAGCCTATAATTTTACTTATAATACTAAACATAATTTCCTACTTACTTTGTTGTTAAAGTTTTCTCAATTAAATCTTTTCCGATTTTTCTGTCAGAATAGAACTCAGGGTAAATTTTGCTTACTGCGTTTCTCCAAGCTTCTTTTTGATCTGCAGTTAATTCATAAATTTTTAATTTACCAGTTTTATCAGCATAAGCTTTGATTTCAGCTAATTGAGAATCATTTAATTCTTGAGCATATTCTCTTTCTTTTTGTGTTGCTTCATTCATTGCTTGAGTTACATTTGCTTGTAAATCAGCTGGTAATTTATTCCAGAATTTCTTAGACATTACTACTAGGTAACCTAAGTAACCGTGATCAGTAATTGTTAAGTGTTTTTGTACTTCGTGGAATTTTTTTGTGAAGATATTAGAGTTTGTATTCTCTTGACCATCAATAACACCTTGCTGTAACCCTGAATATACTTCAGAGAATGGCATCATTTGTGGATTTGCTCCAACTGCATGGAATTGAGCTTCTAATACTTTTGAAGACATAATTCTAAATTTTTGACCTTTAGCATCTGCTGGTACTAATAAAGGTTTTTTGTTTGAAGATAATTGTTTGAATCCATTATCCCAGAAATTTAAGGCAACGATACCTTTAGCTGTAACTTTATCTTTTAATGCTTGACCAACTTCACCATCTTGTACTCTATGTAAGTGGTTAATGTCTTTGAAAAGAAATGGTAAATCAAATAGAGCTAATTGAGGTACAATCTTACCAAATTTAGAAAAAGATGGAGCTGCCATTTGTACAGAGTTTAATCTTAATGCTTTTAATACTGCATTATCTTTATATAACTGTGAAGATGGATAAACTTGAACATCAATTTTTCCAGCTGATAATTCTTCTAATCTTTTTTCAAAGAAATCTGCCGCTTTACCTTTTGGAGTATTTGGGCTAACTACGTGAGAGAATTTTAATGTATATTCTGCTGCTAATCCTGAAGTTGCTACCACTGCTGCTGCAATAGTTCCTAGTACTAATTTTTTCATATCATTTCTCCTTAAAATTTCGATATAAGAAAATTATAGTAAAATCTTATGTAACTATTATGTACATTTTTTTAAATTTTAAAAGTTACTAAACCCCATAAAAACGAACTAATAATATAGTTATTATTACTTCATTTTCTAATACCGAGTAGTACAAAAAGTACTATAAAAAGTACTACTCTAAAGTCACATAAAAGTTTCATATAAATTACAATTAAATTGCTACTGATACCATCATATCATCATTTCATTAAGTGACAGTTTGTTGTTCCCTATATAATGTATATAGTGATTCTAAAACTCTTTTAACCGAATTTTAAACAAAAAAATAGTATATTATCCCACTTTACTAAGGAATATATAAAGATTAACATAAAGGAAAATGATGGGTTGTAATTTAGACTTACTAACTTCTTTTAAAGACAACTGTGGTTTCGGTCTTGTTGCTGATATGAAAAACAGACCAAGTCATAAAAATTTAGAAGATGCAATAACTTCACTAGAAAGAATGATGCACAGAGGTGCAGTGGCAGCAGATGGTAAAACTGGAGATGGTTCAGGATTACTTTTATCTATGCCAGATCAATTTATGAGAAAAGTAGCTACAAAAGATGGTATTGATTTACCTGAGACTTATGGTGTAGCAATGATCTTTGCAAAAGATCTTGAAGATATCGATACTTTTAAAGAGTTTTGTGAACTTAATGATTTAAAAGTTGTATTAACTAGAAATGTTCCAGTTGATACTGATGCACTTGGACAACAAGCATTAGATTCATTACCAAATATTATTCAAGTATTTGTAGTTCCTAATACTTTAATGTCATCGAAGAGATTTGATGCGATGCTTTACTTAACAAGAAAAGAGTGTGAGCACAAATTAATAGATAAGAAAGATTTTTATATTCCTACGTTCTCATCTAAAGTAATTGCGTACAAAGGGCTTATTATGCCTACGCATATTAAGCATTTTTATGTTGACTTAAGAGATGATGACTTTAAAATCTCGTTCTCATTATTTCACCAAAGATTCTCAACGAATACTCTACCTCAATGGAGATTAGCACAACCGTTTAGAGCAATCGCACATAATGGTGAAATTAACTCAGTTGAAGCGAATAGATTTAATGTTGAAATTAAATCTGAACAACTTCAATCAGAAATTTTCTCAGATGAAGAAATTGCAAGATTATTACCAATTCTTCAAACTGGTTCTTCAGATTCTGCTTCATTAGATAACATGTTTGAATTCATGTTAGCAAATGGTGTTGATTTCTTTAAAGCTGCAAGATCATTAGTTCCTGCACCTTGGCAAAATGCACCTCATATGGATCCAGATTTAAGAGCATTCTATGAATACACTGCAACTGCAATGGAAGCATGGGATGGTCCTGCTGCTGTTTCTTTAACAGATGGTAGACATATTGGATGTTTAATTGACAGAAATGGTTTAAGACCTTCTAAATATGTAATCACTAAAGATCACAAATTATACATTACTTCTGAGTATGGTACTTTATCTTTAGAAGAAGAAAACATTCTTGAGAGAGGAAGATTACAATCAGGTGAAATGATTGCTCTTGACCTTAAACATGGAAAAGTTTTAAAAGAAGATGATATTAATGATTATCTTAAATCTTCTCAATACTACTCTAAGTGGTTAAATGAAGATATGGATTACTTACAAGAGTATATTGAAGATTCATTCCTAAATACTTCTGATTATAAATTTGAAGAATTAGAAAAGAAACAAAAATATTTCAATATTACTTATGAAGCAATTGATCAAATGATTGAGCCAATGGCAAAAGATGGAAAAGAACCAGTTGGTTCTATGGGTGATGATACTCCATTAGCATGTTTCTCACAAGTTAATAGAAACTTTACTGACTTCTTTAAACAAAAGTTTGCACAAGTTACAAATCCTCCAATTGATCCATATAGAGAAAAAGTTGTAATGTCTTTAGAGACTGGATTTGGTCAAATTCACAATATTCTTGATGAAAAACCAGAGTATGCAAAAAGATTAAAAGTTGCATCTCCAATTTTAATGAAAGAAAAATTTGATGTATTAGTATCATTTGGTGATGAAAAATCTCCTAGATATGATGAATACTACAAAAACCAAGTTTTCTCAACTACATTCAAGTCTGATTTAAGAGCATCATTAAAATCACTTTGTGAAAATGTTGTAAAAGCTGTTAAAGATAATGGCGTTTCTGTTGTTATTTTAGATGATAGAGCAGTAAATGAAACTTCTAAACTTATTCCTATGGCAATGGCTGTTGGTTATATTAATCAAGAGTTATTAAAACAAGAAGTAAGACATTATGTATCAATTGTACCTGTAACTGGTGAAGTTTATGATCCACATATGGCAGCAGTATTATTAGGATTCGGTGCAACTGCAATGTATCCTTATATGATGTATGCTACAACTGTTGCATTATATGAAAGAAAAGAATTATCTAAGTATGAAATGCAAAGAGTTCTTAAAAATACTCAAAAAGCATTAAACGCTGGTCTTCTTAAGATTATGTCTAAAATGGGTATTTGTACTATTGCTTCATATAGAAACTCTGGATTATTCGATGCTATTGGTTTATCTGATGAAATCGTAACTAACTGTTTCCCTGATGCTCATAGCGATTTAGCTGGTCTAGATTATGAAGATATTGAAGAGAGAATTGAAAAATCTCACTTTAATGCATACCATGATGACAATCATATGTTCCCATTAGATTTAGGTGGATTCTACAAGTATATTAATGGTGGTGAATACCACGATTATGGTCCAGCTACTACAAGAGCAATGCATAATAAATCTGCTAAAAAAATAGAAGAAATTACTGATTTTGATGGTCTTAAAAAACTAGTTCAAAACAGAGATAAAAAATTCATCAGAGATTTCTTTGAATTTAATTCTGATAAAAAATCTATTTCTATTGATGAAGTAGAATCAAAAGAAGAAGTATTTAAAAGATTTGCATCTGCTGCTATGTCTTGTGGTTCAATTTCACCAGAAGCTCACGAAGCAATGGCAATTGCAATGAATACAATTGGTGGAGCATCAAACTCAGGTGAGGGTGGTGAAGATCCAAAAAGATTTGGTACTTTAAAAAATTCTAAAATTAAACAAATTGCTTCTGGTAGATTTGGTGTAACTCCAGGTTACCTAAGATCAGCAGAAGAATTACAAATTAAAGTTGCACAAGGTGCAAAACCAGGTGAAGGTGGTCAATTACCAGGTCACAAAGTTACTCCTTTAATTGCGTCTTTAAGACATACAGTTGCTGGTGTTACT
>DKNG01000023.1:0-6236 GCA_002470185.1 Arcobacter sp. UBA7394 | reverse complement strand
CATGATATTTACTCTATTGAAGATTTAGCTCAGCTAATCTACGATTTAAAACAAGTAAATACTCAAGCTAGAATTACTGTTAAATTAGTATCTTCTATTGGTGTTGGAACTATTGCTGCTGGTGTTGCTAAAGCATATGCTGATAAGATTATTATCTCAGGTGGAGATGGTGGAACAGGTGCTGCTCCATTAACTTCATTAAAGCATGCTGGTAACTCTTGGGAAATGGGTCTTTCAGAAGCTCATAATGCCTTAAAAGCTAACCACTTAAGAGAGTTCGTTCACGTTCAAACTGATGGTGGATTAAAAACAGGTTTAGATGTTGTTAAAGCTGCTATGTTAGGTGCTGAATCTTATGCATTCGGAACTGCTGCATTAACACTACTTGGATGTAAGATCTTAAGAATTTGTCATACTAACAAATGTTCTGTTGGTGTTGCAACTCAAGATGAAGATTTAAGAGGACACTTTACTGGAACTGTTGAGAGATTAATTTCTTACTTCACATTTATTGCTGAAGAAGTTAGAGAAATCTTAGCTGAATTAGGATACTCAACAATTGAAGAAATTGTAGGTAGATCTGATTTATTAAAAGTAATTGATGACAAATTTGCACAAAAATTTGATTTCCAAAATATCTTAAGAAAAGTTGACGGTATTGATACTTGTCAAAAACCATCAAATGATCCATTTGATGATAATAGATATGAAAAAGAATTATTAAAGAAAGTTCACAAAACAATTGAGAATCCAAACTCACCTATTAAAGTTAATACTGAAATTACTAACTTAAATAGATCATTTGGTGCATTAATTTCTGGTGAAATTGCTAGATTCTATGGGGATGCTGGATTACCAGATAACTCAATTAATATTAACCTAAAAGGTATTGCTGGTCAATCATTTGGTGCTTTCCTTTCTAAGGGTATGAACTTACATTTAGATGGTGCTGCTAATGATTACGTTGGTAAGGGAATGAATGGTGGTAAAATCATCATTAATCCAATGCACCAAGGGCAAGAATTTGCCGGTGGTGGTAATACTTGTTTATATGGAGCTACTGGTGGTAAATTATACATTAGAGCATCTGTAGGTGAAAGATTTGGTGTTAGAAACTCAGGATGTATTTCTGTAGTTGAAGGTACTGGAGATAATGCTTGTGAATATATGACAGGTGGAATTGTAGTAATCTTAGGAAATACTGGAATTAACTTCGGTGCTGGTATGACTGGTGGACTTGGATTTGTTTATGATCCAGAAAAATCATTCGTTGATAAAATGAACCAAGAATTAATTGAAGCTGTAAGAATTGATACTGATGATACTGAAAGAGAAAGACTATATCTAAAAAGATTACTTTTAGATTATGTTCATGAAACAGAAAGTGATGCAGCTCAAAATATTTTAGAAAACTTTAGAGCAGAAATTAGAAACTTCTGGATGGTAAAACCTAAAAATATGACAGTGTTACCATTAGATCCGGACGAGGGAGATTAAGATGTTAAACTTTACTAAATTTGAAAGAATAAACCCAGAGAAAAGAGATGTACTTCAAAGATTGAAAGATTATGGTGAAGTATATCAAGTATTTGGAAAATCTAGAGCTAAAGAACAAGCTGATAGATGTATGCAGTGTGGTGATCCATACTGTCATACTGGTTGTCCATTAGGAAACTTTATTCCAGCATGGTTAAAACAAACTGCAACTAAGAATCCAGATTTAGCATTTGCTTTATCAAATGAAACTTCTCCTTTCCCAGAGATTTTAGGAAGAATTTGTCCTCAAGATGTACTTTGTGAAGGTGCTTGTTCATTAAATACTGGACACGGTGCTATTTCAATTGGTGCTATTGAGACTCATATTTCTGAAACTGCTTTTGCAAAGGGAATGAAACCTAAATTTACTGATAAAAAAGTAGATAAAAAAATAGCTATTATTGGTTCTGGACCTTCTGGTATTTCTGCTGCAACTTTCCTTTTAAGAAAAGGTTATGGTGTTGAAATGTTTGAAAGATCTGATAGAGCTGGTGGATTATTAATGTACGGAATTCCAGGATTCAAGCTTGATAAATCTGCGGTTGATAGAAGAATTAACTGGCTTATAGAAGCTGGTATGAAACTTCACTTAGATTGTGAAATTGGAAAAGATATTCCTGCTTCACAATTAGAAGAAGAATTCGATGCTATTTATTTAGGAATTGGAGCAACAGCAGGAAGATTTGCTGGAATTGATGGTGAAAAAGCATCTAATGTTCATTTAGCAATGGATTTATTAACAGGAATTCAAAAAAGAAATCTTGGTAAAGATGTTGAATATATTGATGTAAAAGATAAAAATGTAGTTGTAATTGGTGGTGGTGATACTGCTATGGACTGTGTTAGAACATCAGTAAGAGAAAAAGCTAAGTCTGTTAAATGTTTATACAGAAGAGATGAAGCAAATATGCCAGGATCTAAAAAAGAAGTTGTAAACGCAAAAGAAGAGGGTGTTGAATACGTATTTAATGTAAGCCCAAAATCAATTGCTGTTGAAAATGGAAAAGCAACTGGTGTTGAATTATTAACTACTTCTATGTCTGAGCCAGATGAGTCAGGAAGACAAAAAGTTGTTATTAATGATGGTAGTGAATATATTGAAGAGGCTGATGTTGTTATTATGGCATTAGGATTCTCTCCTGAAAAACCAAGTTTCCTTAAAGATTTAAATGTTGATACTAACTCATGGGGTGGAGTAGAAACAAATAAATATCAAACATCTAACACTAAAGTATATGCTGGTGGTGATTGCCAAAGAGGTGCTCACTTAGCTGTTACTGCTGCTGTTGATGGTAGAGAAGCTGCAAAAACTATAATCGAAGCATTATCATAATTTAATGCTTACTAATATTACAGACCTTTATAAAAACAATTTTATAAAGGCTGTATTATCTTCTAATAAAGAACTTTACACTTACATACATACTAATCTTAATTCTAGGGATTTATCCTATTCTAATACTATTGGATATGGTGGAGATAACTCTTTAAATATTGATTTATACGCAGAAAAGCTATTCATAAAAGACCTAAGAGCTTTTGGAAATATTTATTCAGAAGAGTGTGGATTTATTGACACTTACAGTGATTTTGATATTATAATTGATCCTATTGATGGAAGTGATAATTTTATGTCAGGTTTACCTTATTATGGAACTTCTATTGCTTTAAAATATAAAGATGAAATCATTGCTGGCTTTGTATATAATTTAGCTACAGATATTATGGTTTATAAAGCTTTTAATAGTGAGGTTATAAGTTTAAAACTACTTGATTTTTCAAGTCTTGATTCAGATATCAAAAGAGTTAGCAAAATTGGAATTTTTGAAAGAGCTTATGCTTATCCTAAAATTTGCCAAAAACTATATGAAAATAAAATTAAATACAGATCACCAGGAGCTGTTGCCCTCTCATTATCTAATGCTAAAAACTATGATTTTGTACTTTTTTGTGGAGACATAAGAGAGTTTGATATTGCAGCTGCTTTATATATTAGTAGTGATTTATTTATTTACAAAACACACAAAAATCTACTTATATCTAAAAATAAACTAAAATTTGAGCTAATTAAAGAATTTATTAAAGAAGAATAGGTTATAACTCCAAGATAAATATTTTAACTATAGGATTGGTATTAAATGTCTTTAATAATTACTGACGAATGTATTGCATGTGATGCATGTAGAGATGAATGTCCAAATTATGCAATTGAAGAGGGTGATCCAATATATATCATTGATTCTGATAGATGTACTGAGTGTGTAGGGCACTATGAAGAGCCATCATGTATTGAGGTTTGTCCTGTTGACTGTATTATAATTGATCCAGATAATCAAGAAACGATGGAAGAGTTAAAGTTCAAGTATGAACAACTAGTGGAAGAAGAAGCTTAATGGCTAAAATCACAACTATTATAGACATTGGGTCAAACTCAATGCGTATGGTTGTACTACAAAAGAGTAGTAGGTTTGCATTTAACTTAATAAATGAAACTAAAAGTAGGGTAAAAATTTCTGAGGGTTGTTATGAAAATAATGGTAACCTTCAAGAAGAACCTATGAATAGAGCCTATGAATCTTTGAAGTCTTTTTTAAATATTTCTAAATCATTAAAATCTAGAAAAGTTATCTGTGTTGCTACATCTGCATTAAGAGATGCTCCTAATGCAAAAGTTTTTTTATCTAAAGTTAGTAAAGATTTTGGTTTAAATATCAAAGTTATTGACGGTGAAAAAGAGGCTTATTATGGTGGAGTTGCTGCATTAAATTTATTACATCAAAAGAATTTTGTTACTGTTGATATAGGTGGTGGTTCTACTGAATTTTCATTTATCAAAGATGGTGAAATTCAAAAATCAATTTCATTAAATATTGGAACTGTTCGAATGAAAGAATTATTCTTTAATAAGAATAATATTGATGGTGCTAAAAAATATATTTTAGAAAATTTAAAAGAGATTTTTAATCTTGGTGTTGAAATCCCAGATACTGTTGTTGGTATTGGTGGAAGTATTAGATCTTTATCCAAGCTAATTATGCAAAGAAACGAATATCCTTTAGATATCATTCATGGATATAAGTATAAAACATCAAAAGAACTTGAGTATTTAGAAACAATCATTAATGCAAAAGATATTAAGGAACTTAAATCTTTAGGTGTTAAAAAAGATAGATTTGACACAATCAAAGAAGGTACTTTTATTTTCAAAACTATTTTAGATGAATTAAATATCTCTAAAGTAATTACTTCAGGTGCAGGGGTACGTGAAGGTGTATATTTAAGTGATTTATTAAGAAACTCTAATTGTAAATTTCCTAATAACTATAATGTTAGTGTTAGAAGCTTATTGGATAGATTTGAAATTGATGAAAAACAAAGTGCTTATTTTGGAACTAATGCTGCGAAAATATTCGAAGTATTAAAGCCATTACATAATTTAGATGATAAGTATAAAACTTTATTAGTTATTGCTTCTAAATTACATACAATAGGTACAACACTTAACTTCTATAAGTCAAATGACAATGCATTTGATTTTATATTAAATGGTTTGAATTATGATTTTTTACATACTTCAAGAGTAATTATTGCTCATACTATTAAATATTCAAAAAAATCATTACCTACAAAGAAAGATTTATTAGAATATAATGAACTTTTACCTAAACTAGAAATTATGCAATGGATGTCATTTATGATTTCATTAAATATTGCAGTAAATCAAGATTTATCTAGACCAAAGGTTTCATATATGCTTTCTGATAATAACTTAACAATAGATTTAGAAAATAAATCATTTATGCTTGATGCAAATATTGATAAATTGGAACTACCAAAAAGTCTAGAACTAAAGCTATTATAATGAATAGGCTTGCAATAGTTAAGCTATCTGCAATGGGTGATATTATCCATGCAATGGTAGCTTTACAATACATAAAAAAACAATACCCAAATATTATCATTGATTGGTTTGTAGAAGAGGCTTTCTCTTCTGTACTTCAAGGAAATAAAGATATAGATAATATATATACTGTAAATCTGAAAAGTATCAAAAAAAATAAAAAAGCAATATTTTCACAAATTTCTTTACTTAGAAAATATTCTAAGAATAATTATGATTTAGTTATTGATGCACAAGGTCTAATAAAATCTGCCATTGTTGCTAAGTTATTAGGGAAAAATATTGCGGGATTCTCAAAAGACTCAATTCGTGAAAAGTTTGCATCTTTATTTTACAACAAACAAGTAAATATTGCTTATGATGAAAATACAATTGATAGAAATGTAAGAGTTCTATCTACTCCTTTGAATTTTGATATTACAAGTGAAAATATACTTAATAAAAAAGCTTTTTTATCTTATTCAAATGAAGCTGACGTAGTAAATGAAGTTTTATCTAAAGATAAAAAAAATATCATTTTTGTAGTGGGATCAACTTGGGAAAGTCGAAACTATCCAAAAGAGAAGTTTGCGAATATTGCAAATGAGTTAAAAGAGAACTGTATTGTAGTTTGGGGAAATGAAAACGAGAGACAAAAAGCTTTATATATTGAAGAAAACTCTTCTTATTCTAAAGCTATGCCTAAATGTAATTTAAACTCTTTAAAGGCCTTAATAGCTAAATCTGATCTATTAATAGGAAATGATACTGGTCCTACTCATATGGCGTGGGGGCTTAATATACCTTCTATCACAATTTT
>DKNG01000020.1:13027-16997 GCA_002470185.1 Arcobacter sp. UBA7394 | reverse complement strand
TTTCTTGTCTCTGGCTTAAATTTATGAATTTGACAAACAATTAATGAATTCCCTATTAAACATATGTCTTTAGACTAAAAAAGCCTATTTCTAAATGTAACTTAAAGGTTATATTAATATTTCGTTTACTTTTTTTCTCTATTATATACATATAATGTATTAGACATTGTAAAAGATTAAAGATGTTATTAAGAGTAACATATTAAAATTACACAATAAAAAAATAATAAAGGATATACATATGTATAATAGAGATTATCTTTCGAATGAATCATCTCAATATACACAGGAGTCATCTAAAGCTGAATTAATGAGTTTCTTAAAAGCTACATACCAATTGTTTGCTGGTTCATTATTAGCTGCGACTGCCGGTGCTTATATTGGATTAGAAATTGTTTCATATTTAATGGGACCAATGAAGTGGATATTATTTGGTGTTGAATTAGCATTAATTTTCTTCGTTATTCCAAGAACTAAACATATTCCAGGTGTTAACTTAGCTGTATTATTTGGATTCACATTTATTTCAGGTTTAACTATTGCTCCATTATTAGCAGCAATTTTCGCAATGCCTGCTGGTGCATCAATTGTAGGTCAAGCATTTTTAATGACTTCTGTTGCATTTGGTGGTATTTCAATGTTCGCAATGACAACTAAAAGAGATTTCTCAAATATGGGGAAATTCTTATTCATTGCATTAATCATTATGATTGTTGGTGGTATTTCAAATATCTTTATTCAATCTTCAATGTTCCAATTAGTAATTGCAAGTGCGGGAGCTTTATTATTCTCTGCATTTATACTTTATGATACGCAACAAATTATCAGAGGTGGATATGATTCTCCTATTGATGCAGCGTTATCTTTATACTTAGATTTCTTCAACTTATTTGTATCTTTATTACAAATTTTAGGAATTATGAATAGTAATGATGACTAAAACTAACTCCTCTTGGAGTTAGTTATTACTATACATATAATATGAATTCAAATAACCTACGATTAATCGATGCCAACTTAAATAGACTACGTGAAGGAATTCGAGTAGTTGAAGATATCTTTAGATACATATATAATGATAAAGATACTGCTATTAAATTAAAAACACTTAGGCACTTAGCTAGACTTGAAAACTATACTGAATTATTAGAAACAAGAGATGTTGAAAATGACGTACTTAGATCTTCTATTAAAAGTGAACAAAATAGAGATGATTTATTCTCAATATTAATAGCTAATTTTAAAAGAGCTCAAGAAAGCTCACGAGTTTTAGAAGAGTTTACAAAACTATCATCTATTGAAGATAGTGAAAACTTTAAATATATAAGATATGAGCTTTATACTTTAGAAACTGTTTTAACAAAGATTACTTCAAATTCTAAATAGTTTAATTTATACTCTTTAAAAAGTCTTTTTGCCATTTTAAAATCTAATGAGGCAGATCCACCACTTACCCCTGATTTTTTTATATAATCAAATAAATCTTTTTTATTATCAAACTCTAATTTATATTGAATAGTCTCAAATTCACATTCAAAATGTTTTGAGAATGCTTTTTTTATTGAATCTTCATCTAATATTGGAGATTTTCTATCTGATATTTCCTGAATTGTTTTAAATGTATTAGATGTAAATAATACTGCATTTATTTCATTTGTTATATATGATAAATGTTTTACAATCTTTGATAAGTCTTTTGACCATTGAAGTGCAGATGATGATAAAACTACATCATAATTGTTATCTTTAATTTCATCTAAAAAAGCTTGTGTATCAAAGTCATAACACTTTACTTCTATATTATCAGCCTTTGGGTGAAGCTCACACATAGATGATGAAAAATCAATTGCTTTATAATATTCTATATCCCAATCTATATGATTAAATACTTGTCCTGAGCCACAACCTAATTCTAGTATTCTTTTAGGTTGACCTTTTAGTTCTCGAACTAATGATTTTGCGACAATTTGTTGTATGATATTATGATTTTTGTACTGCTTTGCGTACTTTGAAAATTGATTTTTTACTGACATAAATATCATTTTAACTTTTTATTAATAAGTTTTAGATAAAATATACACCATTTTTCAAAAAGGAAATAGATTATGACATCTACACTGCTAATAGTACAGTTTGTTTTAGCAATTTTATTAACAATAGTAATCTTACTTCAAAAGAGTTCAAGTATTGGACTTGGAGCTTACAGCGGAAGTAACGAATCATTATTTGGAGCTAAGGGACCTGGTAACTTCCTAACAAAAGCTACAATGGGTTTAGGATTAATTTTTATTATCAACACTGTTGTTTTAGGTTACATGTATAACGAACAAAGAAATGAAAGTGCGATTGATAGTGTAAAAACAGATACATTAATCCCTTCAACTCCTGTAACTAAAAGTGAACAAGCTGCACCTGCTGCGCCAGGTTCTGCACCATTAATTCCAACAGCTAAGTAAACAAAGATAAAAGAAATATGAAATATTTCTTACTTCTTTGTGTATCTTATTTCTATCTTTTCGCAGATGCTCACGTATTTGTATACCATAGATTTGGGGATGATAGACATCAAAGTACAAATACTACATTAAAAGAATTAGAAAAAGAGTTTAATTACTTTAAAGATAAGGGATACAAAGTTGTCCCTATGTCTGATATAGTCAATAAAGTTAAAAATAAAGAAAAAGTTCCAGATAATTGGGTAGCTTTTAATATTGATGATTCTTATAAAAGCTTTTATACAAACGGATTACCTTTATTTAAAAAATTCAATTATCCTTTTACTTTATTTATTTATGTTGAAGCTACAGAAAAAAAGTATAGTGATTTTATGACATGGGATGAGATAAAAGAAGCCTCTAAATATGGAGAAATTTCTTTGCACTCTTATGGACACCATCACTTAACTCATCTGAGCGATGAACAAATCATAAACGATACAAAAAAATCATATGATATTTTTGTAGATAAATTAGGATTTAAACCAAAAGGTTATGTTTATCCATACGGAGAATATGATCAAAGGGTTAAAACTCAAATTAAAAGTTTTGGTTTTGATTATATAGCAAATCAAAGTTCTGGAAGTGTAAATCACAAAAGTGATGTATTTGATTTAAATAGAGTTGCATTAGTTGGTAAAGTTAACTTAAAACAAAAACTAAAATATAAAACATTAGAAGCACAATGGATTGAGCCGAAAGCTTATCCTGCTGATGGTATTTTAAAAAGAGTTAAAGTAAAAGTTGACCCAAATATAAAGAATATCAAACTATATCTTTCTACCTATGGATGGCAGGATATAAAAGTTAAAGATGGTATAATAGACGTCATTTTAAATAAAAGGCTAAAACTTTCAAGAAGTAGAGTTGCAATTAGCCCAGACTACTATACAATTTCAAGTAAATTATTAATAAAATAAAGGAGAATATATGTTACAAGAGATCTACGCTGATACTAAAGATCATATGGAAAAGTCAATTGAGGCTTTAAAAAAAGATTACAAAACATTAAGAACTGGTAAAGTTACAACTACTGTTTTAGATGGTGTTAAAGTTGATTATTATGGAACTCCAACAGATTTAAATCAAGTTGGTTCTGTTTTAGCTGCTGATGCTACAACTATTGTTGTTAACCCATGGGAAAAAAACCTTTTAGGTGATATTGAAAAAGCTATTCAAAATGCTAATATTGGTGTTAACCCAAACAATGACGGTGAAGTAATTAAATTATTCTTCCCACCAATGACAGTTGATCAAAGAAAAGAGAGTGCTAAAGGCGCTAAAGTTATGACTGATAATGCAAAAGTTGCAATCAGAAATATCAGAAAATCTGCTAACGACAAAGTAAAAGTTTTACACAAAGATAAAGAAATTACTGATGACGAAAGCAAAAAAGCACAAGATGAAATTCAAAAAATCACTGATTCTTATGTAGTAAAAGCTGATGATACTTTTAAAACAAAAGAACAAGAAAT
>DKNG01000020.1:6714-12940 GCA_002470185.1 Arcobacter sp. UBA7394 | reverse complement strand
TATTAGAAGGACATTTTAAATTAAGCTCAGGTAACTATTCAAACTTTTATTTACAATCTGCAAAGGTTTTAGAAGATCCTAAAACTGCTAAATTATTAGCAGAAGCTTTAGCTGAACAAATTAAAGAATCTGGAATTAAAGTAGATGCTGTTTGTTCACCTGCACTTGGTGGATTAATTGCAGGATTTGCACTAGCAACAGCTTTAGATGTAAGATTTATTTTTGCTGAAAGAGTTGAAGGTGAAATGACAATTAGAAGAGGTTTCGAAGTTGCTGAGGGTGAAAACTACATTATTTGTGAAGATATTATCACAACTGGTGGTTCTGCACTTGAAGCTGCTAAACAAGTTGAAGCTGATGGTGGAAACATCGTAGCTTATGCTGCATTAGCAAATAGAGGATTCTGCTCAAGAGTAGGTTCTGATTTAGAAGCTCAAGATAATTGTAAATTGCCTCTTGATAAACCATTATTCGCATTAGCTGACTTTACTTTTAAGATGTATACTCCTGATGAGTGTGATTTCAAAGATATCGCATACAAACCAGGTAGCAGAGGAAACTAATGGCTAAGTGGAGAGATGTAAAACAAAAAAAAGTTAATAACAAAACTATTAACTCTATGGAAACACAAGAAGTACAATCTCCTTGTGCATCTCTTCCTAAGCGACTTAAAGCCTTTTTAACAGACTCATTTTTAATCACTACTCCTATTACTTATATTATTATGTATTTAATTTTAGGTGGTGGAACTGAGTTTGCTGAAAATAGAACTATGGGATGGTCACTAATATTAAGTATTAGTGCATTTATCATCATATTCTTTTGGTATGTTAAATTTCAAACACCAGGTATGAAAGCTTATGGTGTTAAAATTGTAAGCGCCCTTTCAAAAGATAGAATTTCATTTACTCAAGCGATTATTAGATATCTAGCTACATTATTTGCAATGGTATCAATCTTTTTAATGTTTCTACCTTTTTTCAATAAAGATAAAAAAACTTTCCAAGATATAATTTCAAACACAATAATTATTAACGAATAAATGCTTTTTTTTAATCTATCAGCATTTTATTTTTTCTATTTTGCTGCTGTTGGTGTATATGTAATTTTTATGCCCAAAGTACTACATGATATTGGTTATACAGCACTTGATATTGGTATTATTTTTGCCCTTGCTCCTCTTATGAGATTCTTAACACCTTTTTTATTTTTAAAACATATAAAACTTGATCAAACTGTATTTAAAACAGCCCTGTTTTTATCAATACTCTCTTCATCTCTATTTTATATAACAATTGATAACTTCTATGCTTTTATGATAAATAATGCCTTATTAGGAGTATGCTTATCCCTAGTATTGCCCTACTTAGAAGTAACAGCTATAAAAGAGTTAGGAAAAGAAAAATATGGTAAATCAAGGCTCTTTGGATCTATTGGATTTATGCTTATATCTTTGGTTTTGGCTAAGTTTTTGACAGAACCTAAAATTGCTTTACATTACTACTTGAGTGTTAATGTTTTGATGGTTATATTCGCATTACTTCTAATGAGTAGAAATGATGAAATAAAAAAAGAACCAGAAATAAAAGAGAGTTTTTCTTTTATGAAATACTGGCCATTCTGGTTAAGTTTATTTTTTATGCAAATGAGTTTTGGAGGTTTTTATAACTTCTTTACAATTTATGAAACAGAACATGGAATTTCACTTGAAATGACCTCATACCTTTGGTCTTTTGGAGTTATTTGTGAAATACTAATGCTTTATTTTCAAGGTCCATTACTTAAAAACAATTTATTACTAATCATAAAATTTTGTTTAGCTATTACAATAGTTAGATGGTTAATGTTATATTCATATCCAGATTCATTAACTATTACTTTTATCAGCCAAGGAATTCATGCCTTTTCATTTGGACTATATCATAGTGCTGTTATTATGTATTTATACTCTTTATATGAAAACAAAAAACTAGCCCAACAGTTTATGTATGGGGTAGCTTATGGTTTAGGTGGTTTCATCGGAGCTTTAATAGCAGGATGGGTTTATGGAGAGTTTTTATTTGTATTTAGTGCAGCTTTTGCTTTAGTCTCTTTTATTTCACTGCACTTTATAAAAAACGATTAAACAGTAATATTTGATAACTCTTTTTCTTTAAAATCTATCACGTCTTTTAGATTATGAATATGTTTATTCTTTTCTTCTAGTCGTTTTTCTAACTCTAGTATCTTTGTTATTCTTATATCAAGTTCTTCTTTAAGTGAAGTATTCTCTTTTAGGAAAACATCATTATCTTTTTTTAACTGTATAGCTAAGACAGAAGCTTTTTTTACTTTTTCATTTGCAGAATTTGTTATATAGACATTTCTTTCTTTTATCTCTTTCATCTCATCTTCATAATGATTAATTTGAGAGCTTAAACTTGCTGTTTTATCTCGAAGGTCAAATAGCTCATTTTTATGACTTGAATGGTTTTCAAGTCTACTCTCAAGATCTTTAATTTGTTTTAGATTGTCTATCTCTTTTCTTTTTGTATCTTGAATATTTTGAATAACTCTTTTTTTGAATTCTCTTTTTTCTAATTCATCATCAGTTGTTAAGAATCTAATTCCTACAAATTCAATAACATCTTCACCAAAATCATCAAAGATTGGAATAATCGTTGCATTTACATAATAAGCACTTCCATCTTTTGCTTGGTTTTTTACCTTACCTTGCCAAGTATCACCACCTTGAATCGTATTCCATAACTCTTTAAATGCAGCCTTAGGCATATCTGGATGTCTCACCATATTATGAGCTTTTCCATAGAGCTCTTCTCTAGTATATTGTGCAATATCACAAAAAATATCATTTGCAAAAACAATTTTTCCTTTAGTATCTGTTTTTGAAACAATAGCTACATTATCAATTGCACTTAAATATCGTTCTAACTCTTTTTTCTGTTTTTTGATAGTATCTAACTGATGATTAGCATGACAAACTTTATTTACTTTGCCTAATAAATCCTCAATATCAAGAGGTTTTAGTACATAATCAGTTACATTTAATTTGATAGCATTTAATAAGTATGACTCTTCTGAGAAAGCCGTAGTAAAGATAAAAGGTATCTCTTCATCTTTTTCCCTAATAAACTCTAAGAACTTTATACCATCTACCTTTGGCATATTAATATCACTAATAATCACATCAATACGGGTATTTTCTTCTATTGAATTATTATATAAAGCTATGGCCTCTTCACCATTTTTTGCAATATATATTTTTTTTACTAGTTTTTCTAAAAAAGAAACTGTTTGTTCTCTTAGAACATCATCATCTTCAGCATAAAGTACATTTAGTTTATTTAAGAATTCTACTTGTGTCATATTTATCCCCTTTGATAAATTATAACCCAAGAAAGTCTCAAAATAATACTAAAATTATTTATATATTAATTTCGTATCTATTTCTTCCATTCTTTTTTGCTTTATACAAAGCATCATCTGCTCTTTTTTGAATACTCTCTTCATCATCATTTTCTTTAAATAAAGTAAGACCATATGAAGCAGTAATATATGGAACAGGTAATAAATCTAACTCTTTTATTGAAGCTTGAAGTTTAGAAACCAGACCTTTAAGATCATTTATATCTGCAAAGTTAATAATAATTACAAACTCTTCTCCACCCCATCTTGCGAAGAAGTCATCTGCTCTTAAATTATTTTTAACACTACTTGCAACGCTTATTAAAACATCATCACCAACCTTATGTCCATAGGTGTCATTTACTGATTTAAAATAATCTAAATCAATCATAATAAGACCAAATTTTTGATGATATCTCTTATTACTTTTTATTCTTACTCTTAGTTCTTTTTTAAATTCACCTCTATTATTAATACCTGTTAATGTATCGTGGGAAGATAAATATTCTAACTCTTTCTTATCAGTAATATTTTCTTGATATGAACTGTAACCAATTTTTTCACCCTCTTTATTAAATAAAGGATCAATAGTAAGTTTTACCCAGTAGACTTTTTTATTTTTGGCGTAGTTTTTAATTTCTCCAACAAATTGTTCATCATTATTTAAAACCCTCCACATTTGCTCATAAAACTCTTTTGTCATATCAGGAGTTCTAAATATACTATGATTCTTACCTATTAATTCATCTTCTTTATAACCTGTTAATTTCTCAAAAGCTTTAGATACAGAAGTTACTCGTCCATCTAGGTCTGAAGTAGTATATAAAACTGTTTTACTTATTACATCTTGAGATCTTTGTAGTTGATAAGCTTTTTTATTAATCTTATCTTGCATTCGTAATTGCTCACTAATATCCCGTGCAACTGCTATCATAAACTCTTCATTATTATTCTGTACATAACTTAGGTTTGCATCAATAGGTATCTCTTTTTTATCTTTTGAGAGGTGTATTGACCTAGCACTTAAGTACTTCTCTTTTTTTATTTTTCTTACTTCTTCTTCCCAAGATAGTGATATTTCATCATTGAATGTTTTTCTAAAATCGAGAATCTTTTTAGAAAGAAACTCTTCTCTTGAATACCCCAAAGTCTCACATGCTTTTTTATTTACATCTAAAACTACTCCATCACTCAATCTAATAACATATACAGCATCATTTGTATTATCAAGTAGAAACCTAGCTCTATTTAATTTTTTAAATATTTTTTTGAAATAAGCATTTAAAACTATATAGATGGCTAAAGAAGAGATAATAAATAAAAAGACGCTATTTATCATGAATAGAAGGAATCTCTTCTTGTAGTTGCTTATATCACTTAAGAAGATAAACTCTCCTATTTTTTTCATATGCTGATTAAAAATAGTTTTATTAATGATTAAATATGTTTTATCTTGGAAATTAAATTCAATATCTGTATTTTGTAAATCTAATTTTATAATACTTTCTTCTAAAGACTTATTATCAAAATTGCAATAGTCACAAAAAGTATAATTACTCATTGTCAAGGTTTCTTTATTTGGGTTATTTTTAATAAAAACATAACCTCTTGTATCGAATAAATTTGAAATTCTATTTTGCAAAAGTACCGGATTTATTGATAACTTAATATAAGCTACTTTTTCTAAGTCTTGAAATATCTCTTTTATATATGAGTAAACCAATTGTTTATTTTCTACGTGAAAGAAACCTTTATTAAAGGTATTTCCTTTAATTGATTCATGCTTGATTTTTGGTGTTTTAGAAAAAGAGATTAAAGAATCACCATCTTTGTTATAAAGATCTATAGATTTAAAACCTTTAAAATTCTCAATTAAAAAAAGATAATCCTTAGAAAAAATATCTATTAAAATACTTTTATCTTCTGAAAGTAATGCTTCTATTTTCTTTTCATTTTCAAATGAAATAATTGCATTAGCTCTTTTGAAAAGCTGCTCTTCAAAAGAGTTTTTTACTACAGTGTCATACATAAAATCTATTTTTTTATTCATTAAAGAATAAAAATACTTTTGTTCTCTTTTTTTATCAAAATATGAATTTATAATAAACACAAAAAATATAAAAGTAAATATAATTAATGTACTAGATAAAACTCTAAAATGGCTCATAACTTAGTTCTTAAATACTGAGGTTATATCATTACGTAAGGCTATATATTCAAAGATATTACCACTACTATCTTTTAGTGGCATTATAGAAGTTTGAACAATATAATCCTTTCCTAGTTTTGTTTTATTTTTTATGACTCCACACCATATTTTTTTCTCTTTTTTAATGGTATGCCACATTTGTTCAAATAATTCATGAGGGGAATCAGGGTGTCTTATAACACTATGTGGTTTCCCTATTAATTCATCTTTTTCATAACCAGAAACAGTACAAAACATCTCATTAACATAAGTAATGATTCCATTCTTATTTGTTTTAGAGATAATTGCTGATTGGTCAACTATTATTTTATAAGACTCAATTAAAACTTTTTGTTCCATGAGTTCATAAATTAATTTTGAATGATCAATTAATTGATCAACTTTTAATATAAATTCTTCCGCATATATAGGTTTTCTCAAACACTCTGAAGCACCACTTTTATAGATTTGTCTTACTGAAGGACCATTTCTATTCCCTTCTGCTAAAACCATAAAAGGTAAAGTTTTGTCAATCCCACTTTTTACATCAATTAAGAATTCAAAACTACTTTCATACTCTAAATCTAAAATTACTAAGCTATAAGTTTTTGTTTTTATTAAATCATAGGCTTG
>DKNG01000020.1:495-6605 GCA_002470185.1 Arcobacter sp. UBA7394 | reverse complement strand
ATTACTAAAACATTATTGAATTTAGTATTCTCTTCAACTTTTAGAATTGTTTTGTATAAAGTCTGAGATAAGTGTCTTACATCATTCACATCAATCACATAATCCAAAATCCCTTTGAAATACAAGTAATCTTTGTAATGAATATCTTTACTCGTAGATAGAATTATCATCTTAACTAAGCTCAAGTCTTCTAATTCTCTAATTAAATCTATACACTCACCATCTGGAAGATTTAAATCTGAAATAATATAATCAAATTTATCGCTAAGAAGCACTTCTTTAGCTTGATCCATTGTGTTTACGTATTCACAAATAAAACCAAATTTATTTAGCTGGTATGCTAAAAGTTCACTTTTTTTGCTATTTGCTTTAATAATTAGTATTTTTAGATTTATATCTGTAACATCACTAATTTTAAAATCCATGCTTGTATCTATAGGATTGTGGTTACAAATACGATATCCAATACCACTTTGATTTTCAATAATTCCACTATAGGTTTTTTTTCTGATTTTTCTAATTACTGTTCTTAAAGTATCAATTGTAGCTTCATTATCTCGACCAATTGAGTTTTGTAAAGTACAATAAGATACACACTCGCCTTTTGATTTTATAAGTTCTTCTATTAGTGAATTTTCTTGAGCAGTTAAAGGTATTAGATTTTCATTCTTTATAATATGAAAAGAGTTCTTTTCATATAAAAAGTTGTGCCCTAAATCATATAACAAGTTTGATTCTTCTTCTGGAGTTTGTACTTTAATTTTTAATTTTTGAATTGAGTTATTGATGTTATCAAAAGTTTCTGTTTTAAATAAAAAACTATCAACTTTTAAAGCTATAGTTTCAAGTAAAATTTCTTGTTCAACATTCATCGTTAAAATAAATGCTTTTATATCAGGATTAGTGTTTTTTATTTTTTTAATTAACTCTAATCCACTACCATCTATTAAATTTGTATCAGTTATTATCAAATCAGGCTTGTGGAAGGAGTTTTCTATTAATGCATCTTTTAATGAATTTATATATTTTACATCATACTCTTTCTCCAAAAGATAGCCAAGAAGTTCTTGTGCATAGTCTTTTTGAGAATCAACATAAAGTATCTTTATCTTATTCATTATAGTCCTAGGTTCTTAAATTTATAATAAAATAATATTTAAAAAAAATGAATAAAAAATGAATAATCTTAAATATCTTTGAATTATTCTATCTCCATAATTAATAACTTAATATTTTTCTTCTCTTGCATCTCAACTAGAGTTAATCCCTCAAGATTCTTCTCCATAAATTCTGCTATTGAGTTAATATTATTTATAGCTAAATGTTTTAATAATGCACCCCTATAATGTTTGGCCCAGTGACTTACTACTTTCCCGTCTTTAATAAATTTAAAGGTAAGTACATTTGCATTTTTTATCTTGTAGAATTTTTCATAATGACCAGCTCTTAAATCAATAATCTCTTCCCCTAGATATTCATCTAAAGCTTCTGTGAAATTCTCTTGATAGAACTTTTCTACGGCAGTTTGAGGAAGTTTTGCACCTTGTTTATATTTATAATCGGGAATTAAATCATCTGCTTTTATTGGACCAAAAAGATTAGAGAATAGTACAACATTATCATCAATATATTTTTTAGCATTATCATCTAAACTAGTATATTCAATTGCATCAAATGCTACACCATTGTATCGTTCAATAGCCTTCATTGTTTTCTTATTCTTTAGACTTTCTTTATATCTTTGCACTTCATCTAACTTTTTTAAACCAAACCATTTTGATAATTCATCAAGAGATGAATTCTCTAATAAGTTTTCATATTTTTGAAAGATCTCATCTCTTTTTTCAAATAGTTCTTCTAAAAAAAAGTTCTCTTTTGAATAAACTGATTCATTCCCACCTTGATTTTTTGTTTCTGCGGGTGCTAATAAAATTTTCATTCTTAACCTTTTTTAAAAATATTTTGAATTTTAGCCAAAATTACTTTCTTAAATCTAAAGACCAAAAGAAGCAGTGTTAGTAGAAGTAATATTATCCACATTAATTGACTATCAAAGCCCAGTATTAGGCTCATTATTTCTTGTAAAAATATTGCCCAAAGTGAAATTGACAAAACAGTAGATATAAAAACAATAAAGATTATATTATAGTGTCTCATTCCAATTAAATACCCAATAATTGAACCTACAATTGGTCCTGTCATCCAAAAAGGAATAAGTACAAATACAAAAAGTGCAAATTTACCATATTTTTCAAAAGTTGCTTTATGCTCATTTTTCTTCTGTTTTACTTCTTCAAAAAAGCTCTCTAAAGCTTTTACTTTTACTATACCTTTGAAACTCAATACAAAAAGAGGATAAATGATCATAACCATTATGGTTTCAATGTAAATATTGGTAAAAATAATAATAAAATGTGAAAGTTCAGAGGCATAACCTAAAGATAAAGAAGGAACTCTTCCTACAAAAATATTAGATAAAACCATTGCCGTAATTTTATTTGCAAGACTTGAGTCAATTTGATAACAAAAAATTATAAGTACAACTAATAAAAAAATCATTAAAAGGGCTAGTAAAAATATATTACCCTCTTTTCCTTTGAACAATTTTTCTAAAAGCGATTTCATTAGTCAATCACTCCACTATGATAAAGCCATTCATCATCTATTTTATAGAATTTACTTTTTTCTACAAAGGAAACATCATTACCATGCTGAGTTATTAAAGCTTTAAAAGTGACAAAAGCCTCTTTTTCTCCATCAATAAACTCTAATATTACTAAACCATTGAATATACTATTTTTTGAGAACTCTTTGATTGATTCAGACCATGCTTCTATATCACTTGTAAAATCTTGATTTTCTTTATGGGTAGTTTTCATAATATATTTACTATCTCCAACTACATAAGCACTATATCTCGACTTCATTAGCTCAAGAGCAGAAGAAGCCTTAAGGCCATTATGGAAAATTTTACAACATTTTTTGAATTTTTTATTTGAACCGCAAGGGCAAGGATTATTAACAGATATTTTCAAAAGAAACCTTTTATATATATTTATATAAAGATTTTAACATATAAGTACTTAGTAGGATAATCCTACTAAGTCTATTTTGTAGCTTCTTTCTTAGCTTTTTTCTCTTTAAATTTTTTATCTATCTTCTGTTTCTTTTCTTTAGCTTTTTTATTTATTTTTTGCTTTCTTGCTTTTTTTTCTTCTTTTGATAAATTAGATTTTTTTACTTTATCTATTTTTGATTTTCTTTTATCTTCAACTTTTGATCTTTGATTCTTTTGTTTTTGCTTTACTTTTGAAACAGTTTTATTTTTCTTGATATTACCAATAACACCTGGACCAAAACCTTTTATTGATTTTAAATCATCAGCAGAGTTAATTTTATTAGTTTTTCTATACTTCATAATTTGATCAGCTTTTTTAGGTCCAATCCCCTTAATAGACATTAATTCCTCTTTTGAAGCAGTTTGTAAATTAATTGCTCCAAACATAAACGAAACACACAACATAAACAACAAGACTAATTTTTTCATTTTCTTCCTTTAATAATTTTTTTAATTATATCCTATTCCTAATAAAACTTTGTCTTTTTTATAAGGTTAAGAAATAAGTTAACTTTTGTATAATATATTTCATAGAAAAGCACTTAGGAAGAGGAAAGTATATGCCAATAGAACTAATATCAAATATTGCATCAATTGCAATAATCTTTACAATGTTATATAGATACTTAGCTTACAAGAAACATCTTGATGTAATCAAAGGTTTAGCTAGCTTACAAGAAGAAAATCAATTAACACAAGAAGATATAGAATTCATTAAATCCAATGAAAGAGAATACAGCGAAAAAGTTGCAAAAACAGAAGCAAATATAAAAATTTCACAACCAATACTTATCCTTATCGCAGGGGTATTAATATTGACATTTGATTTTCAAGATGCATTAATTCATTTAAATGTAGTAGTAGTGGCATTTATATTTATGCAAGTAGATAGAATTCACAAAAGAAATATATACGGGTTTTTAAATCAGTTAAAAAAAGCAGTTAAAAAAGAGCAATAAGCTCTTTTTTAATTATGTATAAGTTGCTCTAACTTATCGTAATCAAGTATTTTAATATGACCTTTGTCATTTTCAATAACACCATCTTTTTTCATTTTTGATATTTTTCTTGAGAAAGTCTCAGGAGTGATATTTAAAATTTGTGCAATTTTTACTTGTTTTAGATTTTTTAATAATGATTCATTATCTTTCAAAAATTTAGCAATTTTTTCTATACTGTTTGAGCTAATATTATATGAAATAAAACTCTCTAATGCTTTAATTTTTCTAGTTAAAGATTTAATAAAGAACATTGCAATTTCTGGCTTTAATAAAAACTCTGCTTTAAATTTTTCATAATCTATTAGTAATACTTCAGCATTTGTTTCAAAGGCACAGTTTGCAGGGAATCCCATTTCCTCGTAGTTTGCAATTTCTGCTATTAGCGATGGAGCCATCAAGTTATGAATAATAACTTCGTTATCTTTATGATCATGAGTGTATAGTTTTACTACACCTTTGATTAATAGGTGCAAGTATTTGGGTTCTTCACTTTTATAAAAAAGGATTTCATCTTTGTTATAAATTTTTTTAACTGATATTTCTTTTAGTCTTACTAACTCTTCTTCTTTTAAAAAAGAAAAGAAAAAAAAGTCTTCTAGTCCTAATGTTTCCATAATTATTCTCTCTTATTATTGATACTTATCAATGTTTATACTCTTATTTTATGTAAAACTTCTATAAAGTAAATTTAAATAGGACAATTTTTACCCGAAATGTATAAAAGAAAGGTTATTTTACTATGACTTGTAAAAAATATGAAATAGAAATTAACACTTTAAAGAATTTTTACGAAATTTATTGTAAAGGTAAACATGACTACCGTGAAGACAAAAAATATAATTTAGAATACAAAAATGAAAAATTCACTTTAGAATTACATATTTGCAAAGAGTGTCAAGAAAATATTGAATACTCTTTTGATAGATTACAGACTTGTCCACATGAAATAAAACCTAGATGCAGAAAATGTCCAAATCCTTGTTATGAAAAAGACAGATGGAAACATACTGCAAAAGTAATGAAATACTCAGGAGTAAGATTAGGACTTATTAATGCAAAACAATCAATTAAAAAGCTATTCTCATAAGACTACCACTTAATCTCTTCTTTTCCTAATTCTTTTAAAATCTCATTTGTTTTTGAAAAATGCTTACAGCCAAAAAAACCTCTATAGGCAGATAATGGACTTGGATGAACTCCACTTAAAATATGATGTTTTGATTCATCAATAATTTTTTGTTTTTTAATAGCGCTTGCACCCCATAAAATAAATACTACATCACTACAATTATTTGAAATAAATGTAATTAGATTATCTGTAAACTTTTCCCATCCCATTTTATGATGCGATTTTGCTTTTGCTTCTTCTACTGTTAAAATGGCATTTATTAATAAAACTCCATCTTTTGCCCAAGAAGTTAAATCTCCATTTTCACAAGATGATTTTCCTATATCTTCTTCTATTTCTTTTAGCATATTTCTCATAGATGGTGGGTTTTTAATCTCTTCAGGTGTTGAAAAAGCTAAACCTTGTGCTTGCCCTGCTCCATGATATGGATCTTGTCCAAGTAATACAACTTTAGTGTTTTCAAGACTTGTTAAATCAAATGCATTATATATTTTATCTTTTGGTGGAAATACAGTAGTAGTTTCATAAGCCTTGTTTACTTGGCTCATTAAGTTTTGATAGTAATCTTTTTTTTCTTCTTCTTTAAAAAAATCTTCCCAAGTCATTTTATTCCTTTGACTTTAAATATTAGAATTTAAACTAAGGAAAGTCCTTAGTTTAAAATATATTTCGTATTCTACAATACAGGAGATTTAATTACCATCATTTTTTCATTTGTCATCTCTTCCATAGAGTGGTGAATTCCACCTAATCCAAGACCAGAAGCCTTAGCTCCTCCAAATGGCATCCAATCAACTCTAAATGCTGTATGATCATTTACCATTACTGCTGTTCCATTTAATCTTTTTACAGCTCTTAAAGC
>DKNG01000020.1:0-383 GCA_002470185.1 Arcobacter sp. UBA7394 | reverse complement strand
GAGTATGAATAGATACAAACAACTGGACCAAATACCTCTTTTGTAGATACTAGTGCATCATCAGAAGGATTTAAAATAACAGTTGGCTCGAAAGTAGAATCAGTGATTCTTTTTCCACCTGTTAAAATCTTTCCACCTTTAGTTACTGCTTCATTTACCCACTGCTCAACTCTATTAGTTTCATTATGGTTAATTAGTGGCCCTACTTCTGTTTTTGGATCTAATTGGTCACCAACTACTAATTTAGAAGCATAGTCAGATAATCTAGATGCTACCTCATCAACAATTGAGTCATGCACATAAATTCTTTGAACAGATACACAAACTTGACCCGCATGATAGAATCCACCTTTTCCAATAGATGGAATTAAGTCATCAATATC
>DKNG01000112.1:3501-3716 GCA_002470185.1 Arcobacter sp. UBA7394 | reverse complement strand
CTAGTAGAAGAAGAATCAGGTCCTTTAATGAAAAATGATAAAACTTCAAAACTAATTTATGGATTAATGAGTGAAGCAGCAAAAGCTTCTAATGCAGTAGGAGTTAATCTAACACAAGAAGATGCGGACAAAATGTTTGAATTATATACAAAATTCCAATCAGTAAAACCTTCAATGTGGGTAGATAAAGAGAATAATAGAGATTTAGAGTTAGA
>DKNG01000112.1:2949-3402 GCA_002470185.1 Arcobacter sp. UBA7394 | reverse complement strand
AGAACAATATCTACTTTACTTGAATTTACTTATAATAGAAAAAGAGCAAATAATGAATAAAACAGTTGTATATCAAGGAGTTGAGGGTGCTTATTCACATTTAGCCTCATCACAAATTTTCCCAAATTCAAAACTAATAGCTTCTGATTCTTTTTTAGAATCAATGCAAATGGTTGAAAATGGTCAAGCAGACTTTGGAGTAATTCCTATTGAGAACTCATCAGCAGGAAGAGTTGAAGAGATTCATAGACTAATTCCAAAAATGCAGTTAAATATTATTCAAGAATATTTTCATCCAATAAAACATGCACTATTAGCAATAAAAGGTTTCAAAAAAGAAGAATTAAAAACAGTTTCTTCTCATCCACAAGCCCTTGCACAATGTGCAAATAATATTAAGAAGTTTAATTTAGAAGCTATATCAGAGTTTGATACAGCAGGTTCTGCTAT
The DNA here is from genome assembly GCA_002470185.1 of Arcobacter sp. UBA7394. Lineage (GTDB taxonomy): Bacteria > Campylobacterota > Campylobacteria > Campylobacterales > Arcobacteraceae > Poseidonibacter. The sequence continues at coordinate 2,952 of DKNG01000112.1, read as the reverse complement.
GAA
>DKNG01000112.1:2686-2853 GCA_002470185.1 Arcobacter sp. UBA7394 | reverse complement strand
TTAGAGATTGTAGAAGAGAAGTTTTTTGATTATGTAGGTAATGTAACTAGGTTTATAATACTTTCAAAAAAAGCTGATTTTCCTGCTTATGATACTTCTAAATCATATATTACATCTTTGATTTTCTCTGTACGAAATATTCCAGCAGCTTTATATAAAGCCTTAGG
>DKNG01000112.1:0-2563 GCA_002470185.1 Arcobacter sp. UBA7394 | reverse complement strand
CATGTGGATTTATATGGACATATTGATGAAAAAAGATTAGAACTTGCATTAGATGAATTGAAGTTTTTTGTAGAAGAGCTGAAAATCATAGGTGTTTATGAAAGACATGAATATCGTGATCAAATGTGTGAATTAATATAATTATATTAATTCATATTAAATTATATTAACTTTTTCTTGATACAATCCTCCTATAAAAAATGCCATACTATTTAGAATGTCAAAAATAAATACTTAAATAATTTTAATGAAAGAGGAAAAACGTGAAAGGAACAGCTTTACAGGCAGCTTCAATATATAAGAAATATTCATCAAGAGATAATTTTTGTGTTGTGATTTTTGATAAGAGTGGTATCATTAATTATGCAAATGATAACTTTTGTGAACTTTGTGGATATTCTAAAGAAGAACTACTAGGCCAAAACAATAAAATACTTAATTCACTTGAACAATCTAAGTCTTATATTATGTCAATAAATGAAACACTATCAAAAGGTAATATTTGGCATGACAAACTTATAAATAAAAATAAAAAAGGTAACTATTATAGAGTTAATAGAACTATTATTCCTTTTTTAGATACTGATGAAAAAAGTGAAATATATGTAACTATATATGTAGAAATTACACATGAAAATGAATTATTAAATAGTCTTTTCTCAGACACCTTTACTATAGAAGAACACTCTGTTATTACTAAAACAGATAAGGAAGGTACTATTATTTATGCAAATGATAATTTTTGTAGGATTAGTGGTTATTCAAGAGAAGAATTAATTGGACAAAATCATAGCATCATAAATTCGGGTAATCAACCTAAATCTTATTGGAAAAAGATGTATGCAGATATTTCAGAAGGTAATATTTGGCAAGATAAAGTTAGAAATAAAAATAAAGATGGTCAATATTATTGGGTTGAGACTACAATTGTTCCTCAAATGGCCCCAGATGGTAAAGCAGAGGGGTATATTTCTATTCGTACAGATATTACAAAACAAGTTGAACTTTCTAATACTCTTGCTAAGCATAAATTTGCTATTGATCAACACTCTATTATTGCAACTACAGATTTAGAAGGTACAATAACCTATATAAATGATAAATTTACTAAAATTAGTGGTTACTCAGAAGATGAATTAATAGGTGAAAATCATAGAATACTAAATTCGGATAATCAACCTAAGTCTTATTGGAAAGAGATGTATGAGAAGGTATCCCAAGGAGAAATCTGGCAAGACCAAGTTAAAAACATATCTAAAAATGGAAGTTATTATTGGGTTGATACAAGTATAATTCCTTTCCTAGATGATGATGGCAAAATTAATAGTTATTTTTCAATTCGTACAGATATAACATATCAAAAAAGAATTGAAGAAATTCTGTCAAATCAACGATTTGCAATGGATCAACACTCTATTATAGGAATTACTGATACTTCTGGGACAATTACTTATGTAAATGACAAGTTTTGCAAAATTAGTGGATATTCAGAGGATGAACTTCTCGGTCAAAATCATAGAATACTTAATTCTAATAGAGAACCTAAGTCTTATTGGAAAGAGATGTATCAGGCTTTAGAATCAAAAGGTATATGGCAAGATGAAGTGAAAAATAAATCAAAAGATGGGAAATATTATTGGGTTGACACTACTATCGTTCCTTTTTTTGATTCAACGGGAAAGGTTGATTCTTATATATCAATAAGAACAGATATTACTAAATATAAAAAAGTTCAAGAAGAGCTAGAAAAATACCAAAATAATTTAGAAAAAATTGTTAAAGATAGAACTATTGAATTAGCTAAGGTTAATAATAAGCTAAAATTATTGAGTGAAAAAGATACTTTAACTAGCCTTCCAAATAGAAGAAAATTAAAAAATGATTTTAATTATGAGTTAAAAAAACTAAATAGATTTAATCGAAAAATGGCTTTTTATTTTATTGATTTAGATAAATTTAAAAGTATTAATGATACCTATGGACATGATATAGGCGATAGCTTATTACAAAATGTTTCAGAGAAGTTATTTCAATGTTTAAGAGCAAATGAAAACTTATATAGAATAGGTGGCGATGAGTTTTGTATATTAATTCCGGAGTTTAATGATAAAAAAGAATTAGAAGTACTTGCAGAAAGATTAATAAAAGAAATCTCAGATATTAAATATATATCTTCATCAAAAATTGATATAGGATGTAGTATTGGTATATCAATTTTCCCAGAAGATGGTACTACACTTGCTGGGTTAATGTCTGCTGCTGATAAGGCAATGTATTTTATTAAAAATTCGGGTAAAAATAATTATAGATTTAATTGTGATGATGAAAATTGATTTTTAACTATCATTTTTAAAAGGCAGAAGCGAAAGCTTCTGCCTTTTAATCTCTTAGTGCATATTGTGTGATAATATCACCCATAGCTTGTGTATCTAAAACTTCTTTAGCATCAAAAGCACTTAAGTCTTTTGTTCTATATCCATCTTTTAAAACATCTTTAATAGCATCTTGTATCATTGTAGAAGCTTTCTCTTCTCCTAGTGAGTATTTTAACATCATAGCAGCA
>DKNG01000059.1:6030-6236 GCA_002470185.1 Arcobacter sp. UBA7394 | reverse complement strand
GTTAAAGTAGCTAAACAAATTGTATCTTCATATGTTTTACCCTACTCAATGATAAATAGAAACAAAACAAATGGAAGAATTGAATACAAAAAAGATGGTATTAACTATCTAAATAGAGATGAATTAAAAATCATTTCACTTGAAAAATTCAATGCCTTAGCAAATACAAACTATTCAAATGTAATAGAGTTGATGTACTCACCTCC
>DKNG01000059.1:4249-5912 GCA_002470185.1 Arcobacter sp. UBA7394 | reverse complement strand
TGATGCTAAATATGAGATTGAGTTAGAAGCTGAGACTTATGATGACGTAAGAGAGGAAATTATATGAAACTTTTAGTTTGTGCAATGGAAACATCTTCAAACATCCACTTAAGAGAGTTAAAAAAACACTTTTCTGAGGATGTAGAGATGGTGGGAGTTTTTGATAAAGAGTTAGGTAATCCACTTTATGATTTAACTGCTTTAGCAATTATGGGATTTGTTGATGCTTTAAAAAAACTAAGATTTTTCTTTAAACTTCGAGATGAGTTAGTAGAACTTGCCAAGGATTGTGACAAGGTTTTACTAATGGACTCATCAGGTTTTAACCTACCCTTAGCAAAAAAATTAAAAGCAACATATCCAAACAAAGAAATCGTATATTACATCCTTCCTCAAGCTTGGGCTTGGAAGCAAGGAAGGGTTAAAAAACTTGAAGCTTATTGCTCAAAACTGTGTTCAATTATTCCTTTTGAAAGTGAAATATATACGGATAAAAATAAGATTACTTATGTAGGACATCCACTGTTAGATGAAATTACTAATTTCAAAGAAGAATTAAATACTAGTGGCAAAATTGCTTTTATGCCAGGTAGTAGAAAAACTGAAATAAAAAACCATATGCCAGTATTTAAAGAGTTAGCAAAACAAATTCCAAATAAAGAACATGTTTTAATTATTCCTTCAAAGTTTGATGATGAATATATAAATAAAATTTATGGGGATATTTCTAATTTTACTATTTCAAGAGAAGCCCACCAAACACTACAAGAAGCTGAATATGGCTTTATATGTTCAGGAACTGCAACACTTGAAGCTGCACTTATTGGAACGCCATTTACACTAAGTTATGTGGCTAAAAAGTTTGATTATGCAATAGGTAAAATGTTTGTAAAATTAAACCATGTAGGACTTGCTAATATCTTTTTTGAAAAGATGGGAAAAGAACAAATTCACAGTGAGTTTTTGCAAGAAGAAGTAAGTGTTGAAAACCTTTTAAATGATTATAAAAATATGGATAAAAAGTTATTTTTTGAAAATTCTAAAACACTTAGGCAGTACTTACAAAATGGAAGTTCTCAAAATGTCGCAAGCATAATTCAAAACTAATTTTTATTTGGATAAAATATCTACCATATAATCAAAAATTTAGGATAATCAATGTTAGATGTTACAGAAATTCAAGAAATTCTTCCTCATAGATACCCATTTTTATTAGTTGATAGAATCACTGATATGGAAAAAGGTAAAACTATTGTAGGTTTTAAAAATATCTCAATTAGTGAGCCTGCATTTATGGGTCACTTCCCAGGTCACCCAATTTACCCAGGTGTTTTAATCTTAGAAGGTATGGCACAAGCTGGTGGTATCTTAGCATTAAAAAGCAATGACTTAACAAATGAAGAACTGAAAAATAAAGTAATTTACTTCATGAGTATTGATAAAGCAAAATTCAGAACACCTGTTAAGCCTGGTGATAAATTAGAGTACAGAATCGAAGTTAAAAAACTAAGAGGTACACTAATCGTTCTTGAAGGTAAAGCATTTGTTGATGATGCACTTGTTGCTGAAGCTGAATTAAAAGCTATGGTAGTAGATAAATAATCAGATGAATAATATTCATAAAACAGCAATAATTGAAGAAGGTGCAATCCTTGGTGATAAT
>DKNG01000059.1:295-4038 GCA_002470185.1 Arcobacter sp. UBA7394 | reverse complement strand
GATAACAATAAAATTAGAGAATTCACACTATTTAATCCAGGAACTGAAGGTGGTGGTTCAATCACAAGAATTGGTAGTAATAACTTATTCATGGGTTACGTACATGTAGCACATGATGTAATTATTGGTGATAACTGTGTATTCGCTAACTGCGCTACACTTGCAGGTCATGTAGAGATTGATGACTTTGTAGTTGTTGGTGGATTAACGCCAATTCACCAATTTTGTAAAATTGGAACTCAAGTAATGATTGGTGGAGGTTCTGTAGTAACTCAGGATATTCCTCCTTATTGTTTAGCAGAAGGAAACAAAGCCGTTCTTAGAGGACTTAACCTAAATGGTCTTAGAAGAAGATTCGATAATAGAGAAGATATTAATGCAGTAAAAACTGCTTATAAAGCTCTATTTGAATCAGGTAATCCATTAGCAGACACAGCCAAAGAATTACATGAAAATGAAAATAAATATGTTAAGAATTTAGCTTCTTTTTGTTTAGAAACAAAAAGAGGAATTCCTTACAATAGAAAATAAAATAATAGGTACAAAATGAGTAAAATTATATGTGATTTTTGTGGAGCAGAAGATTCAGCTGAAAACCCAGTAATAGCTGGGGAAAATGCTTGTATTTGTAAAGCTTGTGTTGGTGCAGCTCATGACATCATGTCTGGAAATATTTCAGAAAACCATGACCATCTTCCTGCTGTTCAAAACGACGAAGAAAAAAAAGAAGAAATCAAACTTAGAACTCCTGCTGAATTAAAAGCAATTCTAGATGATTATGTTATTGGTCAAGAAAGAGCAAAAAAAGTATTATCTGTTGCAGTATACAATCACTACAAGAGAATTTTCAGACATAATGAAATTGATGATGATACAGAATTAAATAAATCAAATGTTTTATTAATTGGACCTACTGGTTCAGGAAAAACACTACTTGCTCAAACTATTTCTAAATACCTTGATGTTCCTTTAGCAATTGCTGATGCTACATCTTTAACAGAAGCTGGATATGTTGGTGATGACGTTGAAAATGTTGTTACAAGATTAGTTCAAGCAGCTGGTGGAGATATTGAAAAAGCTCAAAGAGGTATTATCTTTATTGATGAAGTTGATAAAGTTGCTAGAATGAGTGAAAATAGATCTATTACTAGAGATGTTTCAGGTGAAGGTGTTCAACAAGCACTTCTTAAAATTGTAGAAGGTTCTGTTGTAAACGTTCCACCAAAAGGTGGAAGAAAACACCCTGGACAAGATGCACTTCAAGTTGATACTACAAATATTTTATTTGTTTGTGGTGGAGCTTTTGATGGTTTAGAAGATATCATCAAGAAAAAAGAAGGTGCTAATGTTCTTGGATTCAATCAAACTGTAAAAAGCAAAAAAGAAGATGATAAACTTATCTCAAAAGTTGAAACTGATGATTTAGTTAAGTACGGATTAATTCCTGAGTTAATCGGTCGTTTACATATGTTAGCTACACTTAATGAAATAACTGAAGAAGATATGGTTCATATTTTAACTGAACCAAAAAATGCTTTAATCAAACAATATATTAAATTATTCGAAATGGATGATGTTAATTTAGAATTTGACAAAGAAGCATTATTAGAATTAGCAAAACTTGCAATTGAGAGAAAAACAGGGGCAAGAGGATTAAGATCTATTCTTGAAGATATTATGTTAGATATTATGTATGATCTACCTGATTACAAAAACAAAACTGTTACAATTACAAAAGATGTTGTTCTTAAAGTAGAAGAACCAAAAATAGCATAATAAAAGGATAGAGAAGTGTTTTTAGATAAATTTATTGGTCTATTTTCAAGTGATATGGCAATCGACCTAGGAACAGCAAATACAATTGTTTCTGTAAAAGGAAAAGGTATCATTATTAATGAACCTTCTGTTGTAGCTGTTCAAAATGACAAATACGGAAGAGATAAAATCTTAGCAGTTGGTCAAGAAGCAAAACAAATGATTGGTAAAACACCACTAAACATTCAAGCAGTACGTCCTATGAAAGATGGGGTTATTGCTGATTTCGAAATGACAGAGAGAATGATTAGATATTTCATCGAAAAAGCACACTCTAGAAAATCTTTTATTAGACCTAGAATCATTATTTGTATTCCATATGGTATTACTCAAGTTGAGAAAAAAGCCGTAGAAGAATCAGCAATGAGTGCAGGTGCTAGAGAAGTATTCTTAGTAGAAGAACCAATGGCAGCAGCTATTGGAGCAGGAATTCCTGTATCTGATCCATCAGGATATGTTGTAGTTGATATTGGTGGTGGTACTACTGAAATCGGTGTTACTTCACTTGGTGGATTAGTACTTTCTAAATCAATTAAAGTTGCTGGTGATAAGTTTGACAAATCAATTATTGAATATGTTAGACAAAACTACAACCTTTATATTGGTGAGAGAACTGCTGAGAATATCAAAATTGAAATTGGTACTGCAGTTAAATTAGATACAGAACTTAAAATCAAAGTAAAAGGTAGAGATAACTCTGGTTTACTATCAACTATTGAATTAGGTTCTGAGGGTGTACGCACTGCTATTAAAGAACCTCTTAAAGAGATTGTTTCAGCAGTAAGATCAGTATTAGAGGAAATGCCACCTGATTTAGCAGGAGATGTTGTTGATAATGGTGTTATTCTAACTGGTGGTGGAGCACTAATTAGAGGTCTAGATTCATATATCGCGGATATTGTAAAACTTCCAGTAAAAGTTGCAGAAGATCCATTATTAGCAGTTGCTTATGGTACAAGCAATGTTTTAGATGAGGATGCTTTACTTAGATTAATCACTAATGCGTAAATTTCTATTTTTTGTACTTTTCATTGTTATTGGTTTATCTTACCTTTTTGAGGTAGATAAACTAATTGCAAGAAATTTCAACTTTGTTAATACAATCAAACTTTCATACATAAATACTGTTATTGATATTTCCAATACTATTGATAAATATTTTAATCAAGTAAAAACTATTGAAGAGTTAAAAAAAGAAAATGCCCAGTTAAAACAGTATGAAGTGCTATACAGTACAACACTAAAAAAATTCGATAGTCTTAATGAATATGTTAATACTGCCTCACGAAATAATACAAGCTCTACAATCACACAAACAAAAGTTTTATCATATATAGGATTTAATGACTTTACAAAAGTATGGGTTGATTATGAAAAAAAAGATGATTCTATTTTAGGTTTAATTACAGGAGAATATGCTGCTGGTATTGTACTAAAAGAGAATGATAAATCAATTGCTTTATTAAATGGAAACAAAAAATCTTCTTATGCTGTATTTATAGGTGAGAAAAAAGTTCCAGGAATTGTAACCTCATCAGGTGGGGAAGAAAATTTACTAATAAAATTTATACCTATTTGGTCTGATATAAAAGAAGGTGATGAAGTAATTACTTCAGGTATGGATAATATCTTTTTTGAAGGCTTAAAAGTTGGAAAAGTACTAAAAGTTTCTAAGCTTTCAGATATGAAAACAGCTTTGATTAAACCTTATGCAAATGTATTAAAGAAGAAATATTTTTATGTTTATAAGGGAAAAGAAGACCCAATATTAATAGAAGAAAAAGAGGATAAAAAAGCTACTAATAAGTAGCCATTATTTTATCCACACTATCCCAAGATAAACTATCATCTTTAGCATTATCTTTTTTAAACATGTTATACACATATCTAGCAAACATATCAGTTTCTAAATTCACTTTTGAACCTAC
>DKNG01000059.1:0-131 GCA_002470185.1 Arcobacter sp. UBA7394 | reverse complement strand
TTGAATATTCACTTGGTAGTGAGATGAAAAAATCTGTTGAATTTCCATTGTTTTTAATTGCAGTAACTGTACCTAAACAATCCACATGCCCTTGAACAATATGTCCCTCGAATCTATCACCCATCATCATA
>DKNG01000140.1:3115-3380 GCA_002470185.1 Arcobacter sp. UBA7394 | reverse complement strand
AAAGACTACAAAATATTTGAAAGTTATGATTTTTATAATCTAGAGCAAATGGCACAACTATTTAGAGATTATGAAAAAAAACTAATAGATTTAAAGCAAACAAATAATGAAAACTTCCTAATTACATTAAAACATTACACAACATTGATTGAAGTACTGAACGAACTTTGTGCTATTAATTCAATAGATGTACTTAGAAAAAAAACTATTAATCCAATTATTGAATTACTTACAGAGACGATAAATATCGTAAAGTTTAATATTA
>DKNG01000140.1:0-2983 GCA_002470185.1 Arcobacter sp. UBA7394 | reverse complement strand
TGAGTTTTCTTTTAATGTAGCTAAGTTATCAGATGGTTTTACTTTATCAAAAAATACAAATTTTGCAAATGATGAAAAATGTGAACATGAATATTATAAAATATATTTGAATTCAATAACAACATCAATAAGCAATCTGATTTATAAACTTGAAGACTTTTATGATGAAGATGATTATCTTGATATAAGTAATTTCATTTCTATTTTAGATGTATATAAAGAGATGGTAGTTCATAAAGAAACAAAACAATTTACATCAATAAAAGAGTTAAAAATAGATCTTTTAGATAATTATGTATATGTTTATAAAGAAAATGAAAACATAAGTAATTGTATGGAAATTGTTACAAACTTCTTAGAAAACAAAGAGTTTGATAGCTCTAATATGCAAATCTTGTTATATATTATTCTATTTTCAGAAGAACTAAATGAAGATAAACTAATTGAAATTTTATCAATTTTATTAACTCTAACAAAATTTGAGAATGATTACCATGAATTTCATAAACTGCAATTAATAGATAATATTATTAAAAAGCTAGTAACAAAAAAAGATGAAAGAGTTACTGAACTATTAAATATTAAACTAGTTGAATATATAGAAGTAAATAAAATTGCATCTCACTTAATGTCAATTTACTCAAAGATATACTTATCATTATCAATGTTTAATTCCTCTCTAAGAGATAAAAATTCTATAGAATTAACTAAATATTACTACTATAAATACTTAAGCATTAACGGTAAAGAATTACTAGAAAATGAATATGAGAATATTAATAAAATCATTTTAGTAAATATTGCAAAAAGTGCATTAGAAGAGATGAATATTGATTTAGAAATTTCTGATAAAAACAAACTTTTAGAAACAGGCTCAAACCTTATTACTAAATATGCAGAAGAGTTTGAAATACTAACAAAATATAATATTAATCAAAAGTTATCAAATATAGTAACTGATATTTTTACAAATGAAGGTTTAGATAATGACACACTAAATTCTCATATAGAAAGCTTTATTTCAAAAGATATATTCCATGGTTTAGTATTTGTATCTATTGATGGTTTATGTGAGAGAAAGTGTAGATTAACTGACTTAGGATATGTAAAAGTACATATTCCACTAATAGATGGATATACTTTAAAGATGGCCTATTCTAGTGTATATAAGCATATTTTTACAGACCTTTATGAAAATAATAAAGATTATATTAAACAAAATCTAATTAACCTCCTTGTGTGTTACTTAAAAAGTACACCATTGTATTTTGATTCGGTAACAAAACTACAAAATAGTGAAAAACTAAAAAAAGATTTATTAGAATATAAAGAAGATGAAATTGTATTCTTAGAAATATGTTTAGAGAACCTAAATGAATTTAATACAAAATATACTTATGAAAAAGGAAATGAAATTTTTAAAGCCTTTTCAAATAGCGTAAATACGATAGTACCAACGTACAGATTACAAGGTCCAAGAATAGGATTGATTGTAAGTAAAGAAAATAGTTACGAAGAGATTATAAAAAGTATTAAAAATATCAAAATTAAATATGAAAATAATTTGATTGATCTTAAATTGGCATTTGCTATTTCATATGGAGATAAAAATAATATAATACTAAAGTCAGAACATGCAATGAGTTTAGCATTAAAAAAGAAGGATAGATTTAATATATTCAAGTAATTAAGATTAAAAAATCTTAATTACTCGTCTAATAGTCTATCTTGAAGTGTTTCTATAGCTTTCTCTAATGACTTAGTATGTAAACCATAAGCTGTTGCTTTAGCTACTGCTTTTTCTACATTTTCATCACTTAATGGATCACTTACATTACAAGCTGTTTTAATAACATCTAGAATCTGAGCTTTTTGTTTTACTGAATCATCACACTTAGAAATATCATCAACAAATTCAATAACATTAATTAAATTATCACTTAATTTCCAATGTCTGAAAATTTTAGCAGTAATTTCTGAACTTGATAATCCCACTAATTCTTTCTCAACTGCAGTAGCTTCTTCGCCACTTGCAACTTTAGATTTAAACTCTTCAGTTTTTTTATCACTTGTTATAATATCTGCAAGGATAAACTTACCAGCTTCTTGTAATAAAGCAGGTAATAATAACTCTTCTTTTAAATCATAATCAAATTTAGAAACCCAAAGGTGAGTTAAAGTTGATGATAAATTTGATGCTTTCATAAAATCATCACTATTAATACCATACGGCTCTAAGTTTGCCATTAGAAGGTTTTGAACTGTCCCTCCAATTGCAATTGAAATAGTAAAATTAATTCCAAGTAAATTAATAGCTCTACTTGGCGTTTCAACTTTTGATCTAAATCCAAACATTGCAGAATTAGAGATTTTTAATAACGTAGAAATAATCAACGCATCTTTTTCAATAATCTGTAATAATTCAAAAGCTTCTTTTTCACTTTTTCTTCTAAATTCCTCAATCTCTGCGATTGTTTTAGGAAGTGGTGGAAGAGATTCGATTTTTTCTAAAATACTAACTGATGACAAAATAAACTCCTATAGAAACGATAATAATAATAAATTATAACTAATTTATAATCAATTATGTATTAAATCTAAAGTGCATAACATCTCCGTCTTGCACAACGTAATCTTTACCTTCAAGTCTTAATTTTCCAGCTTCTTTACATTTAGTATCTCCACCAAATTCAACAAAGTCAGAATAAGAAATAACTTCAGCTTTAATAAAACCTTTTTCAAAATCATTATGAATAACAGCAGCAGCTTGAGGTGCCTTTGTTTCTTTTTTGATTGTCCAAGCTCTTACTTCAACTTTACCAGCAGTAAAGTATGATTGAAGACCTAATTTATCAAATGCTTTATGAATAATTTGCTCTAATCCAGATTCTTCAACACCTAAGTCTGTTAAAAACTCTTGTGCTTCATCATCTTCTAAACCAACTAATTCTTCTTCAATTTTTGCACATAATACAATAACATC
>DKNG01000122.1 GCA_002470185.1 Arcobacter sp. UBA7394 | reverse complement strand
TTGTTTTTATTAGATTTATCAGAAGCTTCGATAGAGGCCTTTAAATCTTCAAACTCCATTTTTAATTTGGCGATATCCTTTTTTGCTGTCGTAGCATAAGATAAACCAGCTAAACCAAAAATAAATCCTATAATTCCCATAGCATACTTATTAAAATTCCGGGGACAGTTTACTTAATTATTATCTTCTTATGTCAAAGATAAATGATATTTAGCACTAAAATATTTGTAATCCCAAGGGTATTTTAGCATATAAGATTTTACTCTACTTATTGCAAAGCATATTAAAATGTCTTTCATCTAAAGGAGAAGAATAGAATCTTTCCATTTCAATATCCTTAAAGAAAATATAAAATTATTACAAATTTGAAGATAAAAGTTTATATCCCGTAATTTTGCAAAACTCGCTATGTATTTGACGTACAACCATGTTCTTTTAGTACTCGATTAGTTGAAGCTGGATTATCTTTTAATGCAAGTACAGGTCTTATTGGACGATTAACAAAGTTACCACCACAATTAGGGCATTGGTTATTAAAAATATTTTCTACACAATTTGTACAAAATGTACATTCAAAAGTACAGATATGTGCTTCTGTTGATTCTGGTGGTAAGTCCTTATTACAGCACTCACAATTTGGTCTTAATTCTAACATTTTAAATTCCTAATATGTTTTATTTATTCGAGATTGAAAAGCTTGATCTTTCGATCTACTAACTTATTCTTTTCCTATGCTTTGTTATACACAATTTCTTCTCCATCATTAATATGCCATTTATATGGCTTATCAGTCCAATGTAGTTTAGTAGTAATACCATTCATATTTGAAATGAATTTTAATCCCAAGCTTTATTTGATTTAAATTCTTTGATTCTATTTATTCAATGAAGATATTATCTTATTAATACTTGTATATATTATTAAAATATACTAATAGTAGTTATTTATATAATATATTGTAACATTCTCAACTGTTAATTAATTTTTTTATTATTATACGTAAGTAAAGAAGATGATGTATAGTTTATTCCAAATAGGACATTTGAGTTATGGGGTGAGAGAGTTTTGAACTAAAAACTTTCTTAAAAAATATACTTTTGTATGGTTTTATACTAGTTCTTAGCTATTTTATTCAAAAACTATACTTTTGTATATTTTTTAATTTTATCCATCAATTTTTACTTTCAGTACATCTATACTATAATTGTAAAAAAATTACATACAAAAACAATATTGTTTTGCTTATAAAAGGACTTTAAAACTAATGTTTAAAACAAAAAATCTATTCTTGATTCTAATTTTCATATCTTCGTTTGCTAATGCAGCAACTTCTTATATTTCAGATGACTTACATACTTTTATACACTCAGGCCCTGGTACTAAATATAAAATTATTGGTAGTGTAAATACAGGTGATCGTGTTGAGATAATTCGTAAGAATTCAAAGTACACTCTAATAAAAGACTCAAAAGGTCGTAGTGGTTGGGTTAACTCAAAATATATTTCTGCACAACCTGGATTAAAAGAGCGTTTACCACAGCTAGAAACTCAACTAACAAAGGTTCAAACACAACTAGATGAGTATAAAACAAATATAGAATCTCAGGATAATAAGCTTGAGAAATTAGAAAATATAAATCTAACTCTAAATAAACAAATAGAAGAAATTCAAATATTAAATGCTAATTTAAATGATAAGCTTGATACTAAAAAGAATGATTTATTAATGCGTTGGTTTAGTTATGGTGGGATGGTTGCAGGTGGTGGTCTTGTATTAGGACTAATTCTTCCTTATTTAATTCCAAGTCGTCGTAAAAAAAGTCGTTGGTAAGATATAAATATCCAATACTCTAAACTAAATAGTTCAATTTCTAAATAATTAGATTTAGGTTTTGAACTATTCTTTATCTTTCATCTTTTATTTAAATTAGTACCATTTTTATATCATCATATGATACTTCTTCATTTAGTTTTACAAAGATAGGTTTTAGTTTTATCTTTCCATCCTCAGAAAAGTCTTCTTCTCTCTTTGCATCTTCTATTTCATTTACTGCTTGTTTTACTTGATTTATAACACTTAGACTTGGCATATATTTTGAGATATCAAAGTTTGGTATTTCTTCTTTGATTAGTGATAAATGCTTCATAATAGTAGATACAGAGAAACCTGCACTTTTTGCTAGAATAGCAAGGGTAGCAGAAGATTCTATAAGATTTTTTGTCTTAATATGATTTGCTACTTTTTCTTCTATTTTTGGTTCTTTATCTAACTCTTCTCTCTCTTTATTTATTGCTTTTTGGTCAACTAGCCCACCTAGTCTTTCAATATATGATAGATTAATCATTTCTAATTGTTTTTCATCTTGAGCTTCTATATTATCAGCTGCTTTTTTTGAAGCTTGTTTGATACGTGGGTCAATACTAAGAATTAGAGGATCTACACTCAAAGCTTTTTCATTAAAGCCCATTAGTTTTAGACCTTCTATATTTTTGATTCTTGATAATGCAACATATCCTTGCCCTACTTCAAAAGTCTTAGATAAATCAATCTGAGCAGCATCTAGCGTCATACCTTGGGATTTATGAATAGTAATAGCCCATGCAAGTTTCAGAGGTATCTGAGAGATTTTGGCTTGCACTTTTCCTTTATCATTTTCTATAGCCCAGTCTTCATATTCAACTTTGATTACATAAC
>DKNG01000206.1:2301-5171 GCA_002470185.1 Arcobacter sp. UBA7394 | reverse complement strand
GTAAGTCAAAGAAAAAATGAAATTAAACAAGAAGGTTTAGAAGCCTTAGAAAACCTAAAAAGTTTAATTTTTTCACACAATGATGACAATGAACCTTTATGGTTATGGCATTATTATAATATCAAAGCAAACTATGCTGAATGGACTGAAGATTATAATGGGGCGATAGAGAACTATAATAAATGTCTTTCTATTCCAGCCTTGGGTGCTTTTGAATATGGTGCGACTTTTGTGAATATGGCAATTGCATATAGATTTATGTACTTAACATCAAATACACAAAACTTCGATAATATAGATAAGTCTATTAAATTGGGTAAATTAGGTGTATTTCTAAAAGAGTCTGTAGGGGATAGAGATGAAATGCCCGTTGTATTACATAATCAAGCTTTAAATGTATTATATAAGATGGTAAATTCCACTTTAGATGAAGCTGCTTGTAAAGAGATTGTATATATCACTGATGATGCTATTTCTGTACTAGATAGAACTAAATCTATAAAAAGATTAGGAATGTTATTAATCGAAAATTGTATTACAAAATCTTTATTAAAACAAAACTATGAAGATGTGGCACAAAGACTTAATACTCATTTTCCTTTATTGGATGAAAACGAGTCTCAACAGGTATTGAAGTTATACAAAGAGTTTATCAAAACAGATAAGATAGACAGGTTAGATTTTTTAGATAAAATGATTTAATAAAAAAACTTATTACATAATACAAGGTTACAAATGAATTATATTAAAAATACAGTGAATTTAAGTGCCGGTACGGTTGAAGAGAAAAGAGCAGAAATAAAAGAGTATTTTCTTCAAACATATGAATTAGATGAAAAGCTTTTTGATTTAATAAAAGACGAAAAATGTTTTTATAAACAGCCAAATAGATTAAGACATCCATTGATCTTTTATTTTGGACATACTGCAACGTTTTTTATAAATAAACTAACACTTGCAAATATTTTACCAAATAGGGTAAATAAAGATTTTGAATCAAAATTTGCTGTTGGTGTTGATGAAATGTCATGGGATGACTTAGAATCAAAGAATTATAAATGGCCAACAGTTGATGAAACAAAAGATTATAGAGCACAAGTAAAACAAATTATTTTAGAACTTATTGATACTATCGAGTTTACTATGCCTATAAACTGGGAATCTCCTATGTGGGTTATTCTTATGGGAATTGAACATGAAAATATTCATATTGAAACTTCATCAGTTCTACTTCGAGAATTAGGATATAAATATATAAGTCAAGATGAGATATTTGAGTATGTAAATGAAGAGAGTTCTTCATATCCTCAAAATGAATTACTAGCTGTAAAAGGTGGAGAAGTTCTAATTGAAAAAGATAGAGCAAAACCAGATTTTTATGGATGGGATAATGAATTTTCATTTCATAAATCACATATAAATGATTTTGAAGCTTCTAAATATTTAGTATCAAATGGTGAGTTTTTAGAGTTTGTAAAAGATGGTGGATATAACAAACCAGAACTTTTCTCTGCTGAGGGAAAAGAGTGGTTAGATTTCACTCAAGCTAAACATCCTACATTTTGGATAAAAGAAGAAGATGATAAATATTTCTTAAGAGAAATTAATAGAGAAATTCCTCTTCCTTTAAATTATCCAGTTGATATTAATGTATATGAAGCTGAGGCTTTCTGTAAATACAAAAGTTTACAATTAGGATATGAAGTAAGACTTCCTAGTGAAGATGAATATTATAGATTATATGACTATGTAAATGCAGGAGATAAAGACGCAAATATAGGATTAAAACAGTTTAATCAAAGTCCAGTAGACAAATATGAATTTGACGGTTTTTATGATGTTACAGGTAATGTATGGCAATGGAGTTTAACTCCTACTTATCCATTTGATGATTTTGAAACTCATCCAATTTATGATGATTTTACAACTCCAACATTTGATGATAGACATGCACTTATGAAAGGTGGATCTTTTATTTCTTTAGGAAATGAGATTTTAAGAGAGGCTAGATATGCTTTTAGAAAGCATTTCTTTCAACATGCAGGATTTAGATACGTGAAATCAGATAACGAATATAGAACAAAATTAAACGACAATGTTTATGAAACAGATGAGTCAATAGCTCAATATTGTGAGTTCCATTATGGTGATGAAAACTTTGGTGTTAAAAACTTCTGTGTAAACTCAGTAGAGTTATTAAAACCATATTTAGAAAATATTGATACTAATAAAGCCCTAGATTTAGGATGTTCTGTTGGTAGAAGTACTTTTGAATTAGCACAACATTTTGATGAAGTAACAGGAATTGATTTCTCTGCAAACTTTATTAATGTAGGTGTTAAACTAAAAAAATATGATTCATTAACTTTCAAAGTTAAAAAAGAGGGTGATATTGCACAAGAAAAATCAGTATCATTAAAAGATTTTGATTTAGATAATATCAAAGAAAATGTTTCATTTATGCAAGGTGATGCTTGTAACTTAAAAGATGTATATTCAGGATATGATTTAATCTTTTGTTCAAACTTAATTGATAGATTATATTATCCTCAGAAATTCTTAGATGATGTACCAAATAGAGTTAATGATGGTGGTTTATTAGTATTATTATCGCCATATACTTGGCTTGAAGAGTACACTCCAAAAGAGAACTGGCTTGGTGGATATATCAAAGATAATAAAGAAGTTTCTACTTTAGAGACTTTAAAAACTGAACTTAATGGATATGAATTAGTAGATACAATTGATGTTCCTTTTGTAATCAAAGAAACAAATAGAAAGTTCCAACATACAATTTCTCAAATGAGTATTTGGAAGAAGAAATAATAGAAGGTTTTCCTTCTATTATTGATTTTGTTTAAGTCTATTTA
>DKNG01000206.1:0-2209 GCA_002470185.1 Arcobacter sp. UBA7394 | reverse complement strand
TCTTTTAGTGAGCCTTCAATTGCTTCAAGTCTAGAAGCAAAGCCTAACATATTATCATCACTAGGATCACTTTCTTTATCTGCTTTGATTACAGCTTCTCCACCAATTCTTTTTTGAAGCATCATAATAGCTTTTTCCATATCACTGATCATTGTTTCAATACTTGTTGTTGAGGTATTGTTCTCTTGTGCTTCTTTAATAGCCTCTTTAATGGCTTTAAGTAATTCTTTTAGTTGTTCTAATTCTTCAACTGTAAGACCAGTTTTGAATAAAGAGTTTATATCTTCAAGAAGTTTTTTTGTTTCTTCTCTTATTTCTGCATCAGTTTTAGTTTCTGATATTTTTTCTTCTTTTTTATTTGCTTCTCTTGCATCATCGGTGCTGTCTGCAAAGATACTATTTGATTTTTCATTTGAAGCTTTTTTTGCTTCATCATAATCATTAGCAAAAGCAGAGTTCGTTGTGTTTTTTTCTTCAACTACTTCGTAACCTGCTGCGTTGTATGTAATCTTTTGAGTATTATTGTAATTCACTTCCAAATTTGACTCCTACAGAATAAAATATGTATTTATATTATCTTATTTTTCTTTAAAGTTTTTCTACTTTGTTTCGACCTGTTGTTTTTGCTTTGTATAAAGCATCATCAGCCCGTTTTAACATTGAGCTTGTACTATCACCTTTTATATATGTAGTTATACCAAAACTAGCTGTTTTAGAACCTATGGTAGAAAATGTATTTTTTTCTATACATTTTTGAAGATTTCTAGCTAATTTTAAAACACCTTCTTCTTTTGTTTCTGGACAAATAATAAGAAACTCTTCTCCACCCCATCTGCCTAGAGTATCCGTATCTCTTACATAATATTTTAGTAAATTTGCCATTTCCATTAATACACTATCACCCACTTGATGCCCATAGTTATCATTTACTTCTTTAAAGTAATCAATATCTATAATTATAATACTAAAACCATGTCCAAATCTTCGGACTCTATTCATTTCAGTTTCCATTTGAGAATCAAGTTTTAATCTATTAAAAACATTTGTTAGTTTATCTGTAATTGCAATTTTTTTAAGTTCTTTGTTTTTCTCTTCTAACTCTTTTTTTAATTCATTTACTTGATAGATTTTTGTGAAGATTTTAAGCTCATAATGTCTATACCAATAAAGTAAATAAGAGACCATAAAATAGGCAATACAAAAGAATGAAAAAGAGTAGATATTATAAGAATTAGGCATTTGTAGGTATAAGCTAACTAGTATAATTAATAATGAAAAAGTCCAAATAATACCTTCTTTTAATCCTCTAATTGAAAAAGAAGCTATAGGATAGAGCAATAAGAAAAAGGTGCTATTTATTTCTTGATTACCATTTATAAAACCACTTATAAAAAGAATTGTAATAGCTAGTATAAAACCTCTAGATTTTAATATATATTTATCACTTTGTAGTCGAATAAAAAATAAAAAAATCATTATTATCGTAAATAAATTAAGTGTAATTGCTAAAGCATAATTATCTATATAGTAATAAAAAGGTGAGAGAAATATAGAAAAGAATAATCCTAAATAGATATATTGTGTTAGTAGTTTGTTTCTATAGTTTTCTATATAGGTTTTGATAATAACTTCCTTATATAAATGTATTCTTGTATTTAAAAAGTTATTATATAAAAATAATTGAAAGATGTGCTAAAAATATATTTCTTTTTATATAAATAATTTACATTATAGTATAATAATTTTTATGATTATTAGAATAATGAAAACTTACAATGAATTTTTCCTATCTATTATTTTTATATTGATGATATTTACAATAAATTTATCAATAGAGTATTCAAAATATCAAGAGTTAGTAGATGAAGAAATATATGAAACAAAAGTTCAAGTTTTAAATATCTATGAAAAAGAGAAGTTTTATGTCTTAAAATTAAAAGCTAATAATTTCCAATTTTTTACAAATATAGATAAGCTCGATAATATCAAACAATTACATGATATAAATATCGCTTTTATTACTACAAGAATAAACTTTTTTACATATCTAAAAGGTTTTTATACTAAGTTAGTTTTTTATGAAGAACTAGAGCAAAAACAAAGTAATTATAAAACCCTAATAAAAATCAGTGATTCACAACATTATAACGAAGTGATAAAAGATCTTTATTCAGCTTTATTCTTTGCAAAACCTGTATCAAAAGAGTTA
>DKNG01000226.1 GCA_002470185.1 Arcobacter sp. UBA7394 | reverse complement strand
AAGTAAAAGAAGATTTATTCCAATTACAATACTTGCTAGAATAATTCCAATTAGAGGAAGAAAAGCTAAGGTATATTTATATGTTTCATTAACAATCTTCATATCTTTTACCCACACAGGGATACTTGTAAAATATGAAAGAGCAAAATAAAAAGCGTGAAGAACTATTTTCATTTTAGTTTTTTCTCCAATGAGTATTTTACTTCATATACCTCATCACAGTTTTGTGCTAAATACTGTCCAATAAGTCCTGATACATCAACAAAATCACGACTATATCTATCCATTGGAATTACACCATTTCCTATATCATTTAGAATAAAAATCATATTACAATCTATTTTGAACAACTCTTTTAATTGCTCTCTCATTTTATCTATTCCATCATCCATATTATTTAGAATAAACATAGTCATACAGTCAATAAGATATGTTTCACCTTTTTTAATATGAGGAAGTAAATTTCTTGTCTCTTCAATACTCAGAAACTCTTCTTTTCTCTCATCAATATGTCTATTGATTCTATCTTGCATGGCTTCATCATTATAAGAGTTATCATAAGTAGCCACATAATATGGTTTTTTATTTCCTGACAATTCTAATGCTTTAGCACTAGCTTTTGAAGTCTTACCTGATTTTTGTCCACCAAAATAGAATATTTTCATATTATAATCCTAAAAAGTTTTTCACACCCGTAAACACAATTTGTGCTGAAAGTGCAGCTAAGAATAAACCTGTAATTTTTGAGATTACAAGAAGACCTTGTTTTCCTACAATTTTTTCAATAATACTTGACATATAAAGCATAAGACCAATTACTAATACAGCACAAATAAGTGCAAAACTACCAGCAATTAGTGATGATGTAGTTTCAAAAGAAGCCCCCATTACAAGTAAAATACCAATAGTTCCAGGTCCAATTGTAACAGGAATAGCAAGAGGAACTACAGCTAAATCATATAGCGCTGTATCATCAGATTTTTTAGCTCCATCTTTATTACCTTTTACTAAATCAACAGCAGCTAAGAATAATAAAGCCCCTGCTCCTATTCTAAAGGCATCTAAAGTAATACCAAAAATTGAGAAAATATGTTTTCCAAAAAATAGAAGTACTAAACTCATAATAATTACAGATGTAGTAACTTTTATAGCTAATACTTTTCTTTCATGATTAGACGCATCAGATGTAACAGTCAGAAATACAGACAATACAAAAAATGGCGTCATAATAAAAAACATTTTTAAAAATGTTGAAATAAATACTTCCACTAAACTATCCTAAAAAACTTTCTATTTTTTGAGTTAACTCTTTTTTGTTTATACCATTGATTGCTGCATAACAAAGAGCTGCTCCACAACCAACACCCTCTTTAGCTTCACCTTCATCATAAAGTTTAAGTGCAGGATGATTTGATTCTCTAAAATCAAAATCACTAGCATAAGCATTAACTGGGAATTTTAATTGTGCTAATAAGGCTTTGATATTTGAATTTTCATCTTCATGTATCCACTTAGTTGTACATAAAGCAATATTTGAAGAATCAATTGATCCTCCCATCATTTCTAATACAGAATTTACAATTAGTAATACAGCTGCCATTTGTGTTCCACCTGCAAGTACTACTTTCATATTTTTTGAAGTTGAACCTAATACAAATCCAGCATTAAAGATAAGCATATTATCTGATACATTAGATAGTTTTGTAAATACCTCATCATCTTCGTTAATATTTGCTAAGGCTTTTTTGATTGTTAGGTATTTTATATCTTCAGGACTATTTTTGAAAGAACTAGAAAAGTAGTTTTTACACTTATATCCTAAAGCCATTGCAGATGCTTGTGCTGTAGTTGTACCACTTGGAACACTCTCAGCTAAGATTACATAATCATCTTTTAATTCATAATCTTGTGCAAACTGTACACCCATTTGGAATACTTCCATAGCATTAATTGAGGCTTTATCATCTATTCTTCTTGATGGTTCTAAATCAAAACCATAAGTTTTAAAATATCTTAGTTTTGGTTTTACACTAAGTCCTAAATCTAAAATCTCAATATTTGAAAATGGATTTAATTCATGTGTCGCTCTTGTAATAAGCGCAGGAGTTGGAACACCCTTTGGTGTTTGTGCTATATCATCAAGTGAACGAACTTCCTTAGTACATAAAAATTCTGCATCTAAGGTAGGAGTTAAATCTAATTTGCCAGGAATTCCTGCTTGGGAAATATTAGGGATTTCGCAAGTTTTTGTAACACTTGCACTTAATAGGAATGAAGCTTTTTTTCCTCGTAAGAATTCAAGGAAATCTACGCTTCCTAAAATAGTATTAAAGTTCATAAAAAACCTTTGGTAATAATTTTTAGGAAGTATAACAAATCTTATATAAAAGCCCTAGTTGTTTAGGGATTTTATAAGATTTAGAAGTGTTTATTTATTATGTTTAAGAAGTCTTCTGCATTTTTATATCCAACAATTTGAGATGACTTAATCTCTTTATTGTTTTTATCCCAAAAGATAAGTGCTGGAGGTCCAACTACACCAAACTTAGCTTGTAGTGCTTTATCATCATCATTATTCTCAGTTACATCAGCTTTTAAAAGTGTGAAACCTTTTAGTTTTGCAACTACTGCTTCATCTTTAAAAGTAATATTCTCTAACTCTTTACAAGAGATACACCAATCAGCATAGAAGTCTAACATCACTGG
>DKNG01000087.1:24333-24505 GCA_002470185.1 Arcobacter sp. UBA7394 | reverse complement strand
AAACAAAAAAAAGAGAAATTATTAGGTGAATTTCAAAGTAGAATTGGTGACCCAAATCTTGGAGGAATGGCTAGTAAAAAAGGAGTTCTTACTTCTTATAGACAAAAAGCATTAAAAGTTGCTTTATATTTAGAAGAGCATGGGGATTGTAAAGCCTCAGATATAGCTAAAG
>DKNG01000087.1:19630-24241 GCA_002470185.1 Arcobacter sp. UBA7394 | reverse complement strand
AACTACTACTCTTGGTTTGATAGAGCAGGAAAGGGTATTTATTCTTTAACTTCTAAAGGAAAAGAAGAAATAGGTCTTTGGTTACAAAGAGAAGGTACTCCTATCTCTTAGATATTTAGAAATGATTGGATATTTAAAACCAAACCTTTACTTCTAAACTTTGGTAAAAGATTAGTAAGTGATTCTTGTCCGTTTACTGATACGTGTTCTTCGATTAATGATTTCTTTGAATCGCTGTTAGAAATAAGTTCTTCTACTTGGTGCGCATTGTCTGCTTTTACTGCTTGTAAAAGTTGTGTTGAAAGTGGTATAAATGTCATGTTAATCCTTTTGTAAAAATACGCTGGAATAATGACACCTTTTTACTTAATAAGTGTGTTTTTTCTTGTTACTAATTTGTAACCGTAATCGTTTTGTAACTCATAGGGAAACCCTATGAGATTAACAAAGAATACCTTCTCTTACAATTCTTCCAATTGTATTAACAGCATTTTCATGACCATGAATAGCTTCATCATAAGTACTATATCTTCTATTGAAAATTGGCTCGTGATAAATCACTTGATCTCCATCTTTTTTGAATATCATTGTTTCGTATACAAATACGTTGTTATGCTGGTTTAACCAAGAATGTCTTACTTGCATTTTAATTGTAGAGATAAAATATCTTTTATCATCAACTGTAGCAATATGTTTTAGTTCTAAATCATTGTGTTCCATTGTTACTCCTAGGTAGATTTTTTAAATTATATTTAAAGTGTGTGATAAAAAAATGATAGGAGTAAAATAAAGTTGTATATTATTATAAGTTTTGCTTCTTTTTATCATAAGAATTATTTTTCATTTCTTTGGTTATAATAATTACTTTTTAAAAAGGTTATTTATGAAAGCTAGAATCATAATATTATTATTTGTTTTTTTATCGGTATTTTCAAATGCCAAGGAGCTAAAAAAAGTCAAACTAAAACTATCTTGGTTTAATCAATTTCAATTTGCTGGTTATTACATTGCAAAAGAAAAAGGTTATTACAAAGACTTAGGCTTAGATGTTCAAATTCTTGACTTTGATTTCGGGCATGATATCCCTCAAGAAGTTAGTGATAAAAAAATAGATTTTGCAGTAGGTCGAGAAACTTTGATTTTAGAAAAATCAAAAGGCAAAAATATTGTAGCTTTATATGCACTTTTTCAAGCAAGTCCTTTGGTTTTATTAAGTACGCAAAAATCGAATATTAATACTATAGATGATTTCAAAAATAAAAGAATTATGACTACAATTGATGATGCTAGTGAAGTATCTCTAAAAGCAATGATTAGATCAAATAATGTAAGTTTTGAAGATTTAAATTTTATTAAACATACTCATAATATTAATGATTTAATAGATGATAATACAGATGTTATTTCTGCTTATATTTCTAAAACACCTTTTACTCTAAATCAAAAAGGTATAGATTATAATATTTTTGATCCTAAATCTTTTGGTTTTGATATGTATAGTGACTTACTATATACAAATGAGTGGTTAATAAATAATGACCTTGATACAGTATTGGCTTTCAAAGAAGCTTCACTAAAAGGGTGGAGTTACGCTTATGAGAATATTGAAGAAACTGCTTCTTTAATATATAACAAATACAATAATCAAAAGTTAAAGATAGATGAGCTTATTTTTGAAGCAAAAGAATTAAAAAAACTTTCATATTTTAATACTTCAAAACTAGGTGAAATTAAAAAAGATAAATTACAAAGAATTTTTGACTTATATAATATTATGGGACTTACAGATAAGACTATTAATCTTAATGATTTTGTTTTTGAACATAGAAGAATCAAAGATACAAAATTAAATGAAAATGAATTAAATTACTTAAAAAATAAAAAAGAAATAAAAATGTGTGTAATTCCAAATGGAATGCCATATAGCGATATTACTAATAATAAGTTAGTTGGATTAGCTGCTGATTATGTAGAATTATTAGAAGAAAATATCCATAGAAAAATTACTTTATATCCAACACTATCTTGGGCTGAATCATTAAGTGCAATACAAGAAAATAAGTGTGATATCTTACCTATGGCTTCAATTAATGAGTCAAGAAAAAAATATTTGAGTTTTACTTCTTCATATTTTAATATTAGACCTGTGATTATCACTAAAAATAATATACCTTTCATTGATAACTTAAGTGAATTAAAAAAAGTAAAAATTGGAATTACTCGTGGTTATTCTTTATTAGAAGAATTAAGAGCTAAATATCCAAGTATTGAATTTGTTGAAACAAATAGTTTAAAAGAGGGATTTGATAAAGTATATGAAAATGAATTATTAGGTCAAATATCTTCTTTGGGTGCTGCTTGGTATTTATTACAAAATGATTATTTATCAAAACTAAAAATCACTGGTAAGTTAGAAGAAAAAGTAGCTTTAAGAGTTGCAATTAATAAAGAAGATGTATTATTAACAAGTATTTTTAATAAAGCAGTTAGTTCTGTATCTACAAGTGATAAGCAAAGAATCAAAAATAAATGGTTACATATAGAATCTCAAAAAGAGTTTGATTCAAAGCTATTATTACAAATAGCTGCTTTTGTTATGGTTGTTCTTATATTTTTATTATATAGACAAAGATTACTAAATAAAGTGAATATTTCATTAAATAGAAAAGTGGATGAAAAAACAGAAGAGTTAAAAAGAATCAATAGTACATTAGAGGATCGAATTAAAAAAGAAGTAAAAGAAAACTTACAAAAAGATAGGATTCTAACTCAACAATCTAAGATGGCTTCTATGGGTCAAATGATAGAAAATATTGCCCATCAATGGCGTCAACCCTTATCTGTAATAACTACAGGTGCAAGTGGATTAAAAATCAAAAAACAATTAAATGATTTGGATGATGAACTATTTATTGATACTCTAGAATCAATAATAAACTCATCAAAATACTTATCCCATACTATTGATGATTTTAGATTCTTTTTTAAGCCAAATAAAGAGAAAAGTGAATTTAGGATTAGTGTCACTTTAGATAAAACAATAAATCTTTTAAGCTCTAAATTTGATACTGAAAATATTATGATTATACGTGATTTTGAAGACCTAAAAATAAATGGTCATGAAACAGAATTTATTCAAGTATTTATTAATATCTTAAATAATGCAAAAGATGCTTTAGTTTCGTCTTCTGAGAAAAAGAAATTTATCTTTGTAAAAATCACAAGAAAGAAAGATAAAACTATTATCAAAATAAGAGATAATGCTGGTGGAGTTGATGAAGATATTATTAATAATATCTTCGAGCCATACTTTACTACAAAACACATGTCAAAAGGTACTGGAATTGGTTTATATATGTGTGAACAAATCATTAGTAAGTACATGAATGGTGTTATAGATGTAAAAAATAAAGAGTATTCTTATGATGGCGTTTCTTACAAAGGTGCGCAGTTTTCAATAGTGCTATATGATAAATAAGTTATGAAATAATCTTTTGATATAATATATAGATATATATAAATAGGATTTTTATTGAATTGGTTAGATATTGATAGAGAACATGTATGGCATCCTTATAATTCTTTGCCATCAAGAAGTACACTTTTACCTGTAAAAAGTACAGATAAAACAACAATTTTTTTAGAAACAGGTGAAGAGTTAATCGATGGTATGAGCTCATGGTGGAGTGCAATACATGGTTACAATAATCCTCGATTAAATGAGGCTTTAAAATCTCAAGTTGAGATTATGCCACATATAATGTTTGGTGGTTTAGCACATGAAAAAGCAGCAGTACTTTCTAAATTATTAGTTGATATTACAGGCTTGCATAGTGTATTTTTATGTGATAGTGGTTCTGTATCTGTTGAGGTTTCATTAAAAACTGCCATTCAATACCAAGAAGCAAAAGGACTTAAAAAATATAAGTTCCTAGCTTGTGAACATGCCTATCATGGAGATACTTTAGCTGCTATGAGTGTTTGTGATCCAAATAACTCAATGCATAGTATTTATGGCTCTTACTTACCAAAACATATATTTACAAAAGCTCCTGCTTTAGGTTTTGATAGTAATTGTAATGAAGCAATAGAAGCTTTAGAGCTAAACTTTGAAAAACACCATGAAGAATTGGCTGGATTTATAATAGAACCAATTGTACAAGGTGCAGGTGGTATGAGAATATATAATCCTATTTATTTAAAAAAAGCAAGAGAGCTTTGTGATAAATATGATGTTCTTTTAATTGCAGATGAAATAGCAACTGGATTTGGACATACAGGAAAGATGTTTGCTTGTGAATGGGCAGATATAAAACCTGACATTCTAACTCTTGGAAAAGGTCTAACTGGTGGTTATATGACTATGGCTGCTATGATAACATCAAAAAATGTATCCCAAACTATTAGTAATTCTGATTTAGGTATTTTGATGCATGGTCCAACATTTATGGCAAATCCTTTGGCTTGTGCTGTTGCAATTGAAAGTATAAATTTATTATTAGAAACTTCATGGAATGATAAAGTTTCCAAAATAGAAAATATCTTCAAAGAAGAGCTTATAAAAGCAAAAGATATTGAAATTATAGAAGATATTAGAAATATAGGTGCAAT
>DKNG01000087.1:18884-19548 GCA_002470185.1 Arcobacter sp. UBA7394 | reverse complement strand
GTAAAAAATGGTGTATGGATTAGACCATTTGGAAAACTTATATATTCTATTGTTGCTTATACTATTAAAGAAGAAGATTTAAGAAAAGTTGTAAGAGTAATGATAGAAGCAATAAAAACAATAAAGAGTAAATAATGAAAAAAGATGATTTAAAAGAATTAGCAATAAATTTGCCCAAAAAGCCTGGTGTTTTAGGAAGAGATAGATTTTTTAATTCAGCTGTACTTATTCCTCTTATTAAAATAAAAGGTGAATATTATATTCTTTTTCAAAAACGTGCTGCACATATTAGACAAGGTGGAGATATTTGTTTCCCCGGTGGAAAGTTTGAAGAAGGTGTTGATAAAAACTTTAAACAAACTGCTTTACGAGAAACAAAAGAAGAGTTAGGTATTGGAAAAAAAGATATTAAAATTATTGGGCAATTAGATACTTATGTAGCTCCAATTGGTGCGGTAATTGAGTCTTTTGTAGCAGTTGTTAAAAAAAGAGCTTTAAAAACTATGAATATAGATAAGAATGAAGTTGAAAAAACAATATTAATTCCTTTGTCTTTTTTCAAAGAAACAAAAGCAGAAGAGTATACTTTATCCCATGAAATACAACCTTATAGATTTAATGAAGAAGGTGAAAAAGAAGTATTATTCCCAGTTGAAGAGTTAGG
>DKNG01000087.1:5387-18853 GCA_002470185.1 Arcobacter sp. UBA7394 | reverse complement strand
TTACCTGATACTTATAAGAAACCATGGGGAAATAAAAGACATAAGATATGGGTTTATAAATATGAAGGAGAAGTAATTTGGGGAATTACTTCTGTTATCATAAATGATCT
This sequence comes from Arcobacter sp. UBA7394, assembly GCA_002470185.1. Taxonomy (GTDB): domain Bacteria; phylum Campylobacterota; class Campylobacteria; order Campylobacterales; family Arcobacteraceae; genus Poseidonibacter. The sequence continues at coordinate 18,743 of DKNG01000087.1, read as the reverse complement.
ATTATCTAAATATTAGATCGTAACTACAGCCCATTCATCATCATCTTTGAGAGCTTTTGTAAAAAGTTCTCCTGTATGATTTACCTCGATTCCTAAAGCTTCAAGTTCTTCTTTTGCTTCATAATCTTCTACACATACAATACAAGCACTCATTTCTACGCCTGTTTTAATAATTTCAACTAGTTTTTCTCTAATTTGAGTATTTTCTTTTGCTAACAAAATAGATGGACCCCAAATCATTAAATGGGCTTTTTCCCAATATTTTCTATCTAGCATAACCGAAGAATACAATAGAGGAAACTTTTTAGCTACCTCCACATCACCACTTGTCCAAACAATAAGTAAGTTATTTTTCATTTTTGTCCTTTACTAAACATAAAGTAAATATTATAATTATATAATCTTATTAATTGATTAACACAAAGGTAAAATTATGATTAGTAAAATAAATGATTTAGCAGCAAAGGTATTAGACAATTTCCAAAGTCTATTTTTACTTCTAGCAAGATTAACAATTGCTTATGGTTTCTTTGAACCTGCTATTAATAAATGGAAAAGTATTGAAGATACAGCTGCGTGGTTTGCAAGTATGGGAATTCCTTTCCCAACACTTAATGTATATATGGTTGCAACATTTGAGAGTTTAGGTGTTGTTTTATTAGCTTTAGGACTATTTACAAGACTAATTAGTTTACCATTAATTGGTACTATGGTTGTAGCAATTATTACTGTACATTTTGCTAATGGATTTAGTTCAGGTGACAATGGATTTGAAATTCCTTTATATTATTTATTATTTTTAGGTATTTTTGCATCATTTGGTGCTGGTAAATTATCTATTGATAATTTTTTATCTAAAAAATAAAAAAACTTCCTTTTTCATTTCTTTAAATAATGGTATTTTGTGCTAAAATACCATTATTTACAAGGAGTTCTTATGAAATATTTATCTTCCCTTATCTTGGTACTATTTTTTGTTGGATGTTCAACAACAACTAAACAAGTAGAACCAAAAGCAATAAAACCTGTGGTTAAAGTTGAAAAAAAGATTCAAGTAGTAGATTGTAAAGTACATCCAGAAAATATAATTAGATTTGAATGTTATGAAGAAAAAGCAAATGCTGGTGATGTAATTGCTCAAAGCTGGTTAGGTTATTATTTTAGTTCAGGAAAAATTGTTCCTAAAAATAAAGCTTTAGGTATTGAGTGGTTTGAAAAAGCTGCTGATGCTGGTGATTATTATTCTCAAAGAGAAGTAGCAATTATTCATTTAAAAGATAAAAATACTGCTAAAGCTTTTACTTATTTTGAAAAAGCAGCAAATCAAGACGATGCAGTTGCTCAAAGAGAATTAGCTTATCTTTATGACAAAGGAACAGGTGTTAAAAGAGATGTTAATAAAGCTTTCTTTTATTTCAAAAAAGCAGCTTTTCAAAATGACACTTTTGCACAAAATGAACTTGGTTACTACTACAAAAAAGGTTGGAGTGTTCCAAAAGATTATAAACAAGCAGCCTATTGGTATGGTAAAACAGCTGAAAAAGGTAATGATTATGGACAAGCTGAGTTAGGATATTTATACTCAAAAGGTTATGGAGTTGAAAAAAACTATAATATTGCGTATAAACTTTTTACTGAATCAGCTAAAAAAGGTAACAAATATGCAATGTCATGGTTAGGATACTTTAGTGAAAAAGGTATCGTGGTAGAAAAAAACTATGAAACTGCTAAAATGTGGTACGAAAAATCTGCTTCTACATATTCACAGAAGCGATTAGCTATTTTGAAAAATAAAGGTCTTATTTAATAAATGAAAAATATTATATTAAAAGGTGGGAATATTTTCCCATCTAAAGTAGTATGTATTGGTAGAAATTATACTGAACATATTGCGGAATTAAACAACGATACTCCTGATGAAATGGTTTTTTTTATTAAACCAAACTCTTCAATTACAAATAAATTAGTTTTCCCAAAAGCTCATGAGTCTTGTCACTATGAAGCTGAAATTTCTTTTTTAATGGAAGAAGGAAAAATATCAGCAGTTGGTTTTGGTCTTGATTTAACACTAAGAGAAGTTCAATCTAAACTAAAAGCAAAAGGTTTACCATGGGAGAGAGCAAAAGCTTTTGATAACTCTGCTGTTTTCTCTAAATTTGTAAACTTTGATGGTGATATAAATAAATTAGAAGTTGAGCTATTTATTAACGGTGAGTTAAAACAAAAAGGTGATACTACTTTAATGATTAATAAACCAGAAGAGATAATAAAAGAAGTTAATACTTTTCTTTCATTTGATGATGGTGATATCTTAATGACAGGAACACCAAAAGGTGTTGGTAAATTTATTGTTGGTGATGAATTTACAGGAAGAATACTTTATGATGGTGAAGTTTTAATAGAAGAAAAATTTAAAGCTATATAATTAATTTTTTCTTATAAACAAAGAGTAAATATAAACTCCTTATAATAATAGAATATATTATAAGGGGTAAATTATGACTGCTAAGATATATAACGAATTATGTGGGCTTTTTGATAACCTACAATCTTTCTTTTTACTAATCGCTAGATTAGTTGTTGCCTATGGATTTTATGAACCTGCTTTAATGAAATGGAATGATATAAATTCTGTTGCTTCATGGTTTGCTACCCTTGGTATTCCTTTTCCTACTTTAAGTGCTTATTTAGCCTCCACTACTGAATTATTAGGTGTTGTTTTAATTGCAATTGGATTTTTAACTAGAATAATGTCAATTCCTTTAATGATTGTAATGATTGTTGCAATTTTCACTGTTCATATTGGAAACGGTTTTAGTGCAGGGGATAATGGATTTGAAATACCTTTATATTATCTAATATTTTTAGGTCTATTCTTAAGTAATGGCGCGGGGAAATTTTCTGTTGATTATTTAATATTTAAAAAGTAGTTTATTATGAATGAATTATCAATATTTGGAAACACAATTTTATCATATAATTGGAGTTTGTTTTTCAAAGGTTTTTTTGTATTTTTTGTAATATTATCTTTTATAATTTATATTTATGATAGATTTATTCAAAGAAATAACCAATTATTAAAAAATTATCCTTTAGTGGGAAGAATGCGATATTTTTTCTATTTATTACGTGATCCTATGCGGCAATATTTTGGGGATGAAGATTATTTTGATTCTTATGAAAAAATAGATTGGATAAACAGAGTTAGCAGTGAAAAAAAGACTTTTTATAGTTTTTCTCCTTCAAAACCTTATGATAAGAATAGGATATTATTCAAACACTCAAATCATGTTTTAAATGTAGATGAAGTAGATGAAAAATGTGCTATTACTTTTGGAGCAAAAAGAGAAATACCTTTTATGGCTAATAGTTTAATAGGACGTAGTGCCATGAGTGATGGAGCAATTTCTCCAGAAGGTACTCAAGCATTTACAATAGCTGCTTTAAAGGCTGGATTTCCTATAAATACAGGTGAAGGTTCTGTAACTACTAATTATCTAATTACCCATAAGTATTTACCCTCAAGAGAATATTTTGAAATACAAAGAGGTACTATTTTTGCAAGAAGTATGTATTGGATTTTTTCAAAAACTTTAGGAGCTAGGATTGCAAAGAAACTATATTGTGATATGGTTCTACAAAGAGAAGATGATGAATCATTTAACTTTGATAAAAAGAATGTACTTTTTTATAGGGTTAATTGGAAAGCTTCTTTTGATAAGTTTCCAAAACAAATCCCAGAAGATGTTGCTGATATTGTTTTTCAAATGGGTAGTGGTTTATATGGAGTAAAACATAAAGATGGCTCTTTTGATGAAGAAAGATATAAAAAGATAATGACTTTTTGTCGTATGACAGAAATCAAAATATCTCAAGGTGCAAAGCAAACAGGAGGAAAACTTCCTGCTCATAAGGTTACAGCTTCTGTTGCATATTATAGAGGTGTTGAAGCAAATAAGGATTTAATATCTCCTAATCGTTTTCCTTATTCTTCCACTGTACGTGAATTATTTGATTTTATAGGTAAGCTACAAAATATATCTTCAAAACCTGTGGGAATAAAAATAGTAATATCTTCACCTGAAAACTTTGAAGAGTATTCAAATGAAATACTATATTCAAAAGAAAATAATCTTCCCTTTCCAGATTTTCTTACAATTGATGGAGGAGATGGTGGTTCCGGAGCTGCTCCTTTAGAGATGATGAGAAGAATAGGACTTCCTATAAAAGAAGCTTTAGATATTGTAATAAATGATTTAAAAGAGAAAAAATTAAAAGATGAGATAAAAATAATTGCTAGTGAAAAAGTCCTAGCTCCGGATGATGCTTTAGAGTTATTTATTTATGGAGCAGATTTTATAAATATTGCTCGTGGTTTTATGATAAGTGCTGGGTGTATTCGGGCTAGACATTGTTCTGGAACGGCTGGACATGATTGTCCAGTGGGACTTGCAACTATGAATAAAGAAAAAAGAGGTAAGTATTTAGTAGAGCAAAAAGCACGTACTGTTGCAAACTATCATAATGGTTTAATTACTGGAATTATTGGATTACTTGCAGTAATGGGGAAGAAGTCTATTTGCCAGCTAAATAAAGATGATTTATTACATAGGAATAAAGATAAATAAAAAGAAAAATTCATAATTTTTAAGATGATTTTAGTTAATATCTATATGTAAAATTAAATTATTATAAAGTAATATTATTATGAATGTTCTCAAACTTTTTCTTATTATATCTATGTTTTTCAATGTTTATGCAAGTGTTGAATTCACAACTCTTGAAAAGCAGTGGATACAAAATAATCCTGTAATAAAAGTTGGTGTTGATGAAAATTGGCCTCCTTTTGATTATGTGGATAACTATGGAAATCACAATGGTGTTTCTTCTGATTATCTAAGTATTATATCTGCTAAGACTGGTCTAAATTTTGAGATATATTCAGATCAATGGAGTAAAGTATTTGAAAAAGCTAAAAATAATGAACTTCAAATTCTAGCTTGTGCTAGCAAAAATAAAGAAAGAAGAGAGTTTTTTAAATTCACAGATTCATATATAAATGTAGATATAGCAGTTGCAGTTAGAAAAGACTTTGAATTAAATGAATTTAATGATATTGCTAATCATAGAATTGCACTTCCTAAAGATAATTTTATTCATGAAGCTTTGAAAAAAAGTTTTCCAAATGCTGAATTTATTTTTACTAAATCAAATGAGGAGGCATTGGAATATATCTCCTATGGTAAAGCAGATATCTATGTTGGAAATCTTCCTGTAATCTCTTATTTTACTGAGAAAAATCTTCTTACTAATATTACAATATCTTTTAAAGCACCTTTCGATAAAGCAGAACTATCAATAGCAGTAAATAAAGAAAATGAAATCTTATATTCAATTTTAAATAAAACTTTAAAGTCAATCCCACAGTCAAAAAGAAAAGAGATTCAAAAACTATGGGTAAATGACAATATGCTTAGTTTGAAAAAAAGTATGAAAAATATTTTGAATAATAAAGAAAAAAAGTGGTTAGAGAATAATAAGACTCTAAAAATTGCGGGAGATTCCCATTGGCCTCCATACTCTTTTATTGATGATAAGGGTGAGTATATTGGTATTGTTCCTGATTTAGTAAATGAGATATTTAAAAATACAAATATTAACATTCAATACGTTAAGACGAAAACATGGTCTGAAACTTTAGATTTAATGGAAGAGAAAAAAATAGATTTAATTGATGCTATTTCTTATTCAGTAAGTCGAACGAAATTTATGAACTTTACTAGTAAGTATTTAGGCGCTGAAATTGTAATTATTTCTAATAAAACAAATGATACATATGTAAATAATCTAAATAATATTATTAATATGAATATTGCTACAGTAAAGGGATATTCTATTATTGAGAAAATAAAACATGATTATCCAAAATTAAAAAAAATAAAACTTTTTGACACTCCCTTAGATGGTTTAAAAAGTTTATCAAACTCTCAAATTGATTATTTTATTTTAGATATTCCTTCTTTTGAATTTTATATTAAGAAATATGGTTTAAGCAATCTAAAAATTGTTGGACCAACTGGTTATAACTATGAATATGGTTTTGGTACAAAAAAAGGCAATCCCGAGTTAGTATCTATAATAAATAAACTCTTAGCTAACTTACCTGATTCTTCAAAGGATGAAATCTATAGAAAATGGATTAAAATTGATTACGATAGAGAAATTGATTATGAGTTAGTTTGGAAAGTTATTGCTTTTGCTTTATTTATTCTTGCTGGTACTGTTTATTGGAATAGAAAGTTAAAAGCTGAGATTATAGAAAAAGAAAAAGTTGAAAAGAAATTAGAACAGAGTAGGGATTTTGCCTTTGCGATTATGAACTCTCAAGTTGATATTGTTATTACAACTACAGGTGAGGAGTTAAAACAAGCAAATAAAGCATTCTTAGACTTCTTTGAGTATTCATCCCTAGAGAGCTTTAAAGAAGAGTATAGATGTATTTGTGATTTGTTTGATACTACAGATCCTAATACTTATATTCAAGCAGAAGTAGGGGATAAAACTTGGGTAGAAGAAGTTTTATCTAATCCAAATAATATATACAAAGCCTTAATTTATAAAGATGGGAAAGCTCATATTTTTAAAATATCTGCTTCTTATATCTCAAAAGAATCAGATTTGAAAACAGCAGTGTTTACTGATATTACAAAGTTAGAGAACTTAAATGATATTTTATTAAAAGCTAAAAATGAAGCTGAAAATGTAGCAAAACAAAAAAGTGAATTTTTAGCAAATATGTCCCATGAGATAAGAACTCCAATGAATTCAGTTATTGGCTTTACAGAGTTATTGGATAAAGAGATATCAAATCCAATTCAAAAAGATTATCTAAACTCCATTAAAAAAGGTGGAAATGCACTTCTTCGAATTATTAATGATATTCTTGATTTATCTAAAATAGAAGCAGGTAAATTGGATATTAAAAATGAAGCGCTAAACCCTTCTAAACTATTCTTAGAGATAGAATCAATATTTCACTCTAAAATTATAAGTAAAAATATAAACTTTATAATTGACATAGATAAAGATATACCAGAAAATATCATTATTGATGGGGTTAGAATTAGACAAATCTTATTCAATTTGATTGGTAATGCTATTAAGTTTACAGAAAAAGGTCATATCAAAATCAAAGTAGATAATATTTACAAAGATAATATAAAAAGTAAAATTGATCTAATTTTTTCTGTAGAAGATACAGGAATTGGAATAGAAAAAAACGATTTGAAAAATATTTTTTATGCTTTTGAACAACAAAAAGATCAAAGCTCTTCAAAATATGGAGGTACAGGATTAGGACTTGCAATATGTACGAAGTTAGTGCATATGATGAATGGAGAAATTTCTGTAGAAAGTACAAAAGGGAAAGGTTCTATTTTTACCGTATTACTTCATGATATTTCAGTAAGTTCTGTAAGTGAGTCTTTTGAGTGTAAGAAATTAAATATCTCTAATATTATGTTTGATAAAGCAACAATCTTAGTAGTAGATGATATTAGTGAAAATAGAAAACTAGTAGAAGCTACATTAAAAGATTATGGTTTTAATATAATTATGGCCCAAAATGGACAAGAAGCTATTGATTTATTAGAGAAAGTAAATATTGATTTAATACTTATGGATTTAAGAATGCCAGTTATGAATGGTTATGATGCTGCTATTCATATTAAAAATAAAGAAAAATATAAAAATATACCTTTAGTTGCACTTACTGCATCAGTTATGGGAAAAGATTTAGAAAAAGTTGCTCAATATGGCTTTGATGGGTATCTTAGAAAACCAGTTATTTTAGATGATTTAATAGAAGAGTTAGGAAAGTTTTTACCTTATAGTTTTGTAAATGAAGATAATAGTAAAGAAATACTAGTTAATGAAACAGTCAATATTGAGAAACTAGATGAAGTAATTCATATACTTCATAGTCAAGTTAAACAAGAGTGTGATGAGGTGAAAAATAAAGGTGACTTCTCTTTGATTGAAGACTTTGCTTTGAAAATACAAGAGCTTGGAGTTGAGAATAATATAAGTATTTTAGAAAACTACTCAAGTGAGATTATTACACATATAGAATCATTTGATATTGAAAAAGTAGACTATTTATTAGGAAGTTTTAGCTCAATAATAGAAAAATTAGAAGTGTTAAAGGAAAAGATTGAAAAATAGTAAAATTTTAATTGTTGATGATATCCCAAAAAATATTCAAATGGCAATGAATATTCTAAAAAATGAAGGTCATAAAATGTTTTATGCAAAAAATGCAGAGATGGCTTTTTCTTCATGCAATGAACACGATTTTGATTTAATTCTACTTGATATTATGATGCCAGATATGAATGGTTTTGAGGTATGTAAGATATTAAAACAAAAAGAAAATATGAAAAATATTCCAATAGTATTTTTATCTGGAAAAGATGCAACATCTGATATTGAATTAGCTTATGAATCTGGTGGAGTTGATTATATAGTTAAACCTTTTGTTACAATAGAGTTAATTACAAAAGCAAATAACTATGTACGATTAAAGCAATTAGAAGATATGTTTAATAATTCGTGTGAGGAATAATCATGGAAAGAGTACAAAAAAATAGTAAGATTTTATTAGTTGATGATGATGCAAAAAACTTACAAGTAGCAATGAGTATTCTAAAAGAGTACAATGTGATATATGCTCAAAGTGGTCATAAAGCTTTGGAATTATTAGAAACTAATACTTTTGATCTAATATTACTTGATGTTGTTATGCCTACACTTGATGGCTATGAAGTCTGCCAAAGAATTAAAGCTGATGATAGATTCAAAAATATTCCCATAATCTTTCTTACTGTAAAAGATGATAAAAATGATATTGTAAAAGGTTTTGAATATGGGGCAGTTGATTATATAACTAAACCATTTTTCTCGGAAGTTCTTCTGAAAAGAGTTGAGTTACATCTTAGTTTATCCCATGCTTTAAAAGATTTAAAAGTAATGAATACAAATCTAAATGGCTTAGTAGAAGAGCAAGTAGAAGAGCTAAGAAGAAAGGAACAAATTTTATTCCAACAATCAAAACTATCAGCCATGAGTGATATGATAGATGCAATCTCAAGGGAGTGGAATCAACCTCTTAATATAATTAAACTTTACCTACAATCTTTGAGCTTACAATTTTCAGTAAATGAAATGGATATAAAAGAGACACAAAATATAATAGATAAAACAATTCATGAAGTTTCTAAACTAGATGATACTATGCAAAATTTTCAAAAGTTTTTCAAAAATGATATTGAAAAACAAAGTGTTAATATCAAAGTGTTGTTAGATAATGTAGTGTTTTTATTTAAAGATCAAATTAACAAAAGAAAAATTGATGTATCAATTGGTGGTTCAAATTTAATAAACTTTGATTTTATATATGATGAAGTAAAACATGTATTTATGAAATTATTGTCTTTCTCATTGAAAAACTTTGCAGATATAAATAAAGAAAAAAAATTTATTAGTTTTAATATTAATGAAGATGTAAATTCTATTTATATTAACTACAAAGATAACTGTTCACTAAATGATAATAAGTGTATTAGTAATGAGTTTGATTCAAATTTAAAATTGTCTAATGAATCTTTTGATTTAGGTTTTTATTTAATGGGAGTATTTATTGAAAAAAATGGTGGATTTTTAGATGTTATAAAAAATAATGAGGGTGTATGTCTTTCAATAAGATTCGATAAATAGTTTTTTGTATATTATATACTTTTAAAGGATTATATAATGAATTTTAATAAATTAAACGATGAAGAAAAAAGAGTAATAGAAAATAAAGGTACAGAAATGCCATTTTCTGGAGAATATAATGATTTTTATGAAGAAGGTACATTTAATTGTAGAAAATGTAATACAGCTTTATATAAATCAGCTAGTAAATTTAGCTCAGGATGTGGCTGGCCTAGTTTTGATGACGAAATCAAAGGTGCAGTAAAAAGAGTCCCAGATGCAGATGGTAGACGAGTTGAAATTGTATGTGCATCTTGTGGTGGACATTTAGGACATGTTTTTGAAGGTGAAGGTTTCACGGAAAAAAATACTAGACATTGTGTAAATTCAGTGTCATTAAAATTTGAAGCAAAATAAGGAGCATAAATGAGTGAAAAAATAAAAAGTGCATATTTTGCAGGTGGATGTTTTTGGGGTGTTGAATACCATTTTGAGAAATTAAATGGTGTAGTAGCAGCTATTTCTGGTTATATGGGTGGAAGAACAGAGAATCCAGATTACAAAAGTATTTGTACAGGTTTAACAGGTCATTTAGAAGTTGTAAGAGTTGATTATGATGAAAGTATTGTTTCATTTGAGGAATTAGCAAAACTATTTTTTGAGATACATGATTTTACTCAAATTAATGGGCAAGGTCCAGATATTGGAAGCCAATATTTATCAGCGATTTTTTATGCAGATGAAGAACAAAAAATTGTAAGTGAAAAAGTAATAAAAGAGTTAGAAAATATGAATTATAAGGTTGCTACTTCTTTATATGAGTTAGTACCATTTTATGAAGCTGAAGATTATCATCAGGATTATTATGACAGGCACCAAAAGGTACCTTATTGTCATAGTTATAATAAAATTTTTTAGTGTGTTCCTAAGATATAATAAATAGGTTTAGCATCTAATTGTTCAAGTTTTACATTGTACTTTCCAGCCCAGTGTGAAACTTCTTCATGAAATTCTTCTAGAATTTCTGCAGCATCATTTTCGTCACATTTAATTTTTAAAAAATCTGTTTTATTTGATAATCCCACGTAAGCATTCATTTTCTTTAAGTGGTCATTTAGTGAAAAAATATGTTTTGAAAATTTGTCAAAGTTTCCAGTAGCTGAGATCATTTTTTCAGCTTGTTGTAACGATGCGTCACTCTTTGAATATCCTAATTGTGATAATATAACTTCTGCAGATACATCTAATTGCATGTAGTTCTCCTTTTATTGATTCTATATAATAACACAAAATTTTTGAAATAAAAGTAAAAAACTACATATTTTATAACCAATTAACCCCTCTACCTTTATATAGTAAATGATAAAATAGTTTTTAAAATAAATAAATAATGATTTATAACATAATAAAAAGGATAAAAATGTCAGTTCTTTTAGAGATGTCTATGTTCCCAACAGATAAAAATGAAAGTAAAAGTAAGGAAGTGTCACAAGTAATAAAAGTTATTAAAGATAGTGGTTTCCCTTACCAATTAACTGCAATGGCTACTATAATTGAAACAAGAAATATTAAAGATGCTTTAGCATTAGTTGAAAAATGTTATGAAAAACTTGAAGAGTTAGATTGTAATAGAGTGTATGCATCATTAAAATTTGATATTAGAAAAAATCATGAAAATAGATTAGAGAATAAAATTAAATCTGTAGAAAAACATATAGGAGAAGTTTCAAAATAGTCTAAAAAAGACTTTTTTGAACTCCTTCTACACCTTCACCTAAAGCTTTTAATCTAAATGTAAATCGATGTTCATCACTTCTACCAAACTCTTTGATTGCTTCTACATGAGCTTTTGTTCCATAGCCTTTGTGTTTTTGAAAGTTATACTTTTCATAATTAGGTGCAATTTCACACATATATCTATCTCTACTTACTTTTGCAAGAATTGAAGCAGCACTAACTTCTGGTACTGTTGCATCTGCTTTTATTTTATGTTGGAGAGTTTCTATTCCAAAAGATGTATTTCCATCCATGAGAAAAACATCAGCTTCTTTTTTTAGATTATTCATAATCTCTTTAATTGAATCTTTTAAACAAGCAGAAATACCTTTTTCATCAATTTGTTTTGCACTTGTAAACACAATGTGATAATGAGTTTTTTCTTTTATTTCATCAAATAGTTTTTCTCTTTTTTTTTCACTTAAAACTTTTGAATCGTTAAGTCCCTCTATCTCTTCTTTAAAAATTGCTCCAGCAACAACTAAAGGTCCTGCAATTGGCCCTCGTCCTGCTTCATCAATACCACATAACATATTGGCTCCTTATGTGTAATTTGTTAGCCTAAAGTAGCAAAAATACTTTTATAAAGTAATAAAATAAAAAATAATTTCAAAATTACTCTTTTTTATAATAAAAAACTACATTAATTTAATAATATATAATATATAATGATTTTTACTTTATTTTTGATTATTTTAAAATATAAAAATTAATTATTTAAATTGGAATAAATGTTGCTTAACTATTTGCGAAAAAAATTGTATGAGTTAAAAAGTCTTAAGAAGTCAGTAATATTTTTAGTTGTATTGTTTACAACCTTATTTGCTATGGCAATTGCTTCTATCTCTTCCTTAACTTTATTTAATATGAAAATTAATTCTATGCAATATAATCAAACCCAACTTATAAAACAAGTAAAATATGATATAAATAAATTTATAACACAAATTGAAAAAATATCTTTTTATCTGAAAAAAAATACTAAAGATAAAAATTTATTTATTGAAAACATTATTAATATGAATAGTACAATTTCAACAATAATGATTTTAAATAATAAAGGCTCTATTAAAAGTATTCATTCAAATTGGGATAAAAAAATAATTGACTATAAAAACTATTCAGAAAAAGTTTATGTTGAATATTTAAAAGATAAAAATAGTACTTATTGGTCTGATATCTTAATTTCTTCATTAGATAATACACCATCTTTCGTATACAGTTTTACTTTAAAAGATGAGATTATTGCTGTATTTATATCTTTAAAAGAGTTATCTATACTTACTAATAATCTTAAAAATAATGACAATTCCCATATGATTCGTATTTTGGATTCTAAAGGTGCATTTATATTAAATGAAGATAATCCAAAATTAGTAAATGAACAATTAAATGTAATTAATACTACTTTATATAAAGATTTAATTAACAAAGAAAAAGAGTATAAAATTACAACATTTAGTAATATATTTGATGGTTCTTTAGATTATGGAATGTATACAAATATTGATAAAACAAATTGGAAAATAGTAATTAGACAAAACTATTCTTTTGTGGAGCAATATTTATTTGATTTTATTTTTGTAATTTTAATTACAATAATTATTTTTGCTTTTATAGCAATTCATTTCTCTCATAAATTTTTAAACAATATTTTCGGCTCACTGGAAAGATTTCAAATTCAAACATCAAATATTGCAAATGGTAATTATAGTAATATCTTAGAACCTACATACTTCCATGAGTTTAATAATCTATTTTTATCTTTTGAAAAAATGAGACTTGAGATTAATGCAAGAGAAAAATCCCTTAAAAGTAATCTTGATA
>DKNG01000087.1:0-5357 GCA_002470185.1 Arcobacter sp. UBA7394 | reverse complement strand
TTTTAAAACCCTAATAAATTCAACTATGGAAGGTTTGGTTATTCATGACACAAATATCTGTATAGATATAAATGATGTTGCAGTTGAGTTATTAGGTTATAATTCAAAGGAGGAATTAATAGGCGCATCTGTTGAAAAACACATCTCAAAAAGATATAGAAATTTAGTCAAAAAACATTTTAAAAATAACAAGTTTACAAAAGAGCCTATTGAATACCAAATATTAACGAAGGATAATAGAGTAAAAACAGTATTGGGGAAAGGGCAAGAGATTGAGTTTGAGGGGAGAATACTTCGTATATCTGCTTTTTTAGATATTACTAATATTAAAAATCAAGAAAGAATTATCCTACAGCAATCAAAACTAGCTTCCATTGGAGAAATGCTTACCAATATTGCTCATCATTGGAGACAACCATTAAGTACTATTAGTACACTTTCAAGTGGAATGAAACTTGAACATGACCTAAATATACTATCCGAGAAAAAACTAAGTGATGGATTAGTACAAATTAATAATACAACTCAAATGTTATCAACTACTATCAACAATTTTTCAGATTATTTTGAACCAAAAAAAGATATTGAAAGTTTTGATTTAACAGATGTATTAGATAATATCATTAATTTTTTTGAAGCAGTTTTTAATAAAAATAAAATCAACACTATAATAGCTTATGAAGACAAAAACTTATTAAAAGGTTATCCTTATGAGTTAACGCAAGTTATTGTAAATATATTTAATAATTCTAAAGATGCATTTATTTTTAATAAGGTTAAGGATAGACATCTAATTATATCAACATATAAAGAATTAGATAAGTATATTCTTTCTATTAAAGATTCAGCAGGCGGTATAAAAAAAGATTTACTTGAAAAAATATTTGACCCATATTTTACTACTAAACATAAATATAAAGGTACAGGATTAGGATTGTATATGTGCCATGAAATAATAGTAAAGCATATGGATGGAATTATTTATGCAAAAAATGTAACATTTGAAATAGATAAAAAAGAATTTAAAGGATTAGAAATAGTAATTGAGTTTAAAATTTAGTTTAATTAGATAAAAAAGATATAATTAATAGTTTATATTATTATAATGGGCAAAGATGAAAAAAAAATATATACTAATCATTATTTTACTAATATTGATAACTACTTCAGTTCTATTTTTAAAGAAAGATAAAGAAACCATAAAGATAGGTTTTGTGGGTGCTTTAACATCTAAATATTCTGTTCTAGGTAATGCAATGATGAATGGAGTTCTTTTAGCTTTTGAAGAAGTAAATTATACTGTTGACAATAAAAAAATAGAATTATTATTTAAAGATGATAAAAAAGATATAGAATTAAATAAAGAAATAGTAAATGATTTTATAGATCAAGGTATAAAAATTGTAATAGGAAATGTTACAAGTTCAATGTCTAAAGTTTCAATGTCAATTATTAACAATTATGATGATATGTTTATGATTTCTGCTTCTTCTGCTAGTAATGAGTTCACAAAAAAAGATGATAGATTTTTTAGAGTTCATGTTGCAAATAATGCTCAGCGATTTCACTCCTTTACAAAATATGTAAAAGATAATAATTATGAAAAAGTATATGGAATATATGATCCTTTTAATAAAACCTATACCCATGATTATTTAATAAACTTTGAAAAAAGTTTTATTTCAAATGGTGGAAAACCTTTTCTTAAATTTGCTCCAACTAATGAAGATTTAGATTTATTAGTGGCTGATATAAAAAATACAAACCCTGATATTATTGTAATCTGTGCTAACTCTGTTGATGCTGCAAGAGTAATACAATATTTGCGATTAAATAATGTTCATACACAAGTTGCTTCATCAGAATGGGCAATGACAGAATCTTTTTTAGAAAATACTGGAAAAACTTCAGAAGGAGTGATTTTTAATATAGATTATGATGAACACTCAACAAATAAAAAATTTACAGATTTTGTTAAAAGATATGAAAACAAATATAAACAAAAACCATCAATTTTTGCTTCAAAAGCTTATGAACTATCTACTATAATTATTGAATTATTAAAAAAAGGCGATGAAACGAAATTAAAAGAGAACTTACTTTTACAGCAGAAATTTCAAGGTCTACAAGATATGATTGTATTTGATAAATATGGTGATGTGATTAGAGATTTTATTACATTTGAAGTTAAAGATGGAAAGTACACTAAAGTTCAATGATTAAAAGTAAAAGTTTAAAAAAACAAATTCTTCAGCAATTGATTATATTTTCAGTTGTAGTTATTGTTATTGTTGGTTTAATCTCAATGTATAATTTATATAATTCAAAACTAAAAATAATTAAGCATAATCAAGAACAAGTTTTATCACAAGTTGAACATGAAGTTAATAAGTTCTTATTAGATGTTTCTAATATTACAGAATTTATTGCTATGAACTATGAATTTGATCAAAATATACTTAAAAATATTGTGCGTACAAATGCAAGTATTTCAAGTATTTTAATTTTAGATAAAAATGGGAAAATTGAGGATTTTCATGCATTATCAAACCTAAATATTTATAAAGGATTTGATTATTCAAATAAAAAGTATTTTAAAAATCTAAGGGAAAGTAAAAGTAAAGATTACTGGTCAAGTATTTTTCTTTCAACTGTAGATGAAGAACCTACTTTATCATATAGTTATAGATACAAAAATAAGACAATTGTAATGATGATTAGATTAAAAGAGATATCTCAATTTATTACTAGATTTCGAAATTATGATGATTCACATATGGTTAGAATTCTTGATAATGAAGGTATTATGATTTTAAATCCTGATTCAAGTGAATTAGTTTTACAAAGATTTAATGCAACTTCCTCTGAAATTTATACTAAATTAATTAATCATCAAAAATCATATTCTCAAATAAACTATAAATCAATAAAAAATAAAACAAATGAATATGGTATGTATTCAACAATCAAAAAAACAAACTGGAAAATTGTAGTTAGAGAAAGCTATCAAGAAATACTTAATGAATTAAATGAAATGATTTTAGGAATAGTTCTATTTATTCTTATCTTTATTATTTTTTCTATTTTCTTCTCTTTAAGAATTTCAAAAAAGCTTTTTAAATCAATTGATGATTTACAAAGAATTACAAAATCAATTTCTGATGGGAAATATGATGCTAAATTAGAAAAAACTTATTATAAAGAGTTTAATCACCTTTTAAAAAGTTTTAATAAGATGCAAATAAAAATTGATAAAAGAGAAGAAAAACTAGAATCTTCATTAAAAAGTTTTAAATCTTTATTTAATTCAACTATGGAAATTATAATATTACATAAAGATGGTATTTGTGTTGATGTAAATAAGGTAGCTGTTAACTTCTTAGGTTATAAAACTAAAAAAGATTTAATTGATAAAAAGTTGTCATTTTTAATTGGTGATAAATATACTGATAAAACAAAGATTAATGCTAATGGAATATCAGAGTTTCAAATTACTACAGAGGATAAAAGGAATTATATCTGTATAGGTAAAACTCAATCAATTCTAATAAACAAAGAAGAATTTTCCTTATTAACATTTATAGATATATCAGAGTTGAAACAAAAAGATAAATTACTGTTCCAACAATCAAAAATGGCTTCTATGGGGGAGATGATAGGTAATATTGCTCACCAATGGAGACAACCTTTAAGTATTATTACTACTTGTGCCAGCGGAGTTAAGTTTGAAAACGAGTTTTCGACACTCTCCGATGAAAAGTTAGTAAGTTCAATGGATTTAATTGTTAATAATACAAAATATCTATCTAATACAATTGATGATTTTAGAAACTTTTTCAAAAAAGATAAAACTGTAGTTGAATTTAATTTAAGTAATTATATTAATAAAGCTATTCATTTAATGATTCCTAGTTTAAAAAATGGTGATATTCATATAGAAACAATCTTAGATGATGAATTAAATGTTGATGGTTTCCCAAATGAATTCTTACAAGTATTAATTAATATCTTTAATAATTCTAAAGATGCTTTTGATACAAGTAATAAAGAAGATAAAACAATACATGTAATTTCTTATAAGAAAAATAATCAGTGTATTATTGAAATAAAAGATAATGCAGGTGGAATACCTTTACAGATTATTGAAAATATATTTGATCCATATTTTACTACTAAACACCAATCTAAAGGTACTGGTATAGGTTTATATATGTCTCATCAAATTATTTCAAAACATATGAATGGGAAAATTTGTGTTAAAAATAATTTCAATAAAAAAACAAACACTATTTATGGTTGTACTTTTGTAATCACTCTTCCTTTATATCAAAGGGACTATTTAGGAGACTATACTATATAACTTGACAAATATACACTCAAGTTGCTATAATTTTATTAGCAGTTAAACCAAAGGAGTGCTAATATGAATAAATTATTTGAAAAACTTACTAATCAAATGGCTGAAGGTATTGATTCATCAGTAGCTTTGAGCTTACATAATAAAAACCAAGAAGTAGAAATTATCCATTTTTTATGGGCAATGCTTACAAATACAAACTCAGTATTAAATCAATTATTAAATAAAATGAATATAGATAAAGCAGCAATTGAGCTTGAAGCTAAATCTTATGCTTCAAAACTAACTACAGTTTCGAGTGTAACAAAAGAGAGTATTAAACTATCAAGAAATTTTGTAGCTAGTTTAGAAAAAGCAGAAGGAATAGCTGCTAAAAATGGTGATAAGTTTATTGCTATTGATTCATGGCTTGTTGCTAACTTTGACTCAAAAGAGCTAAAGGAAGTATTAGGAAAGTATATAAATCTACATGATGCAAAAAAAGAACTTGAAGCTATGAGAGCAGGGGCTACTATTGATTCTGCTAGTTCTGATGAGAATTTAGAAGCTTTAGGTAAATATGGAATAGATTTAAATCAAAAAGCTATTAATGGAGAACTTGATCCTGTAATTGGTAGGGATGAACAAATTAATAGAATGATGCAAATTCTTATTAGAAAAACAAAAAATAATCCTATTTTATTAGGTGAACCAGGAACTGGTAAAACTGCCATTGCAGAAGGGCTTGCTCAGCGAATAGTTGAAAAACAAGTTCCAACATCTTTGTCATCTAAAAAAGTAATTACTCTTGATATGTCTGCAATGATTGCAGGAGCAAAATATAGAGGAGAGTTTGAAGACAGATTAAAGTCTGTAATAGATGAAGTTAAAAAAGCTGGGAATGTAATCTTATTTATCGATGAGATTCATACAATTATTGGAGCAGGAGCAAGTGAAGGTTCTATGGATGCTGCTAATATTTTAAAACCTAGCCTTGCACGAGGTGAATTACACACTATTG
>DKNG01000179.1 GCA_002470185.1 Arcobacter sp. UBA7394 | reverse complement strand
TTAGGTTTCTCTCTAAGGTTTTTGCATAAGTATTTGAAAACCTAAAACTATGAGTTAATTCATAACTTGGTAGTTCTATTTTATTCAGAGCATTTAGGGCATATCTAAAAGAGTATATTTGCTGGAATGAATCCCCAACATATATTCTTCTACAATTTTGTGCTTCTACAATACCTATCATTACATCTGAAATATCTTGTGCTTCATCTACTAAGATTAAATCATATCCTAGGTTTGTACTAACTTTTTTATTTAGATAAAACATCTTTAGATAAAAATCATGGGTTGCATCTATTTGTTTGTTTTTCATAGCTGATAAAATATGTTTTAAGTGTGCTAAGACTCTTGAACTATCTTTATTTATAAGCTCTAATATTTTAGCACTTAAATCAGACTGTTTTTTGTATGAATCAAGAAGTTTACTATCTAATGCAATTAAAGAAGAGTTACAGTAAAAATTAACCAAATCTTTTATTAGAGCAATGTATTCGGGAATAGGGTAATAACCTTTTCTTTGATTGATTTTCTCTTCAAAGTCACATAAAATTCTTTCAATTACTTGTGCTTTTAAATCATGTGCTAGATTATATTGATAAGCTTGTATTTTGCTATATGCTAAGGCATGAATAGTACTTATTTGCATATTGTTTAGATTGTATTCATGTAGTTTCTCTTGTAGAGAAATCTGTAAAGATTTATTATATGCTAAATAAAGAATATTTAGATTTGAATTCTTTTTTGCATACTCTAAAAGTGTTGTTGTTTTTCCACTACCTGCAACTGCATTTATTTTAAAAGATGCTTCTTTTGCATTTATAATATTTTCTTGTTCTTTAGTTAAAATCATTTTGAAATTGTATCAATCCTTTCTAAATAAGTAATAAAAAATAGAAGTAATTTAACTATTTATGGTGATTAATTGACAATAGTCTGTCAATAATTATTGTTATCTACTTCAAAAAAAATAAATTTATCAGGTATTATATGATAATCTATACTATATTTTAATAGGATTTAATATGAAAATAATTTCTACATTACTAATAACTTTATTTATTAGTATGCAAGCTTTTGCAACTAGTTTTCCTGATTCTGGTAAATTCCTAAAAGAATTTAATGATGAAAATTTACGAAAAACCACTTCTTTAAAAAATAATATCAAAGATGAAAAAGTAATAGAAAATAAAAGTATTGATAATTCACACGAAATATTTATCAATGGCTTTAATATATATGGTAATACAAAATTAGAATCGAAGCATGTTCAACAACTACTCTTAAGTTATACAAATAAAAATATGACAACTTCTGAACTTCATAATGTAGCAAATATTCTTATGTCTGCGTACAAAAAAGAAGGTTATTTTGTCGCTAAAGTTTATATTCCACCTCAAACTATTTTAAATGGTATTGTTGATATACATGTTTATGAGGGTTATTTATCTCCAAATGGAATTAAAATTAACAACAATTCTACAAATATTAATAGTGAAAAAATTTATAAACTATTAAAAAACACTTTAAAAGAAAAAACAATTATTACCTCAAGGGATTATGAAAGAGCTTTATTATTATCAAATGATATTCCCGGAATTTCAACAAAAGGAATCATTTATCCAGGTCAAGAAGTTGGAACGGCAGATTTCTTACTTGAAATTGACAATGAAGATAGTTTTGCGGCAAATGTAGATTATGATAATTTTGGAGGCTACTATACTGGAAAAAATAGGTTTGGCTCTACATTATATTTTAATAGTCCTAGTAAAAATGGTGATCAAATAGTTACTCGTTTTGTAAGTACAGGTAAAAAATCAAATTTTGCTTATTTGGATTATAATCTTCCTATTTTAGATAATGGATCGAAAATTGGTGCATCACTTGGTTTTCTTAAATATGAACTTGATAAAGAGTATGAAAGTAAAGATGTAAATGGAAAAGGTTATGATGCAAAAGTTTATTATTCATATCCATTTATAAGATCTAGACATCTTAATGTTTTTGGTGAGATTAGTGCCTCTCATACTCATTTGAAAGATAAGGACACTTCATCTATTTTTTCTGAGAGAAAAATTAACAGTTCTAAATTTAGAATTCATGGTGATCATGATGATGATTTTTTTACTTCTGGAATAAGTTATTTTGATTTTTCAAGTACTTTTGGAAATGTTGATCTTGATAATAACCAAGCATTTAGAGTTTATGATAGTCAAACTTCTAATACACAAGGTACATTTGCAAAGTTTAATTTTAGTTTATCTAGATTGCAACATTTAGGTGGTAATTTTTCTACATATATAGCTTTTAAAGGTCAACTTGCAAGTAAAAATCTTGATTCCTCACAAAAGTTTTATTTAGGTGGTCCATACTCTTTAGCTGGATATCCAGTTGGAGAAATTAGTGCTGATAATGGCTTATTAGCACATATTGACTTGAGATATGATATGAACAATTTACCTTGGGGTGGAAACTTTCAGTTTTCTACATTTTATTCTCAAGGATGGGCAAAACTACATAAAAATACGTGGAGTGGATGGCAAGGAACTAGTAATATTATAGAAAATAATATGAATTTAAAATCAGTAGGAATTGGATTAAGTCAATATTTTACAGAAAAATCTGTAATTAGAGCAATGTTTGGACGTCAAATTGGTACTAATAAAGCCCGTGATCCTTTAACAAATGATGCCACAGATAAATCTAGTAGTGATTATCGTCTTTGGCTAAATGCAATATATTACTTTTAGTTGAATTGGAGAAAAAATGAAAATATTTAATTATTGTTTATTAATAGTCTTTAGTACTACATTAAGTGCAAATAAACACTGTAATAACGGTCACCCCGAGTTATGTCACCAACACAATGCACTAAGTGGTACTTCTAGTTCTTCAAATCATGGAATTACTTCACTCGGACAAAGTCCCTCAGTATCAAATGTAAATCCACATTTAGGAACAGTGGCAACTACTTCTCACCATAATGTGCAAGTTGTACC
>DKNG01000078.1 GCA_002470185.1 Arcobacter sp. UBA7394 | reverse complement strand
AGTAATTGAATCTGCAATTGCCTGTGTTTGCTCATTTATCTCATCCATAGATGATGCTGTTTTAGATGCTAGATCTTGTCCAATAGATACAGAGCTTGATACTTCATTTGCAAAAGAAGTCATCTTTGCAATATTCTCTGAACTATTTTGCATATTAGAAGTAATCTCTTCAATTGCTGCTGCTGTTTCTTCTAATGAAGCTGCTTGATTATTAGCAGACTCAGTTAAACTCTCAACATTATTAGATAAGTTTTCAGAATTATTTGATAATGTCAATCCAATTTTTTTATTTTCAATTAACATAGAAGTAATAGCAGTTCCTAAACTATTCACATCTTCACATAATGCTTTTAAATCTCCATCCATAGTAGATGTATCAATTTTTGATCTATAGTCATATTGTGTATATGTAGATAATACATCCATTGCGCTTTTGATATTATCCTCAATAGAACCTAACATATCATTAATCACATCTTTTAACTCATTTAGAGATTGATTACTTGAACTTCCCTCTATTCTTGCATTTAATAGACCCTTTTGAGCCTGTGTAGCACAAGAAATTGTACTATCGACTAAAACTCTATCTTGTTCAATTCCTTCTTGAATAGTTGTAATACCATTATTTACAGCAATTGCCATTTCACCTAATTCATCTTTTGAATTAATTTCAATAAGCTTAACATCAGAAGTTTCTTTATTTAAATATTTAAAGAAATTTAATAAGCCTGATTGGAATTCATTTAAAGGTTTTTTTATTGAACTAATTACAGAAAGAATAATCACTAAAGATAATATAAAGCCAATAACAATAAGAGTATATAAAGTATATAAAGTTTCATCAATTTCTTCTAGTGCTTTTTCATAAGCAATATTATTCTCGTCAACAGCCATTTTATCAATTTTTGTTAAATCTTCATTTAATAAAAGAAATACTTCATCTGTAACAGATAACATAGGTGTTGCCATACCAACATCGACACTTAACATATCAATAGCATCTGCAACTGTTAAATTGTATTCTTTTAAGTTTTTAGAAACAACCTTAATCATTTTTTTTGTTTTTGCATCTAAATAAGTAGCAGTTTCTAATTCTTTCATGTCTTTATTCATTTGCTTACCAATTTTGGCTAAAATTGCTAATTGTTCATCAATTTGAGACTGTTCATAACCTCCAGAAGCATAACTAAACACTTTATACAACACAGAGTTATATAAATCAACATCAATTAGCAATTTACTACTTGCTTTATAAAGTTCAAATTTAACTTCAACTATCTCTTTTAACGCAGCTTTATCAGACTTCAAAGCATTGTTTGAAAAGATCGCTAAAATAAATAAAAATATAACTGCAACAGCAGGGGCAATTATAAGTTTACTTCCTATTTTCATATTGTTTAAAAACATCTGCTTTCCTAATTTAGATTTCCAAGAATTATAAAAAAAATAAAAATACCTTTTTGTATTCTTATTTTTTCTATAAATAACCCCGAAGGGATTATTTATTTGATACTATTGTTTGTAGTAACCAGCACCAATTAATTGATTTTCACCAACACCAATTACATATGAAGATTTAGGTGTTTGTTTTTTTGTAGTAGGATGTGCCCATACATAGTCAACCCAACCAGAACCATCAGCTTTTACTTTATCAATAAAGTTTTTGAATAATTGATTACCAGCTTTATCTTTGTATCTATATAAGTTTTTACCAGCAATTGGTTTTTTTGGATGAGCAGTAATTACTCCATCAAAATCTGTAGCAAAAATGTAAAGATCGCCTTTGTCAAACATTCCATCTTTTTTACCCATTTCTTCAATACATTTAGAAACACCAACTTCTTTACAATAAGTCGCACCTTTTTCTACATGTGATTTAACTTCGTCTGCTGTTAATGCAAAAGCGTAAGTTGTACCACCTAATAATAATGCTGCTCCCAATTTAATTAATCTGCTCATCTGCTCTCCTTAATATTTAGTATTAAATATTTGCATAAATAATATTAATCTGTTCTTAAGCTAATGAGTTATTTTAGGTGTTTTGACTCTGTTATTTCCAAGATTTTGACTTTTTTTAAAAAGTCCCATAAAATGCTATCTTAGTGCTATTTTTCGAGTAAATATAAATAATTTTGAAGAGTGTTATATGAAATTATTTTATAAATTTCTAAATTATAATATAAAATGTGAATTTTTTAAATTTTAAATAAAAAAGAGTATATAGAGAAATTATATTAATAAAATATAAAACTTAAGAAGAAATCTTCTTAAGCTTTTGGCATAACTTTAACAGGAACAACTTGAATTTCATCCATATTCCAAACACCTGCTTTTACATATGCTTCGTTTTCTAACCATGTTTTAAATTCATCGTCGTTATCAAAATTAGTTACTACTGATGAGCCTACCATTTGATCTTCTTCAATCATTGCGCAAGCACTAATAATTTTACCCTCAGCCATTAATTTTTGAGTACCTTCAACATGAGCAGGTCTTGCTTCCATTCTTTTATCTAAAGCATTATCATTATCGTAAGCGATTACTAAATATTGCATAAACTTCCTTTTTATTTTGATTCTAACATTTTAACAAAATAATTGTGTGAGAAAATTAAAATTAAACAATTCGAACATAATCGTTAAAGTAATAACCTTGAATATAATCACAATGCAATTTTTGAACTAAAGCAAGATCTTCTTTTGTTTCAATACCTTCAATTATTGATTTTTGATTGTTAAGCCTTATAGTTCTTAATATACCTTCTAAGTATGGTAAATAGTTTTCATTTTTACGAATCTGCTGAATAAAAGATTTATCAATTTTTATATATTTACATTTATTCATTATAAAAAAAGAGAACATCGAACCATCTTGTGCAAAATCGTCTAATGCAGCATCAATATTTTTATCAAATAACCAAGTGGAAAAGTCTTTCATTATCGTTGCAGAAGTTTCGTCATCACTACCATTTTCTGTTATTTCAACAACAAGTTTATCTTTATATTCAATAAGAAATTTTTCCCAATATAGTTTTTGATCATCAGTTACAACAATATCTGCATCAAAATTTACAAATAAT
>DKNG01000165.1:24841-27488 GCA_002470185.1 Arcobacter sp. UBA7394 | reverse complement strand
CCAATGATTTTATTGTCTATTGAATAATATGGCTCATAATGAACTTGTAAATACAATAATTTACCAGCAATATCAACCTCTTTTTCAAATTCAATAGATTCACCTAATAATGCTCTGTCAAATTTTTCTTTTACTACATCATTAAAATATTCTTCACCTAATAGATCTTTTAATGTTAATCCAATTATCTCTTCTTTTGGTCTTTTAAATACTTTTGCATAATATTCATTAACTGATTTGTATCTGTAGTCTCTATCAACTAAGGCTAAGAAATTCATTGATTTTTCTAATGCCTTGTCATAATAACTTAAAATATTTTCTCTCTCAATTCTTGTTCTTAAATCTTTGAATAAACCAAGTATATACTTATTGTCTTCAATACTTATAATAGAAGGAGATATTTCTACTGGAATTACATTACCCTTTGAATCTAAGACTAAATGTTCAATAGGTTCTACTTTCTTCCCATTTATTAAATCTTGAGTATGTTTTTTGAAATCATCTTTGATAATTAGTTCATGTAAAGGAGGATGTAGTTTACTTTGATGCATAGTAATTACTTCTTCGTAATCTCTATCTACAAGGGCACAAGCTTCCTTATTTGCTTCAACAATATTGCCAGTCTTAATATCTGCTATGAATACTGCAACAGGCAATTGTTCATATATTTTCTTATAAAAGTCAATACTATTAGACATAGACATTTGTATCTCCCAAAACTAGATTTTAGTTATTAATAAATTTTACCTCTTTTAAAATAAGATATTCATAAGTTATTTTAAGATAATTAGAAAATCAAACAAAAAGCTAAGAAAAATCGTTATATAGTTATAAATATATTATTATTTTAAGATACTTATATTATTATAACTAAGCAAATAAAAAAGGCAAAGATAATGTTAAATAGAGATTTTCTGAAGAAATTAAGAATCTTATTTGTTGAAGATGAAGAGCTAGCAAGAAAACAATTAGAAAAAGTATTAAAAAGACTATTTAATGATGTTGTAATTGCAAAAAATGGACTTGAAGGTTATCAAAAATTTCAAGAGTATAAATTAAATGATACAAAAATTGATTTAATAATTAGTGATATCAATATGCCACAAATGAGTGGACTAGAAATGCTAGAAAAAATAAGAGTTAACGACCCGGATACTCCTATTATATTCTCAACAGCTAGATCTGAAACAGAATATTTATTGAAGGCTATTTCATTAAATGTAGTACATTATGCATTGAAACCAATCGATATTGAAGATATGGTATTAAAAATTGAAAAAGTTTGCGAAAAGAAATTTTATGAAAATATCATTCATCAAAAAACACAAGAATTACAAGAGTATTTAAAAATAATTAATAATGTTGCATCTATTCATAAAATGGATAATGAAGGTAATATTACTTTTGCAAACAATCTATTTTTACACTCTACTGCTTATAAAAAAGAAGATATTCTTACTAAAAACTTTAGTGATATTATTAGTCCAGACGTTGACAAAAAAATGTTAGCTAGAATCTGGGATACAATTTCTGATAATAAAACATGGAAAGCTGATTTAAAATATATTGACAAAGATGGGCACTCATTTTATATTAAAAGTACAATCTTTAAAATATCTGGCAATGGAAAAGATGAATATATTAATATTGGTTTTGATTCTACTTCTGAAGTAAATGAAAAACGTGAATTTAGAAAGAAAATTCTAAGTAGTATGAAAGATAAAAATCTTGAAGTAGCACAGTCTCAAAATAATACAAAACAGTATGAACAACTAGCTTATAATCTACAAGAAGAGTTAAAACTAGTAAAACAAAAACATGCAGACTTAACAAGTCAAATTAACTATTATGAATCAGAATTACTAAATGTAGATGATAGAGTTGCAAAGAACTTAAAAGCTAAAAATGCTGAAGTTGATATGCTAAAAGAGACTTTATCAAAAAATAAACATGAAAAAGATACTTACACAAGTACAATAAGAAAACTATCAGAAGATCTTGGGAATTCTAAAAATCAAGTAGATTCTCTAACAGATACTGTAAAAAGAAAAGATAAAAGAATTGAAGACCTACTAGGTATAATTGAGATTAGAGAATCTCAATTAAAAAAACTAGATAGCGACTTCAAGTAATATTAGTTAGGTTTATTATTTGGAACTACAATAATGAACTTAGCTCCCTGCCCTGTATTTTGTATTTTTAAATCACCTTTAAAACTTGTCTTAACAACTAATTTAACCATATAAAGTCCAGTTCCTGTTCCATACTCTTTAGTAGTATAATACGGATCAAAGATTTTTTCTAAACTCTCTTCTTTGATTCCTCCAGCTGTATCTTCTACAATTACAATTGAATATTTTTCTTTAGTCATTGATGTAATATTTATATTTCTATTATCAATTGATCTTTCAATAAAAGCCTCTTTTGCATTAGTAAGAAGGTTTAAAAATACTTGTTCTAGTTCTGTTTCCACTCCATAAACTGTCTCTTCCCCAATTTGTGTGTTTAATACTATATTACTAGTCTCTAGCTGCTTATCCAGCAGTTTAACTGTCTTTTCAAGTGCATCTTTAACTGTGAATAATCTTTTTTCTTTTTTTGGATTGAAAAAATTCATGAAACCATTAATAGTTTCCGTCATAAATGC
>DKNG01000165.1:2625-24699 GCA_002470185.1 Arcobacter sp. UBA7394 | reverse complement strand
TGATGAGCAATTACACCAATCATCTCACCCATTGTTGCCATTTTTGATTGGTGAATTAGAAGTTGATCTTTTTTGTTTATCTCAGCTTCATTTGATTTCTTACCTTCAAATAAATCTATATAAACTTTAAGTTTAGCACTTAATAATGTATCATCAATTGGTTTTGAAATATACTCAACAGCACCAAGATCAAATCCTCTTTTTTGATAATCATCTTTATCATAAATACCTGTAATAAAAATTATTGGTATATTTTTAGTAGCATCAACTGATTTTAAATACTCTGCAAATTGAAATCCATCAATATCAGGCATTTGAATATCACTAAGTATTAAATCAACACTGCTCTTCATTAGTATTTCCATACCCTCATTTGCACTCAATGCTGATAATATATTTATATCAAAACTATCTTCAATAATAAGTTTTAATGAATGAATATTTTCAGAAACATCATCTACTAATAAGACTGTAAACTTTTCCATTTTTTTCCTTTAATTAATACTTGCAATAAACGCATCTTTATTCAATGGTTTTTGTTGCACGATACTTGCTTTTTCATTTATAATATTATTTAGTTCATCATCATAAACTATAACGCTTTTTGTAGATATATTACTAATAATTCTTTCAATTTCATTTTGTTTTTGATTATGAACATCAATAATTATTAAGTCATATTTCTTTTGTTTAAATTTCTTAATAAAATCTACTGTATTTGATGCTTGATCAACTTTATTAGATTTATTAAGTTCTACAATAATTGACATAAATGTTAATGGATCACTATTTAAAATAAGTATATTTTTGTCAAAATCATCATTTTTCTTATATGTTTTCTTTTGTACTGGGCTATTACTTGTACTTAATTTATTAGTAGTTTTCTGATTTATTTTTTCTTTATTTTTAGGTAAAGATACGATAAAAGTACTACCTACATTTACTGTACTTGTCACAGTAATATCGCCATTTAATAAATCTAAAAGTTCTTTAGAAATTGCAAGTCCAAGGCCAGTTCCACCGTATTTTCTAGTTGTACTTCCATCAGCTTGTTTAAATCTATCAAATATATGATCTAATTTATTTTTTTCAATCCCAATACCATCATCTTTTACAAAGATAGTAAAAGTATCTTCTTTATTTTCAATAATAAATGACACTTTTCCTTTTTTTACAAACTTTAAAGCATTACTTAATAAGTTTTTTACTATTTGTTTTATTCTATTTGGATCACTATAAATATCACCTATTTCATCATCACATTTAAATTCAAAACTAATCTCTTTTTCAATAGCTTGGGGTTCAATCATATCTTTGATTTCATTCATTAATTTAGGTAAATTAACTTGAGTCATATCCAGTTCAACTTCTCCTGCTTCTAGCTTTGAAATATCAAGAATATCATTAATTAGAAATAACAAGTCATTACCACAATTATTAATAATATTAAGATTTTTTACTTGTTTTTCATTAAGAGATAAATCTTTATTTTTCATCATAACAGAAGAAATTACATTGATTGAATTAAGGGGCGTTTTCAGCTCATGACTCATATTAGCTAAGAAATCATTTTTGTATTTATTTGCAGATTCTAAATCTTTTTTTTGCTTATCTTGAATAATGGTAAGCTGTTTCATATTAATAAAAGATTCATTAATCCTTTTTCCCATTATATTAAAAGTATTAGCAAGAGTATTTAATTCATGTTTTTTTTCAGTACTTAGATTAATCGCAACTTCATGATAATCTTTTTCATTGAACTCTTTTGTAGCATTAATTATAATTTCAAGTGGTTTATTCAAAAGTTTATTGGCAAAATAAATAAACAAAATCCATAATATTAATGCACTAGCTAAAACATTAATTAAGATAAGATATACACCCTCTTTTGCAATATTAATTAATTCATTTGATTTAATATAAAAAGTAACCACTCCTAAAATTTCATCAGGAGAGTTTATTTCATCAATCAACTTAAATTGATGCGTAATTAAATCATTATCATAAATAACATCAATTTTATTCTTTGAATCAAAAACAAAAGTATCCATATCTTTATATATATTTGATACAGTTCCACGTAATAATACAATCTCATCATTAGGTGTAGTTATTGATATACCGGTAATTGTAAGCCCATTTATGATTGCTTTTGCTTCATTATTTAATCTAGATTGATTAAAATGCCATACACTATTTGCAATAACATTACTATAAGCTCTTTCTGTTTTCAAAAGCTCTTTTTTCAATAAGTCTTTTGTAATAATATATTCTTTATAGATTTGATAAGAAGTAATAATTAAAACAAAAAGAATATACCAAAAGAATATTTTCTTAAAAAGTAAATATCCTATGGTATCTTTATATTTAAAGAGATTTGAACTCATTTTCTAATTACCTATTTATTAATTGAACTAAAATCTAATGAATTTAAAAACTCATATAGTTCTTTATTTTTAATATTCGTCATAATATTTCTCATATACTTTTGGTGAGGTGTTTTTGCTACATATAGTTTATTAAACTCTTTATTTGTGTTTATATAATATTTATATGCAGAATAAGGTAATAAAGTCGCATCAGCCCTTTTTGCTTGAATTACATAGAGATTTTCAACTTCACTAACTCCATTAATTCTTTTGATTTTTTTCTCTTTAACTAAATCATCAATACCAACATATTTGTGACCAGAAACACCAATTAGACTTTTTCCAATAAGTGACGTAGGAGATGTATACTCAATTTTTGATTCTGACGATGAAACAATTACATTTGAATCATCCAATAAAGGTGTCCATAAAAAATTTGATTCCGAATCTTTTCCAAAGCCCCATTTTTGGTTTACCCATAAGATAATCCAATCTTTATTACACTCTTTTGATGTAATACATTGCTTGTTAATCCATGGTTTTAGAATATAGTTTAATCTACTTCTTGGAACAGTTTTTAATTTAAAAAAGTATTTTCCATTTGCATTTGTATTTAAAAACTCTATAGCATCATATGTAAGCCCAGAATTATAAGCAGTAATAAAAGGTGCATGTTTATGATATGTATAAACAGTTATTACTTTTTGGGCAAACAAATTTGTAAATAGTAATGTACATAAGACTAAAATTATTTTTTTCATTTTCAATCCTTTTTATTTAAATAACATAATAATATATTATCAAAATTAAATTAAAAAGCTTGAATATAAGCTAACAAATAATGATTTTTTTGCTAAAATACGCTCTTAAAATTGAATAAAGAGACAATATATATGACTGAAATTTTTTCACACGAACAATATGCATTAGAAATACAAAAAATGATATCTTGGGCACATGCCTATTACGTTGAAGACAATCCGCTAGCCACGGATGAAGAGTACGATCAACTATCACGGGAATGTTTAGCTTATGAACAAACTTACCCACAAAACTCACATCCAAACTCACCAAATAAAAGAGTTGGTGGATATGTACTAGAAGGTTTTGAGAAAGCATCTCATCTATCAAGAATGTGGTCACAAGAAGATGTATTTGACACTCAGGAATTAGTTGACTGGATTAATAGAGCAAAAAAAGTAAATACAAATTTAGAATTTATGTGTGAACCAAAATTTGACGGAGCATCACTGAATCTTATATATGAAAATGGTCTTTTAAAACAAGCAATTACAAGAGGTGATGGAAGTATAGGAGAAGATGTTACAAATAATGTAAAAACTATCCACTCTATACCACTTCAAATAGAAGAAAAAGGTCTTTTAGAAATAAGAGGTGAGATTGTAATAAAAAAAGATGACTTTGAACAAATTAATGAACAAAGACTAAAAGATAATGAAGCTCCTTTTGCAAACCCTAGAAATGCAGCAGCAGGAAGTTTAAGACAATTAGATCCAAGTATCACTGCAAAACGTAAACTATTTTTTAATGTATGGGGAGTTGGAGAGAATACTTTAGAGTTTGATAGAACATCAGATATGATGCAATATATTTATTCACTAGGATTTGCAACTCCACCACTTCAAACTATTACAACAACAGTAGATGGAATAGAAGAGACTTATCATAAAATAATTGCTGCAAGAGATTCTATTGAAATGATGTTAGATGGTATGGTTGTAAAAATCAATCATATTGAAATTCAAGAAGAGCTTGGTTATACAGTAAAATTCCCTAGATGGTCTTGTGCTTATAAATTCCCAGCAGTTGAAAAAACTACAAAAATCAAAGATATTATCCAGCAAGTTGGACGTACTGGCGTTATTACGCCTGTTGCAGTAGTTGAACCAACTCATATTGAAGGAAGTATGGTTGAGAGAGCAAGCTTACATAACTATGATGAAATTGAAAGATTAGATTTACGAATCAATGATGAAGTAATTATTATCAAATCTGGTGATATTATTCCAAAAATTACTAAGGTCTTTACAGATAGACGAGATGGATCTCAAAAAGAAGTAGCTAGACCAACAGCTTGTCCTGAATGTAAAAGTGAGCTTTTAGATGAAGGTACACTTATTAAATGTCAAAACTTAGATTGTCCAAGTATTGTAACAAACTCTATAATCTATTTTGCATCAAAAAACTGTATGAATATTGATGGTTTAGGTATTAAAATAGTTGAACAATTAGTAAAAGAGAAGAAGATATATGACATCTTAGATTTATACTCTTTAAAATACGAAGATATGCAAGATATGGAAGGTTTTAAAGAGAAGAAAATCTCAAACTTATTAAATGCCATAGCAAATACAAAAGGTACAGCACTTCATAGAGTTATTAATGCTTTAGGAATTGAGCATATTGGGGAAGTTGCTTCAAAACAAATCTGTTTAGAGTTTGGATTAAATGTAATCAATATTGATTTAGATTCACTTATTGCTCTTGATGGTATTGGTGAACAAATGGCTAAATCTTTTGTAGAATTCATGAGAGTAAATAATGCTCTTGTATTAAAACTTGTAGATATTATTGAACCTCTTGTTGAAGTTAGGCAAGAAGTGGAAGAAAACGCTTTTAAAGATACAACTGTAGTTTTAACTGGAACTATGACTAAAAGTAGAGGTATTATCAAAAAAGATTTAGAAGCTCTTGGAGCAAAAGTGAGTTCATCTGTTTCTAAAAAAACTGATTATCTAATCTATGGAGAAGATGCAGGAAGTAAATATGATAAAGCAGTAAACTTAGGAGTTAAAACTCTAACACAAAGTGAAATGGAAGCAATGATTTAATCATTGCCTTCGTTTTGCATTAATGAAATTAATTTATTCTTATCCAATGGTTTATTTATAATACTATTTTGGCTTATTTTATAATCATCTATCAAAGTATTTTGGTTATCAGAAATTAAAATCAATTTCCCATTATTAATTTTAAATAACTTATCTAAATCATTACTACTTGTTTCACTAACATCAATTATTATAAAATCAAAATCTTCTTCATTAGACTTCTTAAAAAATTCATTTATATCGCTTGTTTGTGTTAACACATAACTTTTATTTAATTCTACAACTACACTAAAAAATGTTAGCGGGTCATTATTAAATAAAAGTATTTGTTTTCCAGAAGATTCTGTATTTTTATCTGAAATAGTGTCTTCCTTATAATTTGTATTTCTAATATCAATTTTATCTTCATTAATAGGTAATAATATTTTAAAAACTGTACCAACATCAACTTTACTTTTTACCTCAATTTCACCATTCATTAAGGTTGTTAGTTCTTTACATATTGCAAGACCAAGCCCAGTACCACCAAATTTCCTTGTTGTACTGCCATCAACTTGTTTAAATCTATCAAAAATATGATCTAATTTATTTTCAGGGATCCCAATACCATCGTCTTTTACAATAATCTCAATATTCTTATTCACCTTTTTAACTAACAGCTTTATATCACCAGTTTTTACAAACTTTAGAGAGTTACTTAATAGGTTTTTGATTATTTGTTTTATCCTATTTCCATCCGTATAGAAATAACCAATATTCCTATCGCATTCAAAAATAAAATTTAATTCTTTTTGTTCTACTTGAGGTAAGAACATATCTTTAATTTCATTCATTAATTCATAAATATTTAAAGTAGTAGAATCTAAATGTATCTCCCCTGCTTCTAGTTTAGAGATATCTAAAACATCATTTATCAAAAATAATAAATCATTACCACAACTATTTATGATACTTAAGTTTTTTACTTCACTATCATCAAGTTTATTCTGTTTGTTTTTCATCATTATTGAAGAGATAACATTAATGGAATTTAGGGGTGTTTTTAACTCATGACTCATATTTGCAAGAAAATCATCTTTTGATTTATTAGCTTCTATTAATTCATTCTTTTGTCTATTTAACTCAACTGCAAGTGTTTTTAGTTTTGATCGTCTCTCATGTAAATCTAATTTCATTTGATGCAAGGAATTTGCAAGAATACCCATTTCATTAGTTTTATTTTGATATGGAATATCAGGATCTTGTCCTTCCCCGATTTCTTGAGAAACTTCAGATAATTTTGTAAGCATAATAGTTAATTTAGAACCTATTATATATGAAAGTATAGTAGATATTAAAATCTCAATTGCAATAATTATTAAAGTAGTTTCTTTATTCTTTTTAATGAATTGTTGATTCTCACTTAAGTCAAATATTATATACATTGCACCCAAATAAGAATCGTCAACAAAAAGTTCTTTATATTTTAATTTATATAACTCATTTTCATATGAATATACAAAATCCTCTTTAACTTTAATGATATTTTCAATTTTGACATCTTTAAAATCATACATTTTAGATAATATTCTGTTTTGACTATCTAACAATATAATTGAATTAACATAATCCAATTCTTGGGTTTTAACAAGTAAATTATCTATTGTTGCTAAATCATAAATACTTAAAGGAACTTTTAGTAGTTGTTCCAAAAAAGTTACATTTGAATTAATTTTATCTTTTATTAGTTTATCTGATGAATTATTTATTGCTATAAAGTTCATTGTAACAATTAGAATAATAAAAAATGCTTCTAAAAGTACAAAAGATACGATAAACCGATATTTAAATGACATAATTACTAATCAGCTTTTTTAACTTCTTTTATTACATCATATTCAGCAGAATTTGTAACAATAAAGTTTTTAATACTTAATAATTTTTTGATTTCATTTGGCATAGTTAAAAATGCTTTTTGAATTTTTTCAATATCCTCTTTTTTCACTCTTGGATGTGAAGCTATTGGATGGCTTGGGTATGCATCAGTTTTATAAATAATATTTAATTTATCCTTATCATTTTTGTCAACAAAATTATTAAATGTTCTTACAATTCCTCCACCTAAGTATCCAATACCTCTTGATATACCTTTGTAAACAGAGTCATGAGAATTTACATATAAAACTTTTGCTTCTTTATCAATATCAATACCAAACTTTTCTCTTAATTCAAATTTTGGCAATAAAGTTGCAGCGAATGCATTTGGAGCTGGGAATAAAAAAGTCTTTCCAGCTAAATTTTCTTTTGAAAAATCAACTTTTTTCTCTTTTGATAAAACAATACCAACGATATTTTTGTCAGCTCTTGTAAATGCTTCAAAATTTTGAGCTTTGTTTGCAACAATAAAATGATAAGGATTCATGTAAGCAATATCATATCTACCCGAATATAAAACTTTCTCAAATTTTGGTATAGAAGTTTCTGTTTTAAATATTACTTGTATACCTGTTTCTTTTTCCAAATACTTAGTAACTTTTAACCATTTTTTTGCAAGTTTTAATGGACTTTGTTGAGGCACTACACCTAATACTAATTGTGTTGAATATCCATATACAACTAATAACATTAATAATATTAATTTTTTCATAGTAAATCCTTGTTTTTAGGTTTATTATAACAAAAATTGATTATATAAATATATAAAGAATTATTTTTTATTTATTATAATCTCAATTATTTAGTGATTTATTTATACTTTTTTATTAATAATTAAAAAATAAATAGAGTAAAAATGTTACTTTTTTCTATACTTTGATAAACTCACTCAAGATTTAATTAAATTGCTACGCTTATACTACTCTTTTAGTCTATAATTGTTGAAATTTATCAATAATTATATAAGGTTACAAAAAATGAGCGAAGAAGTAAAAAGAGAAAAATCTCTTACTATGACAATGTTAATGACTCCAGATAAAGCAAACTTTTCTGGTAAAAATGTTCACGGTGGTGAAATTTTAAAAATGCTAGACCATGTTGCGTATGCGTGTGCAGCTAGATATACAGGAATGTATGCAGTAACATTATCAGTGGATATGGTATTATTC
This sequence comes from Arcobacter sp. UBA7394, assembly GCA_002470185.1. Classification (GTDB taxonomy): domain Bacteria; phylum Campylobacterota; class Campylobacteria; order Campylobacterales; family Arcobacteraceae; genus Poseidonibacter. The sequence goes on along the minus strand of DKNG01000165.1, from coordinate 16,395 downwards.
AAAAACCCTATTAAGATTGGTTCTCTTGTTACTTTCCATGCTTCAGTTAACTACACAGGTAGAACTTCAATGGAAATTGGTATCAAAGTAATTTCTGAAGATATCAAAGATCATACAATTAAAAATACTAATGTATGTTACTTTACAATGATTGCAGTTGACGAAGAAGGTAAACCAAGTCCAGTTCCTAAATTAGACTTACAATCTGAAGATGATAAAAGAAGATATAATGATGCAATTGCTAGAAGAGAAAATAGAATGGCATCAAGACACTCTAAATAATTAATATTTATTTTAAGTAATACTAAAAAAGGGAAAGATGAAATTCATCTTTCCCTTTTTTTATATAGATAAAACTCAAGAAGAGTTTATTAAGCCTTAGACTCAATAAATTCTTCGTAAGAACCTTTGAAATCAACAATTGTTCCATCTTCTTGAATTTCAATAATTCTATTTGCGTAAGCATCAAGTAATTCCCTATCGTGAGAAACACAAATAACAGAACCTGGATATGCAAGTAATCCTTCACCTAATGCAATAATTGCTTCTAAGTCAAGGTGGTTTGTAGGCTCATCAAGAACCATAAAGTTTGGTTGTTCTAACATAATTTTTGATAAGAACATTCTATGTTTTTCCCCACCAGAACAAGACTTAACTTGTTTTTCTTGCTCAGTACCGTTAAATAACATTCTACCTAAACAGTTTCTAATCTCAGCAATATCAGCATCTCTATCGAAGTTTCTTAACCAATCGTAAAGCGTAATATCTCCAGAAATTAAATCTGTAGCATTTTGAGGGAAGTAACCATTTTGAATAGTTGCACCCCAGTGAATATTACCAGCGTCAGCTTCAAGGTTTTCTACAATGATTTCACATAAAGTAGTTTTACCTGCACCATTTGGTCCAATTAATGCAATTTTGTCATCTTTTTCAACTGTGAATGAAATGTCATTTAATACAACTTCACCATCAAAAGATTTAGATACATTTTTAACTGATAATAATTCTTTACCAACTTCTCTTTTTTGTTTAAAGATAATAGAAGGATCTCTTCTTGAAGAAACTTGAATAGAACCAACATCTAATTTATCAAGTTGTTTTTGTCTTGAAGTTGCTTGTTTTGCTTTAGAAGCATTAGCAGAGAATCTTCGAACAAAGGCTTCAAGTTCTTCTTTCTCTTTTAACTTCTTACTCATATCTTTTTCATTTTGCTTAGCAATTACAGTAGATGCAATATACCAATCATCATAGTTACCAGAGAATTCTCTAATTTGTTTGAAGTCAACATCTAAGATATTTGTACAAACTGAATTTAAGAAGTGTCTATCGTGAGAGATAACTACCATAGTACCATCATGGTGTTGTAATTGGTTTTCTAACCAACCAATTGTTTCAATATCAAGGTTATTCGTAGGCTCATCTAGGAATAATACATCAGGTTTTGGGTATAAAACTTGTGCTAGTAAAACTTTGAATTTATCTCCACCAGTAATAGTAGACATTAAATCACTTTGTTGAGCTGCAGGGAATCCTAAATCTTCTAAGATTTTAGTAATTTTTACATCATACTCATAAGTTGGATCTTCTTCACAACAAATAATTTCTAATTCACCTAGTTTATCACCAACTTCGTCAGTATACTCTTCTAAGTATAATTCTTCTTTTTGTTTAATTGCATCATATAGTCTTTTGTTTCCTAAAAGTACTGTATCAAAGATTGAATAATCTTCGTATGCAAATTGGTTTTGTCCTAAAGTTCCAACTTTTTTACCATTTTGAACTTGAACTTCACCCTCTGTTGCATCTTCAATCCCAGATAAGATTTTTAAGAAAGTTGTTTTACCAGCACCATTAGCACCAATAAGTCCATATCTTTTCCCAGTATCTAGTTTAACGTTAATGTCTTGAAATAAAACTCTTGAACCAAAAGCTTTTTTAAGGTTTACAGTTTGAACCATATTATTGTATTCTCCATTGTTGATATTCTTTTATTATTATTCCGCGATTATAGCGAAAAAAAACTATTTTAATATTAAGAATGTTTATTTTTTTTAAAAAGTAATTTAATCATTACAGTAAATAATTTAAAAATGTATAAAGTAAGCTCATAATACTTTAATTACATAGTATTATCTATATTATGTTAAAATAAATAATAATTATGTATAAAGAGATTCTGAATGAAAAACATTTCTATCAAACTTAAACTAATAATCTTAATTAGTTTGTCGTTATTAGTACTAGCATCTACGCTAGGAATTGTATCTATTAATAAGATGAAAGATACTTTGATTGACTCCCAATATAAAAGTTTAACTGCAGCAAGAGATTCAAAAATTGAACAACTTAATAATATGTTTAAACTTTATAAAAAACAAATCAATCTTCTATCGGTTACTAGTTATGTAAAAAACCTAACAGTTGAATTTGAAAATATTCATAAAGAAATTGGTATTGATCCTTATGGTAAATTTCCCACTAATAATGAAAAAGTAAAAGAAGCTCTTCCAAAATGGGATTCTTTTTATAAAAAATATACAGACACTTATCCTTTTGATGATGTTTATGTAATTTCTGCTGAACATGGTCATGTTTTATATTCTTACGCTAAAAAGAATGATTATGGTACAAACTTATCAAATGGTGAATATAGAAAAAGCGCATTAGCAAAAGTATGGCACAAAGCAAAAAAATATAAAAGAGTAGTTTTCTTTGATATGCAAGCTTATGAACCTAGAGCTGGTGAAGCTTCAATGTTCTTAGCTGTTCCTGTTTATATTAATAGAGAATTTAAATCTGTATTAGTTTTCAAAATTGAGAACTCATATATTCAAGATATTATGCACTTTAGAAGTGGTTACGGTGAAACGCAAGAAGATTATCTTGTAGGTGATGATTTATTAATGAGAAGTGACAGTTTCATTGCTCCAAAAACTCACTCTTTAAAAAAATCATTTAAATATCCTCAAACAGGAAGAGTTGATACAGTTGCAACTAGAAATGCCTTAAAAGCTATGAGTGATACTCAAATCATTACAGATTATCAAGGAAATAAAGTATTAAGTTCTTATACTCATTTTGATTTTGATGAAGAGTTAAGATGGGCTGTGATTTCAGAGATTAATTTAGAAGAAATACTTGAAAAGCCAAATCAACTAAGAAATACAATTTTAATAATCACAGTAATTGCAATTATCTTTGTAATGCTTCTATTATATATTGTTATTGAAAAATATATAATCAATTCATTAAATAGATTCCATCATGGACTAAACAGCTTCTTCAAATATCTAAATAGAGAAGCAAATGATATTGAACTATTAGATGATTCAACAAAAGATGAAATTGGTATTATGAGTAAAGCTGTAAATACTGGTATTGAGAAAGTTAAAAATACTATTCAAAAAAATGATGATGAAACATGGATTAAAGATGGTGTTAATAAATTAAATCAAATCCTTATTAATATTAAATCTCTAAATGAAGTAAGCTCTCAATCAATTAATTTTGTAAGTAACTATATTTCTGCTGGAGTTGGTGTATTATATATTTACAATAAAAATAGTGATAAATTAGAGCAATACTCAAGTTTTGCCCATGTAGTTAGAGATGAGCTTTCTTCTTCATTTAGAATGGGTGAAGGTATTGTTGGTCAAGTTGCATTCCAAAAACAAGCTATCTTACTAAAAAATATTAAAAAAGATGAGAATTTAATCACTACTGGAACTGTAACTCAATCTTCTTATAATACATATACTTTCCCTTTAATTTATAATAATGAATTATTTGGTGTTGTTGAATTAGGTTCATTTAATGAGTTTAATAAAAATAGTATTGATTTCTTAGATGCAATTAACAAAACAATTTGTATTGCTCTATCAACTTCTCTACAAGCTAATAAAGTTCAAGAGTTATTAGATAATACAAAAATTGCTAATGCTGAGTTAGAGAGAAAACAATTTGAATTACAAGAAGCTAACGCTCAAATGGAAGAACAACAAGTTCAATTAGAAGAAGCTAACTCTAATATGGAAGAACAACAGCAACAACTTGAAGAAGCAAATGCTAATATGGAAGAGCAACAGCAACAACTAAAAATTTCTGAGCAGAATCTAAAACTTCAAAATCAACAATTAGAAGAGACAAAAATTGATATTGAAAGAAAAGCTGATGAACTAGCACAATCAGGTAAATACAAATCAGAATTCTTAGCAAACATGAGTCATGAGCTTAGAACACCTCTTAACTCAATTATTCTATTATCTTCACTTCTTGAAAAAAATAGTAAGAAAACTTTAAATGCTGATGACATTAAAAAAGCACAAACAATCTTTGAATCTGGAAATGATTTATTAAGACTTATTAATGATATTCTTGACCTTTCAAAAGTTGAATCAGGAAAAATGCAAGTTATTATTGATAACTTCGATAGTTCAGAATTATTAAGACAAATGAAAAATACATTTGATTTCACAGCACAAGATATGGGATTAGAGTTTAAAATCATTGATGAATACAAAAGTATCATTCACAATGATAGAGACAGAATTGCACAAATCATTAGAAACTTAGTATCAAATGCATTTAAATTCACAAAAGAAGGTTCTATTACTCTTAAAATAGAAAAATCTAATGATGCTAGCAAAGACTTTAGAATAAGTGTTATTGATACAGGAATAGGAATTCCAAAAGAGAAACAAGACTTAATATTCAAAGCCTTTACTCAAGCTGATGGTGGTACTAGTAGAGAGTATGGTGGTACTGGTCTTGGATTATCAATTTCAAAAGAGTTCTCTAAATTATTAGGTGGATATATTTCTTTATCATCTGAAATCAATACGGGAAGTATTTTTAGTATTGATTTACCAAATCTAAAATCTACTGATATTGAAAATGTAAGTGTTCATGCTCAAAATATCGAAAGTATTGAAGAGAAAAAAGAGTTTACTCAGCAAGTACATGCAAAATCAAAAGTAGCAAATGATGATAGAAATATAATCAGTGAAAATGACGAAGCTTATTTAATAATAGATGATGATGAAATCTTTGCAGAAGTAGTTTATGATGAAATCAAAAAAGATGATTCATTAGCTTTAATGGCATTTGATGGTACATCTGGTCTTGAACTTGTAAATAAATATAATATCAAAGGTATTATGCTTGATTTAACTCTTCCTGATATGGATGGGGTTGATGTATTAAAAGAGCTGAAATCTAATGCAAAAACTAGACATATTCCAGTTCATGTAATTTCTTCAAAAGATAAAAATCATGAAACACTAGAACTAGGAGCTATTGGATATTTACAAAAACCTGTATTTGATGGTGATATTAATGAAGTAATTACATCTATTGATTCCTTTCAAAAGAAAAAAATCAAAGATTTATTAATTGTTGAAGATAATGAAGTTCATAGAGAAGCTTTAATTGAACTAGTTGGTGTTGGTGTTAATATCACTGGAGTAAAAAGCGCTAGCGAGGCTATAGAAGAAGTTAAAAAAGAGTTATACGATACGGTTGTTGTTGATCTAGGGCTAATGGGAAGTAGTGGTTATGAAGTATGTGAGTATATTAAAAATGTTCACCCTAACCTACCGATTATTATCTATACAGGTAAAGACATTACAAATGAAGATAAAATAAAATTACAAGAGTATAGTAATAGTATTATAATAAAAACTGCCAATTCAAATGAAAGAATATTAAATGAAATTAATCTTTTCTTACACAGAGATGATCAGGAAGAAGAGACAAACAATGAAATTTTTGAACTTATTGATTTAAGTGAAACAAATATTCTAATTGTTGATGATGATATAAAAAATATCTTTGTATTAGATGCTGCACTAAAAGAGTTTGATGCTAATACTTTTACAGCATTTAATGGAAAAGAAGCTTTAGAATTATTAGAGAAAAACAATAATATTGACTTAATTCTAATGGATATTATGATGCCTGTTATGAATGGTTATGAAGCAATGGAAAAAATAAGAGAAGATAAAAATCTTCAACATATTCCAATTATTGCTGTAACAGCAAAAGCAATGAAAGACGACAGAGAAAAATGTATCAGTTTAGGTGCTGATGACTATATGTCAAAACCAATTGATTTAAACATTCTTGGGAATTTAATTAAAGTGTGGAGTAGTAAAAAACATAAATGAATATAATTGCACATGAACAAGAAGGGGTAAGAAAGATAATTGTACAGGATTTAGATAAAAAATCCTCTATTAAAGATCTATTATCTTACCTTACAATAGATACTAAAATTGAAATTAGCTTTTTAAATATTCAAATTATTCCAAGAAGTATTGTATTAAAACTTCAAGAGATTAAAGAGAATATTACTATTTTTACAAATGAATCAACACTTAAAAGTTATTTAATGAATTTAGGCTTTGATTTGAAGTATCATAATAATTATGAAGATAAATTCAAACTACTAAATTTAGAATACTTAGCATTAGCAGGTAGTGCGGGAAGTCTTTCTCGTTTTATTAACATAATAAAAGAATTACCTGAATCTGATATTTCAGTTTTTATCATTATGCATCAAAAAGCAGATAAAAAAAGTACACTAAGCCAAATACTACAAAAGTACACAGATAAATACAAAGTAGTAGAGGCTCAATCTGATATGAAAGTTGAACCAGCAACAATTTATGTTGCACCTCCTGGCAAACATTTAGTAACAATATCTGGATATGTTTTCTTAACTGATGAAGAAAAAAGAAATTTTTCTAAACCATCAATAAGTACTGCTTTTGAGTCTTTATCAAATGATTATAAGAATAAACTTTTATGTGTTTTAGTTTCTGGATATGGTGCAGATGGTAGTGATAGTTTAAAATTGTTACATCAAAATAATACTTCTGTAATTATTGAAGATCCTAGTGAATGTGAAGCAAAAGCAATGCTTGAAAATGCTATAAATACAAAGTATTACAGTGATGTTTTATCAGTTGATGACATAATTAAATATATTAAATTTAATATAAGCGACGATTTTTTTACACAAGAACAAATTGAAAAATTTCTAATTAAAATTAATAATAAATATGGATATGACTATAGTGGATATAGTATTAAACATATAAAAAGAAGAATACATCTTTTCTATACAGCTTTAAAGCCTAATAGTTTCCATGATTTTGAAAATATTATTTTAAGTAATAAAAGTATTTTTAAAGATTTGTTTTTGAATATTTCTGTTAATATTACAACCTTTTATAGAAATCCAAAAGTATTTAAATTATTGAGAAATGAGATACTACCTAAACTTGATAGTTACTTAGATATTAAAGTTTGGTGTGCTGGATGTAGTAGTGGTGAAGAACCCTACTCTATAGCCATATTCTTAAAAGAGCTTGGATTATTAGATAGAAGTTTAATATATGCAACAGATTTAAATGAAGTAATATTAAAAAATGCAGAAAATGGACTATATTCAAAAGATAGTTATAATAGATTTTTAAAGCATTATTACCAAGCAGGCGGAGATGAAAGTTTTAGCAAATACTTTATTGATCATGATAATTTTGTAGAAATAAATGAAGAGATAAAAGACAAAATATTGTTTTTTAGGCACAACTTAGCATTAGATGCAAAACTAAATGAATTTCAATTGATTTTTTGTAGAAACGTACTAATTTATTTTGATAAAGATTTAAAAAACAAAATCTTTGATTTATTCAAAGAGTCCCTTGATTCCTATGGGTTTTTAGTTTTAGGGGAAAGTGAATCATTAAATAAAAATGAAAAGTATTTAACAATAGATGAAAAAAATAAGATTTATAAGAGGAAAAAATGAAAAATATAACTGTACTAGCTGTTGATGATATAGAAGCAAATAGAATATCCTTACAGTACTTAATAGACGAATATATTGATAATGTTGAACTTCTTTTAGCCTCAAGTGGTGAAGATGCACTAAAAATTACATATACAAATGATGTTGATATAATTATATTAGATATTCAAATGCCAGGACTTGATGGTTTTGCAACTGCAAAGTACTTAAAGAGTAATCCTAAAACTCAAGATATTCCAGTAATATTTTTAACTGCTGCATTTAAAGAAGAAGAATTTCAACAAAAAGGTTTTGAAATTGGTGCAATTGATTATTTAACTAAGCCTATTGATAATCATCAATTTACTAATAAACTAAAATTATATAAAGAAATTATTCTAAAAAATAAAGAATTAAAAGCTGTAAATGACAATCTTTATACTGCATTACAAAATGAAATTGCTTTAAAAGAAAAAGTTCAAACTCAACAGCTAGAAATTGTAGAACAAAGTAAAATGGCAGCGCTAGGTGAAATGATTGGTAATATAGCCCACCAATGGAGACAACCTTTATCTGTTATCTCTACATGTGCCTCAGGAATGCATCTAAATATCAAATTAGATTTAATCAAAGCAGAAGAGCTTGAAACAAATATAGATATGATTATGAAAACTACAAATGAATTATCAAATACTATAGATAATTTTAGAGATTTTACATATAAAGATAAAATCAAACCTTTTAATTTATCAGAACTTATAAATAAATGTATTACCACTGAAGACTATATTTTATCAAAAAATGACATACTAATCATTACAAATCTAGATGATGATATTGAGGTTACAAACCTTGCAAATAGCCTATTCCAAGCTATGATAAATATCATTCATAATGCAATTGAAGCCTTAAATAAAATAGAAGGGAAAAAGTATATTTTCATTTGTACAAAAAAAGATGAACATGATAATATTGTATTAACTATCAAAGACAATGCAGGTGGAATTAAAACAGAAAATATTCATAAGATATTTGAACCATATTTCACAACAAAACATAAATCTCACGGTATTGGACTTGGATTAAATATTGTTTATAAAATAATCAATGATTCTATGTTAGGAAATATAAAAGCTAAAAATAGTAGATTTAAATTTAATGAAGAAAATTACGAAGGTGCAAAATTTGTAATTACACTTCCAAGAGAGATATAAAAGAAGAATCAACTTCTTTTATATTAAAACTTACAGTTCAACCTCAAAAGCTAGTTTTAGAACATCACTTTCAGTTAATTCATCTTTACTTCTAGGTTTTGGATTTTTAAGTAGCATTACTTTTTGTTTTAACTCATCTAAATGATACTTATCAAGATTCTTAATTAAAGTATCGTTAATCATCTCTTTCTTTAGACTATTTGTATCAACTAATCTTGTGATAGCATTTTTTAGATTTTCTTTTGTTTTTTCAAAGATTTTTTCTTCATCAGTTAAAGTTACATATATTTTGTCTAAATACTCAGAAATAGTATCCCCTGGATACTTATATGTCGTAACAGAGTTGTATACATATTTTTGAGATCTAATTCTTGGAATAAATACACTAGTAAAAATAGAACCTTGTACAGAATTTAATCCATCCAAATCTTTTAATTGATTGTGTGAGCAAATAAAATCTTCTTTTACCACAGATGGTGAGTGTTTTAAAGAAGAGATGTTATTCTTTAGAATAATAAAACTTCCCCCTACTTCTTTAGGGCCACCTTTTAGTGATACTAATTCATTTTTAAAAGCTAAGAAATCTCCTGTTACAACTTTTGGACAACCTTCAAGGGATACTAATTCATTATTACTAATATCAAAGTCTCCATCTACTTCATTAAAGTTAAGAGGTAGTTTTGAGAAGTTTGCAAGTTTATCAGATAGTTTTACACTTCCTTTAACATTTACAGAGTTATCACTAAGGATTGTAGTTCCTTTGATTTCATGTTTTGATAACCATCTGTTAATTTCATCTTTTGAAGATAAAGCAACTACAGGTTTATATACATGAGCAATTACTTCTTTACCCTTATATTTCCATGATTTATCATCTTCATTAAAAGAGTTGGCTAGTTTATTTAATCTAACATCAGTGATTAAATCCCAACCAATATTATCAGCTATTCCATCTAAGTCTTTTATAGAGTTACCATTACAAATATAGTCTTGTTCAACTGTAATTGGTCCACCATTTAACTCTTTGATGTAGTTGTTAGAACAATCAAAATAAGAAGTAATATATTTAGGTCCACCTTTTAAAGACTCAATTCTATTGTTTGAACATTTAAAGTAACCCTTAACAGATCTTGGACTTCCTTTAATTGATGTTAATCTATTATTTGAACAGTTGAAGAATCCTATTACCTCTTTTGGGCAATAAGATAAAGTTGTTAGTTTGTTTCCTGAACAATCAAAATCTCCAACTTTAGTAGGTGCTCCCATTAAAGAATCTAAATCATTATTTGCACAATTAAAATCTTTTCCAACAGTATCAGGACATCCATCAAGAGTATTAAGGCTATTATTACTTATATCAAAATAACCATTTACTTGTCTAAATTTTACAGGCAGTTTTTTATCATTAAGTTTTCCATTTAAATTTACACTTCCATGAACAATAATATTAAAATCATCTGTAATGACATAATTGTCAATTGAGTGTCCATCTAACCATTTTTCAATCGCTGAAAAGCTCTTCATTCTTTGCCTTTATTTCTATGTATTTAAATTTTAGTTTTTATTAGCTTTAGAACTAATTATTTTTTGATAATTTAAGCTAACATTCAATGTTATTTACGTGTTATTAGTAGATATGAGAGTATTTATTACATAATCAAACAAAGATATTTAAAATTATCTTTGTTTGAAATATTTGTTTTATTATGGTCTATAAACTTTAATATTCTTACAGTTTTCAGCATCTCTTAAATACTGTGCATGTAATTGACTTAAAATACCTTTATCACAATAGAATAAGTATTCTTTGTTTTGAGGTAATTTTTTGAATTCATTTTTTAATTTGTAGAAAGGAATTTTTAGTGTTTCACAAGAAGTTTCAATACAATCATCACTTTGTCTAATATCAATTACTGTGTAATTTCCACTTGAAAGATCACTTACTACTTCCATTTGACCGATTTCTTCAATATCATTTACAATGTCATTAACATCTGTTTTAATTGCATTTTCAACAGCTGTATCTAGTACTGAATAATCAAATTTCTTAGCTTCTTTTTCCATTCTATCGTAAGAGCCATGAGTTACAGGATTTTTAGAAATAACACCACAATATTCAGGCATTGTTTCTGCAAATCTTCTAGTTCCAATTTGATTAGCAATATCCATAATTTCTGGTTTATTCATAGTTGATAAAGGTCTTAAAACTAATTTATTTGTAGCTTGGTCAATTAAAGCTAAGTTTCTTAATGTTTGAGAAGATACTTGAGCAACACTTTCCCCTGTCATAACTGCATCAATTTTCATTTCATCAGCAATTTTTTCTGCTGCTTTTAACATAAGTCTTTTTAGTGTAACACCCATGTATGATTCACTAGTAGATCTGAAGATTTCAGTAACTACATCATCAAAAGGTACAGAAATAAATGATACTTTATGAGAAGAACCAAATTTATTCCATAAATAAAATGCTACTTGTTTAACACCAATCTCATGAGCAACACCACCTAAGTTAAAGAAAATAAAGTGTGTTTTAACACCTCTTTTCATTGTTAAGTATGAAGCTACTGTTGAGTCAAATCCACCAGACATTAATGATAAAATATCACCTTGAGTACCTAATGGGAATCCACCTAAACCTTTGTGTTTAAGAGTAATAATATTTAATTGGTTATCAACAAGCTCAATTCTAATAGTTACTTCTGGGTTATGTAAGTCTACAGTAGAACCACTGTTTCTACTTAACATATATCCACCAACAGTTTGTTCAATTTGTGTTGATTTAAAAGAGTGTGTTCCAGATCTTTTAGCTCTTACTACAAAAGCTTTACCTTGAATCTCTTTTGCCATTTGCTCATTTACAATAACTTTAATTTCGTCAATTGTAGTGATTTTATCAAATTGTAATGCTTCAAGTACTTGTTCAACACCTGGTGTTTCTAATAATACTTGTCTAGTTTCTGTAACTACATCAATTGGACATACAACTTCTATTTTATCAAAGAATTTTCTTGAAGTAATTTCTTCAGAGATTTTTCTAGTTAGTTTTTGAATATTTCCATGTAATTGTGCTACCATTTGTCTTTTGGCAGAAGTACCCTTGATCATGATTTCAGGGAAAAATTTAATTATGAATTTTTGTGTCTTTATTTGTGACATTTCCATTTTACGAGGACCTTATTTGTTTTATAAGCGGAATTATATCATAAGATATTTAAGGTTGGAAGCATAAACAAATCATGAGTAAAATAAACTATAAATTTGACTAAAACTTAGCAAACTCTCTATTTATAAGATAATATTAAAATTATCTTTTTCTCTATTTTTCTTCATTTTGTTATACGAATGTAATACAAAGGGTATAGAATATAAATATATCTTTTTTGCATATTTATTTCACAAATAAACAAAAAAGTTTCAAATAAAGTGTAGTTTTATTTTCTCGCAAAATAAAACATAATATAATTACAGTATAAATTGATAATTTTCAATGAGGTGTTATATGATAATAAATTTTATAGATTGTACTGAATCCAATCATAATGATATGGATAAAGTAATTACGTACTTAAATGATTATTTTAACTCACTAAATATTCAAACCGTAAGATTAAAATACTCAGAAATGCAAATTGTTAAGTGTTCCCAATGTAGGGCTTGTACTCAAAAAAAAGGTGAATATCCAATTGATTGTGTAATCAAAGACGATATGAATAAAACCCTAAAACAAATAGAAGAAGCTGATGCTTATGTAATTTTAGCTGATAGAAATAACCTCTTTACAAAAAACAAAGTTCATGAGAAAGTATCTGAAAGATTTGTTGCTTATCATTATTGGCCTTTTGGACAAAGAAACTCAACTCCTAGAAAACAAAGTCTAGAAAAAAGCTCAATTTTAATCAACTACAACACAACCCAGTATTTTATGAATCACAGTTTTTATACTTCTAGATTGTATATGGAACAAACCTCACACTCAATTGGTGCTAAGGTTTTAGATTGGTTAGCCTTCACTCCTAAAGAAGACTTAATACTTTCATACGAAGACAGACTAATTGCGATGGCTGATAAGTTAATAGAATCTTTTAAACACAAAGCCTCTTGATTAGTCAATAGTTTTTAATCAACATCTTCGTAACCTGCTCTAATATTTTAAATATAGCAGTTGTTCCCCTGTTTGCATCATCATATTTTGGATTTATCTCCGCAATTTCCCAACAACAAACTTTTTCATTTTTTATAAGCTGCATATTTAATTGCATTGCTTGCTCAAAACTTAGACCGTTTTCACTTGGTGTTCCAGTTCCGGGTAAATATAAAGGATCAATACTATCCACATCAAAAGAGACATAAATATATTTACAATGCTCTAATTTTTTAAAAATCTCATCAACTACAGTTTTTACACCTAAGTATGTAATATCTTTGGCATTGTATTTTTTAATATTGTGTTTATGGATTAATGTTTCTTCTGCTCTCTCAAAATCTCTTAAAGCACAAAAGATTATATTCTCAGGTTTTATTGAAGGTTTCTCCCCTGCAATATCTTTTAATTTCTCCCAGTATTTAATCTCTTCTTCATCTAATTGATTGATTTGAGATTCTTTATTATCCAAATTTGTTACAACAGATAATGGCATTCCATGAATATTTCCAGATGGTGAAGTATATGGAGAGTGAATATCAGCGTGAGCATCTATATAAACTACACCTATTTCATCATTTGGATGAGCCATTTTAAGTCCGTGCATTGTTCCTGCACAA
>DKNG01000165.1:1982-2531 GCA_002470185.1 Arcobacter sp. UBA7394 | reverse complement strand
GCTAATCTTTTTGTAACTAGATATATTTTGTCTATATATTTTGCATTTGAATATGGTGTATTTTCATTAAAGCTTGAGTTCTCATCTAGGATTACCTCAGCAGGGTATTTTTTAAAATATCTAGAATTTAGGCTTTGGCTTGATTTCATAAGGGCATCTATTCCAAGCCCTGCGCCCTTTCTTCTTCCTGCTATATCAGAATAGACCTCAACAATTTTTATAAATCTTGATGAATCTTTCATAATGACTCCTTTATACTAATGAGTATAAATCTTTAACATCACTCATATGGGGAATAAGATTTAATTCAACTCCAATATCATGCTCTTTTGCTAACTCATAAGTTAATCTTAGAACAGAATAGTCTTGTAAAGCAAATCCAACAGAATCAAAAATAATAGTTCCGTCACGACTTACATTAAGTTCTACTTCTTTATTAACAATCTCATGAAGTTCAGGACATACATAATCATCACCTAGGTGTTGAATTTCCCCTTCTATTTTTGATTGTTCTAAAAACTCTACGACTACATGTGAATCTTTTACAAG
>DKNG01000165.1:0-1889 GCA_002470185.1 Arcobacter sp. UBA7394 | reverse complement strand
ACATCTTTTTTAATCATGTCCTTTGTTAGTATAGTTTGGTATTTTTTATCAGCTGTTACAGTTGTAATAATATCTGCACCTTCTACACACTGCTTAGCATCTTTACAAGGTGTAAGTTTCACATCGTATTGTTTTAGATTCTGCGCCATTTTTTCCATTGCTAAACAATCCACATCAAAGTATCTAAGTTCTTTAATATCAAAGATATATGAAAAGGCTAGATATTGAAACTCACTTTGCGCTCCATTTCCAATAATTGCTAAAACTTGCGAATCTTTAGGTGCTAGGTATTTAGCAGCTAATGCAGAAGTTGCTGCAGTTCTAAACGCTGTTAATACTGTCATTTCTGAAAACATGAGAGGTTCCCCAGTTTCTACTACGGATAATTGTCCTGTTGCCATAACTGTTAGTTTATTACTTGCTTTTGGATTTTTTGGATGTCCATTTACATATTTGAATGTATATTGACTTTTATTTGAGATAGGCATAAGTTCAATTACTCCCCCATCTACATGAGTAGCAATTCTTGGCATCTTATCAAAGTCTTGCCAAGCTTTATAGTCTTCTTCAATAGTATCTATTAGTTTTAGGAAGTATTGTTTAAAACCTATTTTTTCTATTATTTTTTTAATATCGTCTATTTGTAAAACTAGCATATTAACTCCTTATACAAAAGATATAATAGATATGTTAGCACTATTTAGCCTTTTTATCAAGTAAATAATAAAATTACGAAATTTTTTTTAGGCTTTAAACTTTATTGAAAAGGTACTTCCTTTATTTATTTCACTTTGCACTTTTATACTAGACTGAAATCTCTCACAAATCTTTTTAACAATTGCTAGCCCTAGACCAATTCCATCTTTCATAGAAGTTCTAGCCTTATCTACTCTATAGAATCTCTCAAAGATTTTATTTTGATCTTCTTTACTTATTCCTATACCTGAATCATTTATTTCTAAGAGTATATTTTTATTTTGTTTTTTAGCAAGGATTTTTATATAACCTTCTTGTGTATACTTAATAGCATTAGTAAGTAAGTTGTTTACTACAATGCTTAAATACTTCTCATCAAAGTTTACACTTAAGTCTTCTTCTATTTCTAAGATTAGCTCTAGATTCTTCTTTTCTATAAAATCTAGGTTTAATTCTATTGCTTCAAATAGAACCTTATCCAACGATGCTTTCTTATTATTTTGAATCTCTTTTTCTAATCTTGAAAGTAATAAGAAGTTTTTTATAATCTCTTGTAGTTTCTTTTGTTCTTTATCTACTTTGTTTATAACAGCTTCTAACTCTTCCTTACTAGCTTCTTTATTTTTAACTAGTTCAATTTCCCCTTGTATAACAGTAAGTGGAGTTTTTAGTTCATGGGAAGCATCTGATGAGAACTGTTTTATATTCTCAACACTGTTTTCTACATTTTCTAACATCTTATTAAAAGTAATAATCAACTCTTCAAATTCATCTTTTGATTTATGCTCTTTTAGCCTTTTTGATAAGTCATCGCTATTTTGTAAGGTTTTAAGCTCTCCTAGGATTAACTTCAAAGGATTAATAGTCTTATTTATAAGTAAATAGCCAAGTAAAGTAAGAATAAGAAAGATCACAATATTTAAAATAATTATAGTTCCATAAATATCATCAAGGGATTGTTCTAAATAACCTTCATCTATTCCTAGATAAGCTTCATAATAATTACCATCTCTCTCAAAAGAGTTAATTGTTAATACATAATCATCTATTTCAATAAAACCATCATCAAAGTAGTCTTCATACTTCTTATCTAAAGTCTCTTTTCTATCCCCATGGTCTTTATGTTCATCATCTCGCTCATCTTCATATTTAATCTGCTCTAATATCTCTTGAGTTTTAAATTTTGATTGATT
>DKNG01000070.1:1858-2652 GCA_002470185.1 Arcobacter sp. UBA7394 | reverse complement strand
CAACTTTCTTGTTCTTCTTAATAAGAGAAGCCTAAGGCTTACTCTTATTTATAAGGTAATGTAAATTCTATATTTACATCTGAAAAAGATTTGTTTTGATGGAATCCAGCACATTTTTTAGCAAAAGCCATAAATGAATTTTTCATACCATAATCTAAAATTTCAATAGTTCCCTTTGCAACAATAGACCCATTTACCATTTCATATTTCATCGGTACTTGTTTTGTTACTTCATTCATAGTTACATCTAAAGTCAACATATTTTTTGCTGTATCAACATTAGAGATTGAACCCATAATTGTTTTTGAAGTAGCTAGTGAGAATAGAGTACTTGTAATGTTTTTATCTCTAAAAGGATTTTTTGAATCAAAAGATGCACTAGCAATTTGTACTTGTGCACTTTTTAGAAAAGTTGATAAATCATCTGATTTAGTGATATTTAAAGCTATATCTTTAAATGTTCCAGAAACTGGCGCTTTTTTTTCTGTTTTGAATCCAGTCCATTTTACACCTAAATTACCATTTAATTCATAGGCATTTACGCTTGAAAGTAATCCAATAGTAAGTAAAGAAGAGATAACAATTTTTTTCATTTAAAATCCTTTATTGTTTGATAGTTTTATTTATCTTAATGAATAAAAGTGTACTTTTCAATAATTATTATCAAAATAGTAAAATATATTTTACCATGAGTAGATATGAAACTAAAATAGAGTAAGTAACTCTATTATTAGAAAATTGTAAATTTATTATAAATCCCACTTTTTCCACACTATTTTTTCTTATCATTTTTT
>DKNG01000070.1:0-1748 GCA_002470185.1 Arcobacter sp. UBA7394 | reverse complement strand
TGACCGACGGTCAGTCAAAATAAATATTATATCTAATATATAAAAAGAAAGGAGTGCTATGAGTCCTAGAAAAGTCAACAAAGAAGAAAAGAGAAGAGAAGTTGCTCTTGCTTGTTCTGATTTAATACATGATGTAGGAATGAAGAAGTTAACAGTGGCTGAAGTTGCTAGAACTGCGGGCATTGGAAAAGGTACTGTATATGAATATTTCGATAATAAAGAAGACATTATTTTTGAAATAATTAATATTCATATTGAAGAACATCATAATGCTTTTACTCAAGAAGTGAAAAAGTTACCGACTGTTAGAGAAAAAATAGAACTATTTTTTGATTTTGTTCTGAACGATTCTGAAGAAAACATGAAACACTTTAATGGTTATAAAGAGTTTTTATCAATTGTTTTAGCAGAAGAGAATTTAACAATGCAAGAATTTAACTGTGATAAAAATGAATTCTTTAGAGGTGAATTAGTAAAAATATTTGCTGAGGGAATTGGAAAAGGTGAATTAAAAGAAGAATCATTAGATTTAGCTGATGGTATTTTAACTTATCAAAAAGGATTAGCTCTTAGAAAAATGAGTCAAAGTAATTTTGATGTTCGAGCTGATTTTGAAAAATTCATTGATACTATTTTTAAGTTAATTGAGGTTAAAAATGATTCCATCTAAATTTAGAAATGTAGTATTTGCTTTTTGTATGTCTTTATTCATGAGTTTTGTGATGAGTATGATAATTACATTTATTAATTTAGGAATAGTTGATGGATTTGTTATGAAATGGATGGAAGCTTTTGTAAAAGCCTTTGCTTTTGCCTTCCCAATAATATTAATAGTTGCACCTATTGTGCATAAAATTACAAATAAAATAGTTAAATAAGGAATATAATATGATAAAAAAGATTGTAGCAACAGCATTATTAAGTTTGAGTGCATTTGCTATGGGTGGACCTTCACTAGTTGAAACTACTAAAATAGTAAAAGGTGAAGTTAATCCTTTACAAGAGTTTGTTGGAACTTTAAATTTTGATAAAAAATCAGTATTAGCAGCACAAAACTCAGGTGTTGTAAAATCAATAAATTTTGAACTTGGAGATAAAGTATCAAAAGGCAAAGTATTAGTTCAAATTGATGCAGACTTATTAAATGCACAAATTAAAGCCTCTAAAGCAAATCTTTCAATTGCAAAAGACGAATCTGTAAATTCATCAAAAGATTATAATAGATACAAAAAATTATTAGCTTCAAAAGCAATTACTCAAAAAGAGTATGATGATGCACTTTTAAAATCAAACTCATCTTCTAGCAATGTTCAAGCTTTAAAAGCGAACTTAAAAGAATTACAAATTCAAAGTGATAAAAAAAGAATTAAAGCACCATTCTCAGGTGTAATTGTAGAAAAAAATATTAACTTAGGCGAATGGGCAAATGCAGGTTCTGCTATTGCAAAAATAGTAGATACTTCAAAAGCTGAATTCATTTTTAATGTACCATTAAATGTAGCAAATGGATTAAAAAAAGGTGATATGTATGATATTCAAGTTTCAAACCAAATAATCAAATCAAAATTAACAGCAATTATTCCAAATGGAGATAAATTAACTAGAACTTTCCCAGTTAAATTTAATGCAGATATTAACAATAATTTTGTATTTGATGGTCAACAAGCAAAAGTATCTTTATCTAAAGATGCAAAAAAAGAAGCATTAATTTTACCAAGAGATGCAGTAATTAAAAGATTTGGTCAAAA
>DKNG01000230.1:391-4149 GCA_002470185.1 Arcobacter sp. UBA7394 | reverse complement strand
GTAGGGCTTATTTTAGAGCCAATTCCAGCGGCTTTAATTGGTCTTACAGGAGTTGCATTTTCTGCAACATTCGGTTTAGTAGGGGATACTGCAAAAGCAAGTCGTGATTGGGCTTTAAGTGGATTCTCAAATGGAGTTATTTGGCTTATTTTTGCAGCATTTATGTTTGCATTAGGATATAAAAAATCTGGACTTGGAAAAAGAATTGCTTTACTACTAGTAAAAATGCTTGGTAAAACATCTTTAGGTTTAGGATATGCAGTTGCATTTGCTGATGGTATTTTATCACCATTCATGCCTTCAAATACTGCAAGAAGTGCAGGGACTATTTTCCCAATTGCTATTAATATTCCTCAGATGTTTGACTCAACACCTGAAAATAATCCAAGAAAATTAGGTTCTTATATTTCATGGGTTGCAATTGCTGCTACTTGTGTAACTAGTTCTATGTTCCTAACAGCTTTAGCACCAAATTTATTAGCTGTATCATTAGTTGAAAAAAGTACAGGATTAGTAATTGAATGGGGACAATGGTTCTCTACTTTATCAATTATTATGATTCCACTATTTTTATTAGTACCATTTTTAACTTATATTGTATATCCACCTGAACAAAAAAGCTCACCAGAAGCACCAGCATGGGCTGCAAAAGAGTTAGCTTCAATGGGACCTATTACAAAAAAAGAGTTAATTATGTTAGGTCTTGGAATGTTAGCTTTAGTTATGTGGATTTTTGGTAAACAAATTGGAGTAAATGGTACAACAGCTGCATTAGCCGTATTATCATTACTTGTATTAACAAATGTAATCTCTTGGGAAGATGTAATTACTAACAAAGGTGCTATCAATGTTTTCATTTGGTTTGCTACTTTAGTTGCCATGGCATCAGGACTTAAAAAAGTTGGATTCTTAAAATGGGCAGCAGGTTTAATCTCAGGGGGATTAGTAAGCTTTGATCCAGTTTCAATTGTGATTTTATTAGTGGTTCTATTCTTCTTGTTCCACTACTTCTTTGCAAGTGTAACAGCTCATACAGTGGCACTGTTACCGCTATTCTTAGGGGTTGCAACAAATTTATTACCAGCAAGTATGATTGAACCATTAGCTTTATTATTAGTAGGTTCTTTAGGACTAATGGGAATAATAACTCCATATGCAACAGGACCATCACCTATTTGGTATGGTGCAGGATATATTTCTCAAGCTACTTGGTGGAAACTAGGAGCTTTATTTGGAGCTATTTATTTAGGAGCTTTAGTATTACTTGGGTTTGTAATTCTATAAAGCAAATTAACAAATAATAAGGGTGTCAAAAGACATCCTTATTAAATCAAACTTTCTGTATAATTAATCTATGAAAAAACTTTTTTTACTACTAATTCTATTAAATACATATATTCTTGCTAATAACTCTATTTTAATTATTAACTCTTATCATAAGGGATATGAATGGAGTGATAGTGTTGTTAAAGGTTTAGAAAAAACTTTGAGTTCTAAAGAGAATATTGATACAAATATATTATATATGGATTCAAAAAGAATAACTTCTAATGAATATTATGAAAATCTAAAAAATCTATATAAAGTTCAACTCAAGAAGAGAAAATATGATTTAGTTATTGCTATTGACAGGTTTGCCTATGATTTTGTTTTAAACTATTATGATGAGTTTTTTACAAATGAACAAATTTTAGCAGTAGGTATTGAGAACTATAATAAAGATAATACTTTAAAATATAATTTAGAAAATAAAGTATCAGCACTTTTGGAAAAAAGAGATTTAAAAAGTAATGTTAAATTAATACAAAAAATCATTCCTTCTATAAAAAAGATTTATATTGTTAATGATAAAAGTCTAAATGCAAAACATACTGAACCACTTATAAAAGAGTTATTTAATGAGTCTGGTTTTTCAAAGAAACTAATATATCTTAGAGAAGATGATTTAATAAGTTTAGAAAAGAAGTTTGATAAATTCCATGAAGACTCGGCAATACTTTTTGTTAGATTTTATAAAGACTCAAATGGAAAACTAAATAAAAATAAAGAAATAGCTCAGTTTATAAAAAATGCAAAAGTTCCTGTTTTTATTACAGATTCTATTTTTAATAAAAAAGGTGCAACAGGTGGGAATATTGTTGACTTAGAGGATTTTGGAAATAAATCTGGACTTATGGCTTTAGATATTTTAAAAACGAAAGATACAAAAATTAAAACCTATGAAGATTTATATTATGTTTTTGATGCTTTAAAACTAGATCAATTTACACTTGCAATAAATCATCTAGACCATGAATATAAAATTGTAAATAAAAGAATGACTTTTTATGATAAAAATAGAGGCTTTATCAATTTTGTTTTTACTATTTCACCTATTTTAATTCTTTTAATTATTGGGCTTATTCATAATATCTATCTAAGACGTCACACTGAAAATCAATTAAAACAAAGAATTGAGTTTGATTCTGTTTTATTAAATGCAATTGAAAGTCCAATTTTTTGGCAAGATGAAAAAGGAATAATTATTGACTCTAATGCTAAGTTTTGTAATTTTTTAAATTTATCTTCTTTAGAAATTTATGGATACTCACTGGATTCTTTTCATACAAATAAAAAAGCTATTACTATTCATAGAATTTTGGAAAAATATAAAAAGAATAGCGAGCTCAATTCTCAATTTGAATTTAATATTTCAGCTAATGATAAAAGAATTTATTTTATAAAACAAGCTTCTTATTGTGATAGTAAAACTAAAAAAACAGGTATTGTTACAATTTTTACAGATATTACAAAAGAGAAAGAACTAGAAGAGCAAAGAGAGAAAGAAAAAGAGTTTATTATCCAGCAATCAAAACTTGCAGAAATTGGAGAAATATTCTCATCAATTGCTCATCAATGGAAATCTCCACTAGTTGAAATAACTACAATTGCCCAAGAGAGTTTTTATACTTCTAATGTCAGTATTAGCGAAGATGAATCCTATGTAAAAGATATAATGACTCAAGTAAATTATATGACTAGAACAATAAATGATTTCCAGAATTTTATAATTCCTTCAAACAAGAAAAAAATATTTGATGTAAAAGAAGCAATAGAGTCTATGTTGGAGATTGTAAATCATAATATCAAGTATAATTACATTAATATAAATATAAATGTTGAAGAAAATACTAATCTAGATGTAGTAGGATTTAGAAATGAGTTTATGCAATCAATTTTAAATATTATCAATAATGCAAAAGATGAATTGATAAAAAATGATTTAAAAAATAGAAATATAAATATCGATTTTTACAATGAAAAAAATAAATTAATTGTAAAGATTGAAGATAATGCTGGAGGTATTAAAACCTCAAATATAAATAAAATATTTAAGCCATATTTTTCAACAAAACAATCAGGGCATGGTATTGGATTATATATGGCAAAAATGATTATTGAAGATAAAATGAATGGGAAATTAAAAGTTGAAAATATAAATGATGGTGCTTCATTTAAGATAGTTTTGGAGAATAAAAAGTGAAAATTTTAGTATTAGAAGATAATGAAAGATTATTAAATGTAATCAAAAATGCCCTAGAAAAAGAGAACTATCAAGTTGATACTTTTACAGATGGTGATGATGCTCTTGAAGCCCTTGAAAACGGTTATAATTGTTTTGTATTAGATATAAACGTACCTAATATTGATGGGATTTCACTTTTAGAATTATTAAGAATTAATCACAAAGATACTCCTGCAATAATAATTAGTTCAAA
>DKNG01000230.1:0-253 GCA_002470185.1 Arcobacter sp. UBA7394 | reverse complement strand
TACAAAAAAAGTTTCTGAAATTTAGTGATGAGTGTAAATATGATTTTATAAACCATGTTTTATATGAAAATGAGAGTGAAATTGAACTTACGAAAAAAGAGATACTTTTCTTAGAACTGTTTTCAAAAAACTTACATCATGTAGCTTCTTATGAAGAGATAGAAGAGTATGTATGGGAAGGTGAAGAAACAAATCTTACAAATATTAGAGCAATGATAAAAAGACTTAGAAAAAAAATACCTAATGAAGCAAT
>DKNG01000121.1:7876-23281 GCA_002470185.1 Arcobacter sp. UBA7394 | reverse complement strand
CCTATATATATAGTAGAAGATAAAGTAAGCCTATCTACACCTTGAAGTAATACATCAAGATTAAGTGAAAGTTTCAGCTCAACTATTACAGGAGCTTCATCACCTCGCACTGCAACAACATCGCAATCACAAACTTCACCTTTAACTTCATAGTTTTGTGATTCTAAATATTGTTTTAGAGGTAGATATAAATCAGATTCTTTCATTATGAGTTCTTTTGTATTTAATTTTCAAGTATAGTATATAAAAATCACTTAATTAGTTTTGTATTTAGGGACATTGTCATAAAAATATTATGCTTAAAACATATAATAAAGAAAAGGAGTTATCATATGTTTATAGCTATTAGTTTTTTTGTTGCAGGGTTTTTACTTATTTTTGCGGTTTAAGTTCTGCTCTAAGAGTTGTAATATCACCAAGTGCCCATGTTCTATGAGTGTCAATATCATGCCCATTTCCATTATCAACACCAAACATTGAATCAACATTCCATTCAATATCACTTAATTTACTACTCAAATAGGTAGGAATTAATTCTTCTTTTGCCATATCAGATAAAATAATTTTAATTGTTGAATAATAAAAAACATTTAAATCTGATTCCAATTTCCATTCACAAAATAATTCATCAAGCTTATTTAATTTTAATTGTAGTTTTTCCAAAATCATCCTTTATAGTAGTTAATTTTATTATATATAAAGTAAATGCAATATTTCTTAATATTGGTCTTTTAAGCAATTAAATATTAAAAAAATTATTTACAACATTAATCTGAAACTAGAAAAGTTGATTATAGGAAGGATATTTCAAAAGAAATCAAGGCGTGAATCAAAAAGTGTGAGAGAGCTTACATTTAGTAAGTGACCGAATACTTTTTGATTCGCAACGCAGAGTTATGAAGAAAGATTCTTTATAGAATCAATCTTTCATCTTATTAATGTAGGAAGTGTCTTTTGTTTGAAAAGTAAAGCGCCATACCAAATTCATTAGCAGCTTCTATAATTTCGTCATCTCTAATAGAACCACCTGGTTCGATTACACATTTAACACCAGCGGCTTCGGCAGCATCTATAGAATCTCTGAATGGGAAGAATGCTTCAGATGCTAAAGCAGCACCAGTTACATCAATACCTAAATCTTCTGCTTTTCTTAATGCTGCTTTTGCTGCATCTACTCTAGAAGTCATACCCATACCAACAGCAACCATTGCAGAATCTTTTACATATACAACACAATTAGATTTAGTTAATGAAGCTACTTTATAAGCAATTTCCATATCTTTTTTCTCTTGTGCAGATGCCTCTCTAGTTGATTTTAACTCAGAGTTAGCAACTTCGTTCGCTTCTACTTTATCAGCGTCTTGGTATACAAATCCACCATCAACAATTTTGAAGTTAAAGTCATCATTTGCCATTTCTAACTTAGTTGTACCTTGTTTGAATAACTTGATTCTTTTCTTCTTGTTTAATTCAGCTTCTGCTTCTTCTGTGAAATCAGCAGCGAATACAACTTCTAAGAAGATTTCATTCATTTTAACAGCTAAGTCTAAATCAACGATACCATTAACAGCAACAACTCCACCAAATGCAGAAATTGGGTCACATCTTAATGCTTGCTCGTAAGATTCTAATAATGTATCTTTAATAGCAAATCCACAAGGGTTACCATGTTTTACAATACATACAGCGTTATCATCACCAAAAGCAGATGCAATTTTTGCAGCTCCAGAGATATCACCCATATTGTTAAATGATGCTTCACCTTTTAATGTGATGAATTTATTTGATAAGTGCTTATCGAATTCGTATAATGCACCTTTTTGATGTGGGTTTTCACCATATCTAGTATCAAATACTTTTTCACCAACGATAAATTGTTTAGCACCCATACCGTTGTTGAATCTTTTGTTCATGTAGTTAGCAATCATTGAGTCATAAGCAGCAGTGTGCTCATAAGCTTTAATCATCATATCTCTTCTGAACTCAGCAGTGTTCGTATCGTTTTTAAGATTGTTTAATACAACATCGTAATCAACAACATCAGTAACAATAATTACAGAGTCATGGTTTTTAGCAGCAGATCTAACCATAGCAGGTCCACCAATATCAATGTTTTCAATAATTTCTTCGAAATCATCAGTTTTTTCAATTGTAGCTTTGAATGGGTAAAGGTTTACACATACTAAATCAATTCCCTCAACACCAAGTTCTTTTGCTTGATCTAAGTGAGATTGTTTGTCTCTTCTATGTAAGATTCCACCATGGATATATGGGTTAAGAGTTTTTACTCTACCTTCGAAACACTCTGGAAATTTAGTAACTTCATTTGCTTCGATTACTGCAATTCCTGCGTCTTTTAATTTATTATATGTACCACCAGTTGAGATGATTTCATAACCTAATGCAACTAATTCTTTTGCAAAGTTTTCTACACCACTTTTATCACTAACACTAATTAATGCTCTCATGTAACAATTGCCCTTCTTGTTTGTATATAGATAGTTTTAATGTCGCGATTATATTCAATTCTTATTTATAAATTGCTTTTATAGTTTGATTATAAAATTTATTAGAAAAAAACCTTACAAAAGGTAAACAAATATAAAAAAAAATCATTTTTTTGTAATTTATTGACCAAAGACAATGACAATATTATTCATTGTTATACAATTTTACAAGAATTTATAATTTTTTATTGTGCCTATCTCTCAAATAGCACCTATAAAAACATTATTAAACTAACAAAGGATAATTTTGAAAAATTTATCATTAATTGCATTTCTTGATTTGAAAGAATCAATTAGAGCCAAATGGTTTGTAATTTACTCGCTTGTATTTGGGGGAATGATTGCACTATTTTTTATTGCAGGAGTTACTCAATCACAAGTAATGGGTTTTAGTGGATTAAGTAGATTACTACTTATGTATATTCAAGTAACTATTGTTATTTTGCCAATATTTATTTTGATTACTACAGTACGTTCTATTTCTGGAGATAGAGATAATCATATTTTAGAGTATATGCTTTCTTTCCCTATTTCATTAAGACAATATTATTGGGGTAAAATTTTAGGTAGATTTATTACTGTATTTTTACCTGTATTTTTTGCTATGGTTATTGCCATTATATATGGTGCATTAATCGGTGCTTCTATTCCGTGGAATATTTTCTTTTTATATACTGGATTATTATTCTCACTATCTTCTGCATTTTTAGGAATTGCATTTTTCGTATCATCATTTGTAAAATCAAGTGAAGTAGCTCTTGGAATTTCATTTTTTGTATGGATTTTTCTTTTAGCATTTATTGATATTGCTCTTATTTCTTTAATGATGCAAAGTAGAATTGATGAAGGTATTATTATTACTATTGCACTTCTAAATCCAATGGAAATATTTAGAGTTGCTGCAATTTCACTTTTTGATCCAGAATTAACAGTTATGGGACCAGTTGCATTTTACATTTTAGATTCATTAAAACAAACAACTTTTGTTTTATTATCAGTGTTATATCCATTTGTATTAGGATTAATGTTTGCATTATTTGGTTATGCAATATTTGCAAAAAAAGATTTAGTTTAAAGGAAATTTATGAAAAGAAATATTTTATTTATCTTAATAATTAGTTTAATGTCTACATTAACATTAAGTGCTAGCGAAATAATGAACTATGATAAAGAAACAAGAGGATTAGTTAGAAAGATTAAAGTATATCAAGACCCAGCATGGGTTGCTAAAGTTGTTACAAAACAAGGTAAAGAAGCATACTTTATTAGTAGTAAATCTTTATTAGAGTTCTATTATGACCCATATAAATGGCCAAGTATGGACATTAAAGATAAAGATGGAATTAAAGATATGTATGTAACTGATTATAAAACATTAAAACCTATTGATGCAAAGTATGCATTTTACGTTTATGGAGGTAGACTTATTTCACCAGCTGGTGATGATTTAGCAACATTCAAGAATATTGAAGATGCAAAAGAGTACTCAAAAATAAATAGAGGACAAAGAATCCTTAGTTTTAATGAAGTAAAAAAAGGTCTAATCCAATTATTAAACGGTGATATTTAATCACTGTTTAATAATAAACAATACATAAAATGATAATTTTAGGATAAATTTTATCATTAACTCACAATCTAACTAATAATTAACAAATAATTAACAGTTTTTCGCACAAATTGACATATATCAACTTTTTGACTCCCCCAAAGTGCTAAAATTTCACTATATTAGAAAAATTTGTATAACTTAATCTAATGAATCTATTAAAGGAGATTTAGTGATGAATAAACGATATAGTAAGCTTTCTTCAGTACTTTTAGGAACTGCACTTTCTGCGACAATTGCCTCTGCAGCTACAAGTGACCTTTCAAAAGTAATGAAAGAAAGAGGTCTTACAGAAAATGATGTTATCAGAGCTGCAAAAACATATAATCCTACAGGGGTGAAGGATGAGTATGTAATTTTCTCTTCTGGTGGTCAATCTGGACAAGTAATTGTTTATGGTGTTCCATCTATGAGAATTTTAAAATATATTGGGGTATTTACACCAGAGCCATGGCAAGGTTATGGTTATGATAAAGACTCTCTTGAAGTTTTAAGACAAGGTAATATTAGAGGTAGAGAGATTAACTGGGGAGATACACATCACCCGGCACTTTCAGAAAAAGATGGAAAATATGATGGTAGATGGTTAGCTATTAATGATAAAGCTAATCCAAGAATTGCCGTTATTGATTTAGAGGATTTTGAAACTAAACAAATTGTTCCAAACCCAGTATTTAAATCAAACCATGGTGGAGCTTTCTTCACACCAAATTCAGAATACATTATCGAAGCATCTCAATATGCTGCACCTTATGATAATGAATACCACGCAATTGATGATTATAAAGAATCATACAGAGGTGGGGTTACTATGTGGAAATTCGATGACAAAATCGGTCGAATTATGCCAAAAGATTCTTATACAATCGAAATGCCTCCATATCACCAAGATTTAAGTGATGCTGGTAAAGGTGCAAGTTACGGTTGGGGATTTACAAACTCATTTAATACAGAAATGTATACAGGTGGTATCGAAGTTGGAAACCCACCAAATGAAGCTGGTATGTCAAGAAATGATACTGACTTCTTACACGTATATAACTGGCAAAAACTTGCGGAAGTTGCAAAAGACCCTAAAAACGTAAAAGTTGTTAATGGTCACAACATTATTCCTATTGAAGTAGCAGTTAAGAATGAAGCTTTATTCTTAATTCCAGAACCAAAATCACCTCACGGTGTTGATGTTTCTCCTGATGGGAAATATATGATTGTTTGTGGTAAATTAGATACTCACGCATCTGTTTACTCGTTTGAAAAAATTAAAAAACAAATTGACAATAAAGAATACATTGGAAAAGATCCATATGGTATTCCAATTTTAGATATGAAAAAATCTTTACATGGTCAATTAGAGTTGGGTCTTGGCCCTCTACATACACAATACTCTCCAGTTGATGGACAAGTATATACATCATTATATGTAGATTCTCAAGTTGTTAAATGGGATTATAAAAACTTAAAAGTTTTAGATAAAGAAAATGTACACTACAACATTGGTCACTTAGCTGGTATGGAAGGTAAAACTTCAGATCCTCAAGGTGAGTACATCATTGCATTAAATAAATTAGCAATTGATAGATTCCAAAATGTTGGTCCATTACACCCACAAAATCACCAGTTAATTGATATTTCTGGTAAAACAATGGATTTATTAGTTGATATGCCATTACCACTAGGTGAACCTCACCAAGCTGTTGGTATTAGAGCGTCAAAACTTAAACCACATGTTAGATATAAAATGGGTACAAACTCTAAAACTGGTAAACAACATATCGGTAAAACTCTTGCAGGTCAAGAAAGAATTGAGAGAGATGGAAACCATGTAACTATTTATGCTACATTAGTTAGATCTCATATTAATCCTGAAAGAATCACAGTTAATAAAGGTGATTTAGTAACTATGCACATGACTAACCTAGAGAGAGCTCAAGATGAAACTCATGGATTTACTATTGGTGGATTTGATCAACATGCTTCTTTAGAGCCAGGTGAAACAACTACTATGGAATTTACGGCTGATATTGAGGGTGTTTTCCCTTACTATTGTACTGAGTTCTGTTCAGCTCTTCACTTAGAGATGATGGGTTACTTAATGGTTAAAGACCCTAATAAGAAATACGTTTCTGCTACAAAAATGAAAATGAAAACAATGAGCCCTGCTGAATTAAAAGCTGAATATGAGAAGACTGTTGCTGTAAATGCTGCGACTGATTCTGTTATCCAATCAGTAGTTAAATTCTTAAAAGCTAATGGTTTTGATCAACATAAAATAGTTGCGGATTTAGTAACAGATGCATTTGATCAATATGGACAAATTCCTGCTGAAAAGAAAAAAGCTGACGCTGCTGTTGCCGCTGGTGACATGGAAAAAGCTATTTTACACGAAGGTATGATTTGGCAATTAATGGTTAAAACAGCTGACGTTGGTATTAGAGCAAAAGATACTCTTGTTAGAAAAATTGCAACTAAACAAAGTCCTGCAGCAGCACGTGGTGAAACTGCATTTGCTGAGGGTGGATGTAATGGTTGTCACGTTGTTGGAAAAGTATCATCAGGTCCAGATTTAACTGGTGTACTACAAAGACATGAAAATGGTGAAGATTGGGTAAGTAGATTTATTCAACATCCTGAAACAATGTATGATGAACCATACGTTAAAGGAATGATTGATTACTTCAAAATTAAAATGCCAGATCAAGATATGTCTGAGAAAGAAACAAAAGATATTATCGAATACTTAAAATGGATTGACGAAAACGCTAATTTATTCTAAAAACCATAAACAATAAAAAAAGAAGAATTTTAATTATTCTTCTTTTTTGTTGATTGGTGTCAACAACAAATTCTACAAAATCCGATACTCTACTAATACAATAAGTTTTAAAGTATAAATTATAATTTGAGTTTATATTTTAAAACTTTTCACAAGGAAACACAAATGCATCCTAGTTTTATAAAAGCAAGAATATTTGCTACTTTAGCGTTAATTATATTAACACTATCATTTACTTTTCCAATGATCGCGTTTCATGGAACATTAAATAAAATACACGAAGATAAAGCTGATGAAATATCACCATTAGCTATTAAGGTATGGAACTTTTACAATCAAGGTAGATACAAAAGTACAACTACTCCAGAAGAAGCCCATAACGATTTAGAACAAATGATTGAACACTCTGCTGAAATTGGTGTTGCATCATTACCTATTTGGTCATGTTCACTTGAAGCACCAAATTATCCAAAGAAAGCTTTCCCTGAGGGAATTCCTGTATATTTCCATTTTGATGGATTCTCTGGTGAAGTTCATGAGATGAATACAATCAATCACTATGTAGGAATGGATCCTATGTGGAGAGGTGGACAATTAGAGAGAGAAATTGGTATTTATGCCCTACTTGGATTATCTTTAATTATGGTATTTTTTATTCTATTCAATAAAAAAATACTTACATATTTCATGATTATTCCAGCATCTCTACCAGTACTATTTATAGCTGATTATTCATATTGGCTTTATTGGTTCGGACACAATCTACATGATTGGGGTGCCTTTAAAATTAAACCATTTATGCCAACAGTATTTGGTGATGGAAAAATTGCACAATTTACAACACATTCATATCCAACAATAGGGTTTTATATGTTAGTTGCTATTGGACTATTAAGTTTATTAGCCTTTTTAGCTAAATCAAAAGCTATGAAAGAAACAAACCAAAATTAAGAATAAAAGTGAATATTATGTTTAAATTATTAGCCATTCTTTGTATTGTTACTTTTTCTTTTGCAAGTAATAATGTTTTACAAAATGCAATTGATAATGCACCAGAGGGTTCAATTCTGAAACTTCCTGCAGGAGTTTATAAAGGTAAGATTGTAATTAATAAACCTTTATCAATTATTGGAAGCACGGAAGGTGAAGTTATTATTGATGGTGAAGGTGAAGGAACTGTAATTATAGTTAATAGTTCTTATGTAACTATCAAAAACCTAACTATTACAAATAGTGGAGATAGACACGATAAACTTGATGCTGCTATTAAACTTGAAAAAGTTAAGCAGTGTGAAATTTCAAATAACGTAATTAAAGATACATTATTTGGAATTGATTTATCAATGGTTAAAAACTCTATTGTTTCACATAATAAAATCTCTTCAAAAGATATTGAATTAGGACTTAGAGGTGATGGCTTAAGACTTTGGTATTCTCATAATAATAAAGTTTTTAAAAATAGTTTAATTAAATCAAGAGATATGGTTGTTTGGTATTCTCATGGAAATGAGATTTCTGAGAACTATGGAGAACAAAATAGATACTCACTACACTTTATGTATGCGGGTAAAAACATAGTAAAAAACAATACTTATAAAATGAATTCTGTTGGTATTTTCTTTATGTATAGTAAAGACACAATTGCTACTGGAAATACTATTCAAAGTTCACTTGGTAATACAGGAATGGGTATAGGTTTAAAAGATGTATCAAACTTCACACTTAAAGATAATACTGTTCTTTATTGTGCACAAGGTATTTATATTGATAGATCGCCATTTGAACCTGATACAAAAAACTGGATAGAAGACAATCAAATTTTATATAACTCTGAAGCTATACATTTTCACTCACTTAGTGAAAACAATGTACTAAAAGGAAATACAATTCTTGGAAATATTGAAGATATTGTAAATGATAGTAGAGGAGCTCATACATATAAAAATGAAATAGTTGGTAATTACTGGGATAATTATGAAGGTTTTGATAGAGATGCGGATAATATTGGTGACACTTCACATAAAGTATATCAATATGCAGATCAATTATGGGTATATAATAAAGACGTAAAATTCTTCTATGGCTCTCCTGTAATATCATTATTAAATTTCCTAGCAAAACTAGCGCCATTTAGTGAACCAATCTTTCTAATCGAAGATAAGCAACCAAAGCTTAAATTATAAAGGATAAGCAATGGCATCAATAAAAAATGACAGAAGAGATTTTATTAAATTCTCTACACTTGGAATCCTTGGCTTAACTCTTGGAGGGGGGATTGCAATTAGTCCCTATGCACTTCAAGCAGAAATGAGATTAAGACCTCCAGGTGCTGTTAGTGAAGATGAATTTTTAGCACTATGTATTAAATGTGGTCAATGTTTACAAGTATGTCCTTACCACTCAATTAAACTTGCTGATTTTGCAAAAGGTCATGGTATTGGAACACCTTATATAGATGCAAGAGAGCGTGGATGTTATGCATGTTCAGCAGTACCTTGTGTATTAGCCTGTCCAAGTGGAGCACTTGACCACGCCTGCGAGAAACCAGAAGATATAAAAATGGGAATTGCAGTATTAGAGTTTCCAAATAAATGTATTGCTATGACTAATACACCAGTACCAAAAGGTCATAGTCAAAGAATACATAACTTTGTAAATGAGCAAAGAAACATCACTCAATTAGAGCTAGATATGTTAGATAAGCTTGATGGATTTGAAGGGAAACAATGTACTTTATGTGCAGATATGTGTCCAATTCCTAGTCCATTAGGTGCAATTTCTATGATACAAGCTTCAAATGGTAAAAAACCAGAAATTTATGAAGGCTGTATTGGGTGTGGAGTTTGTGAAGAAGTATGTCCAGCAAATGAACCAGCAATTGTTGTAAAACCAAGACTTACATATGAAGACTACTATATAAAAGGAATTAAATCATGATAAAAAAAATATTAATAAATACTGCAGCAATTGCTCTATTAGTTACGGGATGTTCAGATAAAGAAGAAGTAAAAGAGAAGCCAAAAGTTGTAAGTAGTGAACAAGCTCCTAAGATTGAAATTATTACTAATGACAATGCAAAAGAGATTAAGGTAACAGAAAAAGAAAAAGTAGAAGAAACAAATAAATCTTATTATTTTGATTATAAAGATAAAGAAGATGAAGCAGAGAAAAAACCTAGAAATAAAATTGATGCAAATATGAATGTAAGAAGTCCATATGAAAAAGTTGAAGTTTCTATGTTAGTAAAAAGTCTAAGTAAAGAGTTTATTGTTAAATGTTCAGCTTGTCACAATGATTATGCAAATGGAATTATTGGACCATCATTATTAGATAAAGATTCAAAATTTATCTTTGATAGTATCAAAAAATTTAAAACTGATGAAACAGCAAATGTTTTAATGACTGATTTAGTGAAAAAAATGGATGATGAAAATATCCAAAAACTTGCAAATGAAATTTTTGAATTTAATAAACAAATAAAAGAGTTAAGGAAATAAAATGAAAAACATAATAGCTGCAATAGCAACGATTATTGTTATTGTCTTAATGGTAAGCACTTTTATGACTGGACCTGCATTTCAAGGTGGAGAAGCAGGAAATATTATTGAAGATTTAAAAATGTTTGATAATAAAAAAGCTTCTAGTAATATGCCTGAAGAAAAAGATATTGAAGCAGACAAAATCAAAGCTTTAAAAGCTAAAGTTGGAAATACAAGTTTATTTGCAGTTAGTAATGCTTACAAAAGTAAATGTGCGTCTTGCCATGGTGTTAATGGTTCAGGAGAACAAGATGGTAAAAAACTTATGGGTCCTAAATTAATCGGTCAAAGTGCTGAAAAAATTTATAAAGACTTAGTTGACTTTAAAGCAGGTAGAAAAGAAAACTACATTATGAAAGGCTTATTAATTAATTTAGAAGAGCCAGAATTAAGAAAATTCGCAGATGAAATTGGGGATTTTGCAAATAAAGCAGCAGCGCAACAATAAGTATTTTATACTTAATACTGGAGTATTAAAATGGATAAATGGAATCAACGAGCAACAATAGGCAAAACAACATTTGCCTCAACATTTATAGATACAACAAAAGAAGGAAAAAAGTTTCTTAGTTTCAGATCTAAGAGATGGATATCAGTAATACTAATACACTTACTTTTTTTCTTATCTTTTGCAATCGATATACAAGCATTAGAAGGAACATTAAATGGATCTAGATTTTTAGGTTTTCATTTAATAGATCCTTTTACAACAATTCAAGTATATCTTTCAACATACCATCTTCCTATAAATATGATAATAGGAACTGCAACTATTGTAATAGTATATTTATTAATTGGTGGAAGGACATACTGTTCATGGGTATGTCCTTATGGAATAATAAGTGAAATAGGTGAGAAATTACATAATACATTAGTTAAAAAGAAAATCATTAAAAGTAGAAAACTTGACCATAGAGTAAGACATATCTTTTGGGCTATGTTTATGATCATGGCATTTACAAGTGGATATTTAGTATTTGAAACTTTTAATGTTGTTGGAATTTTAAGTAGATTTATTGCTTATGGTTGGAGTGTAGCTTTATCTTGGGTATTAGTTGTATTTTTAATTGAAGTATTTTTTGCACGAAGAGCTTGGTGTACATATCTTTGTCCTATTGGAACAACTTATGGATACATTGGGAAAGTAAGTGCTACTAGAATTCAATGGAATGACAATTGTGACCACTGTATGGTTTGTCATGATGTATGTTTTGAAAATCAAGTTTTAGATCTAACAAGAGCTAAATATGATGAACAAAGAAAAGAAAAAGGTATAACACAACAGTATGTAACTGGAGCTGATTGTACTTTATGTGGAAGATGTGTTGACGTATGTCACGCTGACGCATTAAAATTTGATTTTAGGTTAAAAGGTTTAGTATGATTCAAGTTTCAAATTTAACAAAAAAATTCGGTCAACACGTATCATTAGATAATGTAAGTATTGATTTTGAGAAAAACAACTATATTGCTTTAATGGGTCCTAATGGAGCAGGTAAAACTACTCTTATTAGATCAATGCTTGGATATTATCATCCAGATGAAGGTGATGTAAGTATTAATGGTTTAGACCCTATAAAAGAGAGAACTGAGGTTTTAAAAGATATAAGTTTTGTTCCTCAACTTCCACCTCCAATTAAATTAAGTCTTAATGAATTAATGCAATATATTCAAACAAGTTCAGATGTAGATAAAGAACTAATTATGCATTATGCAAATGAGATGAAATTAGATATCACTGGGAATTTAAATAAATCATTTTTCAAACTAAGTGGTGGTATGAAACAAAAAATGCTAATTGCAATTTCTTTGGCTAAAAAAAGTAATATCATTATATATGATGAACCAACAGCAAATCTTGACCCTAAAGCTAGAGATGATTTTTATAGATTATTAAAACAAAACGAAGATGAAAAAATTTTACTTTTTGTAACTCATAGATTAGATGAAGTTAAAGAAATAGTAAATAGACAGGTATATATGGATCTAGGAAAAGTTATATCTGACGAGCGAATATAAACGGAGAATATTATGTTAAAAATTTTAAAATCAACACTAGCTATTGCTATTATAATTACTGCATTTACTGCTTGTGAAAAAAAAGATCCTACTGGAATTAAAAAAGTAAACTGGGATAGAGATACTTGTGATCGTTGTGTTATGGTATTAAGTTATAGAAATCATGCAGTACAAATATCTAATCCAAGCACGGGAAAAGCCTATAACTTTGATGATATTGGTTGTGCATTAACATGGTTTGAAGAAGAAAAAATCACTTGGAAAAAAGATGCAAAGATCTGGATTGCAGATATAAAAACTGGGGATTGGTTAGATGCTAGAACAGCTTATTATAATACAGGAAATTTAACACCTATGGGATACGGATATGGAGCACATGAACTTGTAGCTTCTATTGAAAAAAATGAAGAAAGTATAGATTTTAAAGAAGTAGAAAAAAGAGTAATATCTAAGTTAGAAAAAAAATAAGATAAATATTAAGAAGTTTAAAACTTCTTAATATTATTGATACTATAAATCTTGTTCAATCACTTGTTTGAACTTATTGAAATATACATCAGATGCAGAAGATAATTCTTTATAAATATCATTAATAGAAATTTTATCTCCATTAACTGCACCAATAGCAACATGTTCAATATTTTGAGATGATGCTAAAGCTTCGAATGCTTCTACATTTGAAGGATGAACTTCTACAATTGCTCTAGATAAAGACTCAGAGAAAATATCTTTTGATTCTTCTAAAGAAATGTTAGCTTCAACACCTTTTTGACCAACAACAGCCATTTTAGCTAATGCAATAGCGATACCACCAACATTAACATCTTTTGCAGATTTTAATAAATCTTGTTTGTTAGCTTCGATTACTGTATTCCATAATGTTAACTCTTTTTTGAAGTCAACTTCTGGGTGAGCACCAGCTACTGTGTCATACATTTTTTTCATGTATAAAGATCCACCGAACTCAGACTTAGTTTCACCTAAGATATATAAGATGTTTCCATTTTCTTGAACACAAGAAGGTAATACTTTATTTGCATCATCATTAACACCAACTGTTGCAATTGCAGGAGTTGGGAAAACACCAACACCATTAGTTTCGTTGTATAAAGATACATTTCCACCAATTACAGGAGTATTTAATTCTCTACAAGCAGATTTAATACCTTCACAAGCTTGAGCAAATTGCCACATTACTTCTGGGTTTTGTGGGTTACCAAAGTTAAGACAATCAGTAACAGCTTTAGGAGTAGCTCCCGTCATTGCTACGTTTCTTCCTGCTTCCATAACAGCAGCAGATGCACCTAACTCAGGGTTAATATAACATTGTCTAGTATTACAATCAGCAGACATTGCTAATGCTTTACCAGTCTCTTTAATTCTGATTACAGAACCATCATTTTTACCAGGTCCTTTAACAGTATTAGTTTGTACCATTGAATCGTATTGGTCATAAACCCAAGACTTATCTACAACTTCCATATCTGAGAATAAATCATCAAATACAGCTTGGTTAGAGAATTCTTTGTCTAAAGCAATATCTTCAATACCATCTAAATATGCAGGTTTTGCAACTGGTCTATCTAAGATTGGAGATTGTTCAGATACAGGTTGAACAGGTACTTCTGCACATTTTTCACCATGCCAGAATAATTCCATGTTTCCAGTATTAGTAACTTCACCAATTACAGCAACATCTAATTCCCATTTTTCAAAGATATCAATAATTGCTTGCTCGCTACCTTTTTTAGCACAAATAAGCATTCTTTCTTGTGATTCAGATAACATAAAGTCGTAAGGAGTCATTCCTTCTTCTCTTGCAGGCACTTTATCTAAGTTCATGATCATACCAGAACCAGATCTTCCAGCCATCTCAAATGATGATGAAGTAAGTCCAGCAGCACCCATATCTTGGATACCAACAATTAAATCAGTTTTGAATAATTCTAAACAAGCTTCTAAAAGTAATTTTTCAGTGAATGGATCACCTACTTGTACAGTTGGTCTTTTAGATTCATTATCTTCAGTAAATGAAGCAGATGACATTACAGCACCACCTAATCCATCTCTACCAGTTTTAGAACCAACATACATTACTGGGTTTCCAATACCTTCAGCTTTTCCGTAGAAGATTTCATCAGCTTTTGCAATACCTAAGTTAAATGCATTAACTAAGTTATTTCCTGCGTAACACTCTTCAAAGTTAGTTTGTCCACCAATAGTTGGAACTCCCATACAGTTACCGTATCCACCGATACCAGCAACAACACCTCTTAATAAGAATCTGTGTTTTTTAGCAGTCTCGTGATCCCCTTCAATTCCAGCGAATTGAATTAAGTTCATAGATGCAACAGGACGTGCTCCCATTGTAAATACATCTCTCATAATTCCACCAACACCAGTAGCAGCACCTTGGTAAGGTTCAATAAATGACGGGTGATTGTGCGATTCCATTTTGAATACAGCAGCATATCCATCACCAATATCAATAACACCAGCATTTTCTCCTGGACCTTGGATAACCCATGGAGCTTTAGTTGGGAAGCCTTTTAAGTACTTCATACTAGATTTGTAAGAACAATGTTCAGACCACATAGCAGAGAAGATACCAATTTCTACATAGTTTGGTTCTCTTCCTAAAATTTCTTTAATATTTTCTAATTCTTCAAGTGTTAAAGAGTGAGCTAACGCTAACTCTTCTAAGTTCATCTCAGTTTTTTGCATCTTTAGCCTTAAAATATGGTTGTCTAAGTAAATGCGATTATATCTAAAAAAGAGTTAATTTTTGTTTTAACATATCTCTAAAATTTCAAGTTTTTTATTTATAAGTAAAAAACTTGAAAGTTTTTTACTCTAAGATTTAACAGTAATTATTGAACATTTATTTGATTAAATACAAGAAAAAAATCAAATAATACGTATCATAAAGTGAGTTATTAATTTAGATATTCATAAGAA